>JBFMBU010000306.1:0-26942 GCA_040755035.1 Thermodesulfobacteriota bacterium
CGTTAAAAGGAGTGCGGCTGAAATTTTTATTGAGGACAAGGAAATCCTTCTGCTAAACTCGAAGGGATTAGAACTGGAAGAGAAAAGGACCGAAATTCTGGTAGACTTCGTCCTTCTGGCGGAAAAAGGTCCACTGCTGGAGGGCGAAGGCCAAGGAAGTAAAAAAGCTGTTTTCTTTGATGATCTGAACCTGGCGGAGACCATGGATCACTATGCCGCCTTCAGCCGCGAATCCCTGGAAGCCGTGCTGCCCAGGAGCGGCCTTTTCCCGGTAATTTTTTCCGAAGAAGCCCTGGACTCCCTCTTTCATTTTTTCTGCCTCCAGGCCTCGGGCCCGGGTCGTTTTCAAAACTGGTCCCACTTCAGAGTTGGGTATCCGGTCATTGAAGAGCTCCAGGGGGAAGCCTTGACCCTTTCCAGTAATCCCACTCTACCCGGCGGTTTGAAAACTCGATCCTTTGACGACAATGGTCTGCCCCTCCATCCGGTAAGGGTCATTGATGAAAACATCTTTCAAAATCCAATGAACTCCAAACGTTATGCCGATTATCTTAATGAAAAGGCCACAGGAGACTTTTCCAACCTGGAAGTAGCTTCAGGCTCAACCCTCTCCTCCGACCTTTTGACCGGCGCCCCCTGTTTCCATCTGCTGCGGTTTTCTCATTTCGAGCCCAACCCCGTAACCGGGGCCTTTTCCGCTGAGATCCGTACCGGATATTATTTAATGAACGGCCGAAAAATGCCGATAAAAGGGGGATCGGTTTCCGGAACTATGCAGCAGGCCTTTAAAAAGGCCTTTTTCTCCCGGGAAAGGACCCGAAGAGAAGCCTATTCCGGCCCCAGGGCCGTTAGAATCGAACCCTTGACTATCAGCGGCAGTTGAGAGTGCCCCGGAAACCAAAGACCCTTTGAAACCTGCAGATTGAAAAATGCAAGACACTCCTCTTTATAATAGCCGACTCGTTCGGAATTACGTTGAATACCTTCGAAAATTTTATCCGCAGATTGATCCCACCGATGTTCTGGAATATGCCGGGATCGAACCATTTGAAATCGAAGAAAGCGGGGTCTGGTTTACCCAAAGACAGATAGACCGCTTTCATGAAATGCTCAGCCAGCTCACCGACAACCCCAACCTTTCCCGCGAAGTAGGCCGTTTTTCGGTAATGGGAAGCTCGCTTAGTCCCATCCGCCGTTATGTCCTGGGATTCCTCTCCCCTTTCATGGGTTATCTCTTAGCCGAGAAAGCGGCCAGCAAGATCACCCTGGCTTCCTCTTACAAAGTCAAAAAACTGGGGGGACGGAAGGTTGAAATTCGGGTGGAACTGAAGGAGGGTCTCAAGGAGAACCCTTTTCAGTGTGAAAATCGCATCGGCATGATCGAGGTCGTGGCCAAGTTATTCACCAAAAAACTGGCCCGGGTCGATCATCCTCTCTGTATCCACCAGGGAGGTCCCTACTGCCGCTATCTCGTTTCCTGGGAAAGGACCCCGTCCCTGGTCTGGAACACGATCAAAAAAATCAGCCTGGTCCTTTTCCTGCTCCTGGCCCTGGGTTCTTTTTTCTTCTTGCCTTCCTATTCCTCCTGGCTCAGCTTCACCGGTAAAAGCCTCTTGGCTTACCTGGGTATCGTCATCTTTTCCGGGTATGTGGAAAAAAAGGAACTGATCGACAACATCACCAAAGAAAGCGAGTCCACCCAATCTCTGCTCAATCAAACCAACCGGCGCTACAACGAAGTCCTGCTGATCAAAGAAATCGGCCAGACCCTTTCTATGATCCTGGATATCGATATTTCCCTCCAGGCCATCATGGATGCCATGGAAAAAAGGCTCGATTTCGACCGGGGCATGATCATGCTGGCCGACAAAGAAAAAACGATACTCCGTTTTGTGACCGGCTTTGGCTATGATCCGGCGGACGAGGCCTATATCAGAACGATCGAATTTCATTTGGACAATCCCCAATCCACCGGGATCGCCGTGGAATCTTTTCGCAAACAGGCTCCTTTTATGATCAACAATGCCGAGCAGGTTTCCAAAAAGATTTCGCCGAAAAGTCTGGAATTCCTCCGTCGCATGGGCAGCCAATCCTTTATTTGTGTCCCGATCGTCTTCAAAAAAGAACCGCTGGGAATACTCCTGGTGGACAACCTGACCTCAAAAAGACCCCTGACCAAGGGGGATTTAAGCCTACTGATGGGCATAGCCCCTCAAATCGCCATCAATATCACCAATGCCTCCACCTATAAAAAGATCCAGGAAAGTGAAGAACGTTTTCGGTCGCTGAGCGAGAACACCCCGGACATCATTTACGCCCTGGATCGAGAAGGGGCCTTCTCCTATGTCAATCCGGCCTGGGAAAGGATCCTGGGTTTCGCCCCGGCAGAGGTCATCGGCAAAAAATTCATCGACTTTGTCAAATCCGGGGAAGGCCCGAAGTTTCAGCAGTTGTTTGATCAAGTCTGGGAAGAAAAACAGATCATTCCCGATACGCCCGGGACCTTCTTAACCAAAGACGGACAGGAACGGATCTTCAGCGCCAGCGGCGGACCGCATTTTGATGTCGAAGGAAAAGTGGCCGGTCTGGTCGGCATCCTGAAAGATATCAGCGAACAAACGGTCCTGGAAAACCGTCTGCGTCAGGCAAAAAAAATGGAGGCCATCGGCACCCTGGCCGGAGGAATTGCCCATGACTTTAATAATTTGTTGATGGGTATTCAAGGCTACACTTCCTTGCTCCTTTTAAAAATTGATGAAACCCATCCCTTTTACGAAAAATTGACCGGAATCAATCAACAGGTCCAGAGCGGGGTGGACTTAACCAAACAGCTTCTGGGATTCGCCCGCGGCGGGAAATACGAAGTCATGCCCGTGGATATAAACCAAATCCTTCGCCAGTCTTCGGAAATGTTCGGTCGCACCCGCAGAGAGGTCCGGATTGAACGCCTCCTCCAGGAGGACCTCTGGACCGTGGAGGTGGACAAGGGCCAGATCGAACAGGCCCTTCTTAACCTTTATGTCAATGCCTGGCAGGCCATGCCTCAGGGAGGGTCCCTGATTCTGGAAACCCGGAATATACTTCTCTCCTCCCCCGGCCCTTATCAACTGCAACCGGGGAAGTATGTCAAAATTTCCATCACCGATTCCGGCGAAGGGATGGAGGAAGGTATCATAGAAAGGATTTTCGAACCCTTTTTCACCACCAAGGAAATGGGACGGGGGACGGGGTTGGGGCTGGCCATGGTCTACGGTATTGTTAAAAGTCACGGTGGCAGTATCTTTGCCCAGAGTGAAAAGGGGCGGGGGACCAATTTCTCCATCTATCTGCCGGCTTCGGACAAACAGGTCAGCGAAAAAGGGGAACCGGCACCCAAGGCCGTCCGGGGGAATGAGACCATTCTCTTGATAGATGACGAGGAAGTGGTCCTGACCGTAACCCGCGAACTCCTGGAAAACCTTGGATACCGAGTCCTTCCAACCAACAACGGTCTGGAAGGGATTTCCTTGTTTCGAAAATACCGGAAGGAAATATCACTGGTTATTCTGGACATGATCATGCCGGATATTAAAGGGAGCGAAATCTTCGAACAACTTAAAGAGATTGACCCCCAGGTAAAAGTGCTCTTATCCAGCGGATATAGCATCGACGGCCAGGCCTCCCAATTGATTGAAAAAGGATGCAAAGCCTTTATACAAAAACCCTATACCGTTTCGGAACTTTCACAGAAGGTCAGGGCCGTATTGGAGATGGCCTGACCGGCCTGAAGAAACGGCCCCCTCTTCGGTAAGAGTGGACTTTGAAGCTATTAAAAAGGAGGGAAGACATGGAATTGATAGTCCAAAAGCTTGAGATCCCGGAAGGGGCCAATATCATTTTCGGGCAGACCCACTTTATCAAGACTGTGGAAGACCTCTATGAAATCCTCATCGGCTCCGTTCCCGGTATCCGGTTCGGTCTGGCTTTTTGTGAGGCCTCCGCTGATTGTCTAATCCGGACCGTAGGCAACGATCCGGAACTGGAACAAACCGCTGTCCGAAACGCCGAAAACATCGCCGCCGGCCATACGTTTAACATCCTCATCCGTCAAGCCTTTCCCATCAATATTCTGAACGCTGTTAAAAACTGCCCTGAGGTCTGTTCCATTTTTTGCGCCACCGCCAACCCGACCGAGGTCATTCTGGCCCAAACTTCACAGGGCCGAGGGGTGTTAGGTGTTGTGGATGGGGCCTCTCCCAAGGGGGTGGAAGATGAACAGGGACGTATCTGGCGCCGGGACTTTTTGCGAAAAATCGGGTATAAATTATGAGGCCGGGTCAACGGGATGCCGATTAATCCTCCAAAATTGATCGTACCCCCTTTTCTTCAACCCGGAGATACCATCGGCATTGTCACTCCGGCCAGCCCCTTCCGGACTGAAACGCTCCGAAAAGGAGTGCAGCTCCTCAGGCAATGGGGGTTCAAGGTATTTTTAGGGCGGAAAAATATCCCCCGAAAAGGGTACCTGGCCGGAACGGACCGGGAAAGGGCCCGGGAATTGATGGACCTTTTTCTCAATCCTGATATTCGGGCCCTCATCTGCGCCCGGGGAGGATACGGATGCCTGCGCCTCCTTGATCTCCTCGATTATGAAGCCATAAAAAAACATCCCAAACTTTTTATGGGCTTCAGTGACGTCACAGCCCTATTGACGGCCTTTTATAATAGAGCCGATCTGATGAGCTTTCATGGCCCGATGGTGACCACCCTGCCTCAGATGGGTCCTCCTGTTCAGCGGAAGGTGAAAGCTGTTCTGACAGGGCATTTTCAGATGAAAATTCCCCTGGAGGAAAAAAAGGTTATCCGGGCCGGGAGCGCCCGGGGGAGATTGACCGGGGGAAATTTGACCCTCCTTTCTCATCTCATCGGGACCCCCTTTGAACCGCTTTGGGATCGGGCCATCCTCTTCCTTGAGGACTGCGGAGAAGCCGCCTATCGGCTGGATCGCCTTTTCCTTCATTTAAAATTATGCGGGGTTCTGGATCGGGTATCCGCCATCCTTCTGGGAACTTTTACCGGGCCTGATAACCGGGCCATGCCTCTTCATTTTTTAAAAAATTTGCTGGAGGGGGTTAAAGTCCCGGTCTGGGGCGGCTTGCCTTTCGGGCATGGGTTGCTTAATATTCCCCTGCCCATAGGCGCTCCGGCTTTTCTGGACGGTGATAATCGGTTGCTGAGGATCGACCTTTGATGAAGGCCTGCTCTCGATTTTATTAAAAAATTTGCCCGGCAAAGTAGCTTCCAGTTTTTAGGTGGACAACCCCCAAAAAAGACCCTCATAGTCCTCCGGTGAATAAGCTCAGAGTTTTATGTCAAAATAACTTTGCACTCCTTAATAATGAAAAAAGGGATCGATTAACTCCTCAGCCGGGACGCCTCAAGTGCAATTCAAACATTACGGCACAATAAATCCTCTCCGATCTTCTTTTCCCAAGGTCAGTCGACTGATGGAATCCGGTGTCAGCAAAGGTGTTTTTCCTGGGGCGGTTTTACTCGCCGCCCGGGGGGAAGACCTTCTTTTCCATCAGGCTTTTGGCTATGCGAACCTGGTGCCGGAAAGGCAACCCCTGCGGACCGATACAGTATTCGACCTGGCCTCTCTGACCAAACCACTGGCCACGACCCTGGCCATTATGATTTTAACCGCCCAGGGCCGTCTGGCCCTGGACAACCCCTTGCCGTTTTGGGCCGGGAAATCCAAGGCAAAGGCCGCCCGGGAAATCACCCTTCGTCAGCTTTTGGCTCATTCCTCCGGTCTCCCGGCCTATGTCCCTTATTACACCCGTCTCCTTCAGCAAAGGGGAAACAAAAAAAATCGGCTCCGCCATTGGATCATCGATGAACCCTTATTATCCCCACCAGGGGCTCAAACCTTATACAGTGACCTGGGTTTTATCATCCTGGAATGGCTGATTGAGGAAACCACCGGGGAGGACCTGGAGGTCTGGACCCGGAAAAACATCTACCAACCTTTAGGTCTTCCTCAAATGGGGTTCAGACCCCTTCTAAAAAGCGGAGTTCTCCATCCCGAAAATTATGCCGCCACCGAAGACTGCCCCTGGAGGAAAAAAATTCTTCGGGGGGAGGTCCATGATGACAACGCCTGGGCCGTAGGCGGGGTATCCGGACAAGCCGGATTGTTCGCAACGGCCCTGGAAGTATTTCAACTCCTGAGGGTCTTAAAAAGGGGATTTGACAAGCCACGGACCATAGGTTTATTCAGTGGAAAATGGACCCGATCTTTCTGGGAAAAACAGAAACACCCGCTGGGGACTACCCGGGCCTTGGGTTTTGACACCCCGACCCGAACCGGTTCCAGCGCCGGCCGTTTTTTTTCTCCCCGGACTGTGGGCCACTTAGGTTTTACCGGTACCTCCTTTTGGTTTGACTTGGAAAAGGATATCATGGTGATCCTCCTGACCAATCGCATCCACCCCACCAGGACTAATGAAAAAATCAAAGCCTTCCGTCCCAAGATTCACGATCAAATTTTTAAAGAAATTTTCCAGGATTCTTTTTGACATTGGCCCTTAATTGAGCTAAGTTAGTATAATTATTTTTCAATTACGAGCCCGTAGAATCCTCTCCCGGAACCCCTGCTTCAAGGTATTTCAGGCGCTATCCTTTTCAACCAGCGGGGATAAGGAAATATTTCGGGCGATAAGGTAAGGACCCTTATGATTCCCATCATGGAACCGCGGCTTGATCAGGTGGAAATCGACCTGGTCATGGACTGCCTGAAAAGCGGTTGGATCTCCTCTCAGGGAAAATACATTCCTGAATTCGAGCAATCTTTTGCCGGATTCTGCGGTGCCCCTTATGGCGTGGCCACCTCCAACGGAACCACGGCCCTGCATCTGGCCTTGCTCACCCTGGGAATCGGTCCCGGGGATGAAGTCATCGTACCGGCCTTGAGTTTCATCGCTACCGCCAATGTGGTAGTCTATACCGGGGCCCGGCCGGTTTTTATCGACGTGGATGAAACGACCTGGACCCTGGATCCCTCTCAACTGCCGGGGCTGATCAATAAAAAGACCAAAGCCATCATTCCTGTTCACCTCTATGGGCATCCGGCCCGGATGGGTCCGATCCTCGAAATCGCCCGCCGCCACGGACTTTGGGTCATCGAAGACGCCGCCGAAGCCCACGGGGCGGAATATGAGGGAAAACGGGTAGGGGCTCTGGGGGATATCGGTTGTTTCAGTTTTTACGGGAATAAGATCATTTCCACCGGAGAAGGAGGGATGCTGGTCACCGACAACCCCGAATGGGCGGAAAAAGCCCGCATCCTGCGCGATCACGGCATGTCCAGGGAGCAGAAATACTGGCATCCCGTCATCGGCTATAATTTCAGGATGACCAACATCCAGGCCGCCATCGGTCTGGGACAGATGGGGACGCTGGCGCGTTTGATTGAAACCAAAAGGATTCTGGCGGACTATTACCGTCAGGGTTTGAAAGACCATCCGGGGCTGAAGCTGCTTTCCGAAGCTCCCTGGGCCAAGTCGGTATTCTGGCTTTTCTCCTTTTTTTTAACTCCGGATTCAGGCAAAAATCGGGATGAACTGATCAGCCGCTTGGCTCAAGCCGGGGTGGAAAGCCGGCCGGTTTTTTATCCCATCCCTGAAATGCCCCCATATCAGGGATCAGGGTCCTTTCCGACGACCTCTATAATCTCCAGGGGAGGCCTTTCCCTCCCTTCGGGTTATAACCTGGAACGGTCGACCCAACAGCGTATCATTGATTTGATTCGTACTTTCTGCACTGTTTGAAATAGAGGGAAGGCGCTTATCGAACTGTCCATTATCCTACCGACCTATAATGAAAGGGAGAACATCGGTGACCTGATCGAAACCCTGCTCCGGATTATGACCCCCCTTTCCTGGAAGACCCGGATCATGGTTGTTGATGACAACAGTCCGGATGGAACAGCCGATCTTGTGCGGGAACGTTTTTCCGGGCGAAGCGAGGTGGACCTGCTGGTCAGAACAACGGAAAGGGGATTGGCCACGGCTATCGCCGCCGGGATCGAACAATCCCAGGCAGAGGTTATCGCCGTGATGGATACCGATTTCAATCACCATCCCAACGACCTTCCCCGCCTCTTGGATCGGTTAACCGAGGCCGACCTGGTCATTGGTTCCAGATATATATCCGGCGGAGGGATGAAAACTTCCCGCCTTCGTTACTGGGGAAGTTGGGTCTTTAACGTTTTTATCCGTCTGACCCTGGGTTCCCCGGTTAAGGACAATCTGAGCGGTTTTTTAGTCTTTAGACGGGAAATCATAACCCGCTTGAAGGATCAGGCCATCTTTTACGGATACGGGGATTATTGTATTCGTTTGATTCATTATGCCCGAAAGGCCGGTATAAAAATCCGCGAGGTACCGGTGGTCTATGAATTTCGAATGGGTGGTGAAAGCAAAACGGATTTCAGCAGGTACATTATCAGCTATTTCAAGGCCACCTTGGCCCTTCGCTTCAGCCGATGAATGCTTTGGAGTACGCCTGATAATTTGGGATGAAAGTATTCAGAATGGTTTGACAACAGGATAAGGAATCCCCTATGGAGAAAACGGTAAAAAAGCGGGCACTGATCACCGGAATAACCGGTCAGGATGGAGCGTATCTGGCCCAATATTTATTGGGAAAAGGGTATAGGGTCTTCGGGACGTTCAGGCGGCTTTCCACTCCCAATTTCTGGAGAATGCAATACTTAGACATCTTCGACCGGGTCAGCTTGATCCCGGTGGAACTGACCGACTCGGCTTCCATTACCGAGGCCGTCATCAGCTCCAAACCGGACGAGGTTTATAACCTGGCCGCCCAAAGCTTTGTCGGGGCTTCTTTTGAGGAACCCATCGGCACGGCCAATGTCTCCGGGCTGGCCGTTCCCCGGATCCTGGAAGTGATCCGGCAGGTGAATCCAAAGATCAAATTTTATCAAGCCTCCACCAGCGAACTCTTCGGCAACCACGGTCAGAAGATCCTCACCGAAACCTCCCCTTTTTGTCCGGCCAGCCCCTATGCCGCTGCCAAAATCTACGGCTATTGGCTGACCCGGATTTATCGGGACGGATACGGGATATTCGCCGTCAACGGCATTCTTTTCAACCACGAGTCTCCTTTACGGGGCCTGGAGTTCGTCACCCGGAAAATCACCAATACCGTGGCCAAGATCGCCCTGGGATTGGAAAAAGAACTCCCTCTGGGCAACCTTTCGGCCAAAAGAGACTGGGGATACGCCAAGGACTATGTAAAATCCATGTGGATGATGCTTCAGCACCCCCGGCCGGACGATTACGTGGTTGCCACCAACGAATGCCATTCTGTAGCCGAGTTTGTTCGCGAAGCCTTTGCCGTTGTCGGTTTGCCCTGGAAAAAATTCGTAAAAACCGACAAACGTTTTCTGCGTCCTCTGGACGTCAATCTCCTCCACGGAGATTACGACAAGGCCCATAAGAAACTGGGCTGGGAACCGGATGTGCGGTTCAAAGCATTGGTCCGGATCATGGTCGAGGAGGACCTTCGCCGATGGCAACGATGGCAGAAAGGGGAAATTTTCCCTTGGGACGCCTTGACCTATCCCAATGAAATGAACCTGCTGACCCGGGCCATGCGCATGTAGGTCCCTGTATGCCCCTGGTCTCGGTGGTCCTGCCCACATTCAACGAAGCAGGGAATATCGGCCTTTTAATCGAAGGCCTGCTGTCGGCCTTGCCGCCTTCGTCGGAAATTATCGTGGTCGATGATGACTCACCGGACCTGACCTGGCAGGTGGTGGAGGCAATGCAGGGCCTCGAGGCGAGGATCCGGCTTATCCGCCGTATCGGCCGCCGCGGTCTGACCACGGCCCTCCAGGAAGGGATCGGGGCGGCGGAAGGAGATTATATCTTCTGGATGGATTGTGATCTGTCCCAGCCCCCGGAACTCATTTCCCGCCTCCTGGAGGTCTTGAAGGACCAAGATGTGGTGGTGGCCTCCCGCTATGTCCCCGGCGGAGAGGAAAAAGGGCATTCCCCTTTGGGTTCTCTACTGAGCCGCTGGATCTGTATCTTTTCTTCCTGGGTACTCGATTCCAGGATCAAGGACTATACCAGCGGATATGTGGGAGCTCGAAAAGAAATATTGCAGTCCGTCCCCCTGGAAGGCGATTATGGAGAATACTGTATCGCTTTTTTGTATCGGGTCCTGCGGAAAGGGTACCGGATCAAGGAAATACCCTACACCTGTCGCCCCCGCTATTCGGGAGAATCCAAAACCGCCACCCATTTTTTCGGATATCTGAAACGAGGGCGAAAATATGTCGGGACCATTATTAACCTCCGCCTGCGGGGATGACCCGGGAGAGTGCGACGCCATGGAAGCCATTGAACGTATCGAGGGGGACGGCAAACCGATTGCCATCATCGTCCGCAACGATTTCACCAAACCGGGGGTAACATTTTTCAGCCCTAATGATTTTTCCCAACAGCTCGGGATCCTGGTCCATTCCCCGGGACATGAAGTAAAGGCCCATGTCCACAACGTCATCGCCCGGGATGTGCGAGTGACTCAGGAGGTCCTCCATGTGATCGAGGGAAAGATGGAGATCACCCTCTATACCGAGAACAAGGAATTCATCACCTCCCGCATCCTGAACCGGGGGGATACGGTGTTACTGGCCTATGGCGGCCATGGGATAAAAATCCTGGAACCGACAAAAATCCTGGAGGTCAAACAAGGGCCTTATGCCGGCAAGGAAGACAAGGAGTTCTTTTGAAAACAATGATACCGGTCAATGAACCCCTGTTGGGGCGTGACGAACTCCGACAGGTCACAGACTGCATCAAGAGCAACTGGATATCGTCGCAAGGCCGTTTTCTGGTCGAATTTGAGGAGGCCTTTGCCTCCTACTGCGGTGTGAAATACGGCATCAGCACCAGCAGCGGGACTGCGGCCCTCCATTTGGCTTTAGCCGCCCTGGACATCGGACCGGGGGATGAAGTGCTGGTCCCCACCTTTACCATGGCCGCCACGGCCTTCGCCGTCTGTTATTGCGGAGCCACACCGGTTTTTATCGATTCCGAACCGGAGACCTATAACATCGATCCGGAACAAATCCGGGCCTATCTCCGCCTTCAGGAAAAAAGAGGGGGCCGGAAAGCCAAGGCTATCCTGCCGGTCCATCTCTACGGTCACCCGGCCGACATGGACCGCCTGAGGGAAATCGCCGACCACTATTCCCTGTTGCTCATAGAAGACGCCGCCGAGGCCCACGGGGCCGAATACAAAGGGAAACGGTGCGGCGGATTCGGTCAGTTCGGATGTTTCAGCTTTTACGCCAACAAAATCATCACTACCGGAGAAGGCGGCATGGTGGTGACCGACGATCCGGAGCTGGCTCAAAAAGCCAGGCGTCTGAAGGATCTGGCCCATTCCGAACACAAACGCTTCCTCCATACCGACCTGGGGTTCAATTACCGTATGACCAACCTTCAAGCGGCTATCGGTCTGGCCCAATTAAGGAAAATCGATCGACACCTCCTCAAGAAACGCTGGATGGCCCGCAACTACGCCAAAGTTTTGCAGGGCCTACCCGGTTTGCGCTTGCCCGTGGAAAAGCCCTGGGCCAGAAATGTGTATTGGATGTACGGTCTGTTAATTGAAGAAGCCTTCGGCCTCTCTAAGGACCGGATTATGGCGGCCTTGAAAAAACGAGGGGTGGACACCCGCTCCTTCTTTGTCTCCATGCACCAGCAGCCGGTTTTTAAAAACCGCAAGGTAAAATCCAAAAGTTTCGGACCCTACCCGGTGGCGGAGCGGCTCTCTGAACAGGGATTCTATCTCCCTTCGGGGCTGACCCTTTCCCGGGATCAGATCCGCTATATCGGGGAACAGATGCGCCAACTGGCCTCCTGATGGCGATTCAGTGAAGCAACAGGACTAAAGCCCTTTCCGGCATAACGACTATGGGTAAAAAAAATTATTGGATCGGATTGATCCTCAGTTTAATTTTTCTCTTTTTCTTTCTGAGAAAAATAGACTTTGGAGAAGTCTGGGAAATTTTCAAAGAGCTGGAATACCTCTATACCCTGTTGCCCATGGGCCTGTATCTCTTTTCCATGTGGATCCGGGCCAAACGCTGGGCGATTCTATTGAAACCCATAAAAAAGATCCAAACCGGGGAACTGTTTAAGGCTACGACCATCGGTTTCATGGCCAACAATATTTTACCGGCCCGCATCGGGGAAGTGATCCGGGCCGTGGTCATCGGCCATCGGGTGCAGATCAGCAAGACCGCCTCTTTCGCCACCGTCGTGGTCGAGCGCCTCTTTGACGGTTTTACCGTATTTATCTTGTTCGTGGCGGTCCTTTTCCTTGTGCCCTTTCCTCCGGAACAGTCCTCCGGTTTTACTCTGGGGGCGATAAAAAGTATCGGCCTTATCAGCTCCGCTGTCTATTTCGCTATTTTAGCGGTTCTTCTGCTGCTCCGTTTTGAAAACAGGCAGGTCCACCGCTTGATCAATCTTTTGTTAAACAGCCTCCCGGAAAGAATCTCCGCACCGGTCTCCCGGCAGATCAACGCTTTTGTCTCCGGTCTGGCCGTTTTGCAGGAAGGGAAAGAGATCCTGGTCGTCATGGCCTATTCCTTATTCCTCTGGATGACCCTTTCCTTTTGCCTGTATCTCCTTTTTATCGGCTTTCATTTCCCCTTGTCCTTTGGGTCGGCGGTCTTCGTGGAAGTGATTCTTGTTTTTGGCGTCTCTATACCCTCGGCTCCCGGATTCATCGGCACCTTTCATTGGATCTGCGCCGCCGGCCTGAGTTTTCTCGGGGTTGAAGCCAACCAGGCCAAAAGTTACGCCATGGTCCTCTGGCTGGTGGGTTTTATCCCCATAACCGGCTTGGGGCTGTTTCTGCTCTGGCGCGAAGGTCTGTCTCTAAATATTTTAAAGAAAACCGAAACCTGAAAGGATTTTTATGGTGTCCCGTCCTATCGGCGATATTTCAGCCGCCCTGGCCTATCAGGTAAAAAAGGAGATTGCCGAAAACTTTTTCGGAACACGGAAAATCCTGGAAGAAGAACGCTGTGATCTGATCGGCCAGCGAACAGAAATCATCGAAAGCTGGGCTGAGCGGGTACAGCCTCTATTGAGAGACCTTTTCCGGCTTCTGCAGGAAGAGGAGGAAGGGCGAAGTTTTCTGATCTTAATTAAACGAGAAGACCTCTTGCCTTTGTTCCGGCCCCCCGGAGATATCCGGGAAAGACCCCAAACCCCGATGGCGTGCCCCCCTTCCTTTGCCTTGACTGCCCGGGGGAAATACCGGAAATGGATCTTAGCCCTCTACCAGGCGGCCTTCTCTGAGGCTGAGGCCCTCAAGGAACGTACCCAGACCCTGCAAAAAAAGACGGATCTCTTCAATGAGGACCTGAAAACATTCAATGCCTCTTTCAACCTCACCGAGGTCCTCTCCCTCATTAATACCCTGGAGGGGCGGGATGATTTGAAAGGTATACTGGGTGAGAACAGCGATCCTCAAGCCATTTCTTTACTGGAGGAAAAACTGGCCTTAAAACCCCTGGATCTCTCTTCAGCCGGGCCGCCGTTCCCCCCCCTACTTCCGGCCATCGAGGATATCAGAAAACCCTTATCCCTGCTGATCGATCTGACTTTCCAAAAATTTTGTCCGGAAATAAAAAAGACCATGCGGGGCAGGGATCGTGCATCATCGCTGTCTCCCTCATTCATCGGAAGGCCTTCTCGAGACACCCAGGATACCGAAGAGGCACCTCCCTCCGACAAACCGAGCTAAGGTCACGGAGATTTGCTTATGGGTCCCTGGAAAAACAAACCAGGAAATCCGGAATCGATCATTACTTATCTGGAAGCCCTGCGCAAAGGTTTGATCCAAACGGGGGTTGTTGTTTTGGCCTTTTCCGTGGCCGGGTATCTGTTTTCCAAATCCATCTTGACTTTTTTACAAAAACACACCGGCGTCACCCTGGCTTATTACGCCCTTTCCGAATCTTTTCTGGTCCTCCTGAATCTCGCCCTCTTCTCAGCCTTGCTGGCCGCCATGCCCTTCCTGCTGTTTAAAATTCTTTCCGCCTTGAGGGTTGCCTTTCCCTCTTTTTCCCGCAGTCTGTTTTTCGGATTTTGGCTGGGGGCGGTCTTCCTCTTCTATCTGGGCGCCTCTTTCTGCCTCTTTATCACCCTGCCCTACGGGGTGAAATTTCTTCTCAGCTATCAAGGGACAAACATTGAAGCCGTTATTTCGGTAAAAAAATTCATCTCCTTTGCCCTCTTTTTTATCTTCGCCTTCGGTTTTATTTTCGAGCTCCCTTTGTCTATGATCCTCTTGGGCCGGATCGGTTTAATCAAGGCCCGCTGGCTGAGCCGCTATCGGGCTTATGCCGTTTTGGTTATCGCCGTCTTAGCCGCCCTACTGACCCCCACTCCCGATGTCTTCAATATGATGCTTATGGCCGCCCCGCTCTATCTCCTTTTCGAAATCGGTTTGCTGGGGATGCGCTTCTGGGAGGCCAAATAACAGCCGAAGGAAGTCGATCGAACGTCGGAATCCGGGAACTTCAATATAGTATTAAAATCTGAACTCAGGTTTTTCCCGGGGGACGACGTATTGCGAAGCCATCTCAGGAGATGGACTCGCAAAATGTCCAATTTGGTCATTTCGAGGAGAGAAGCGACGAGAAATCTTTAATGATTTCAAAATTTCTCCCTTCGGTCGAAATGACAACGAAGGGATTTTTACACTTTTAGCGAGACTATCTTAGGAGAACTTAAATAAAGCGAAGGTTTTCCCATTGATTTTTCCCCGACGGTGGTTATAGTATTAAAAATGAAAATGATCTTAGAGTACTCCCGGGGACAGAACTCGGGTAGGGAAGACCAACCAAAACAAAAAAAGGATAACCCATGAAAATCGCCGTCAGTGGAAAAGGAGGAGTAGGTAAAACGACCCTCTCTGCTTTTATTATAAAGACCTTTAGCGACCGCGGGCACAAAGTACTGGCTATCGACGCCGATCCCGACGCCAATCTGGCCGGGGCCCTGGGATTTGATCACCCGGAGACGATCACGCCTATTTCGGAAATGAAGGATTTGATTGGCGAACGAACCGAATCCCAGCCGGGTTCCTATGGAACCTTCTTTAAATTAAACCCCCATGTCGGTGACCTGCCTGAAAAACTCTCCCGGCAGAAAGGGAATATCCGTTTAATGGTTATGGGGGGGGTAAAACGGGGCGGCGGCGGCTGCATCTGCCCCGAGAGTGTCATGTTGAAAACGCTGATCACCCACTTGATTCTGGCCAGGGACGAGGTGGTGGTTCTGGACATGGAAGCGGGGATCGAACATTTGGGGCGGGGAACGGCTTCGGCCGTGGATAAATTGATCGTCGTCGTCGAACCCGGGAAAAGGAGCATCGAAACCGCCCACCACATACAGTCCCTGGCTCGGGATATCGGCTTGAAAAATATCGTTCTCGTCGGCAATAAAATCCGGGGGAAACAGGACCAAGCTTTTTTGCAAAATCAGTTATCCGATTTCACCTTTTTGGGTTTTCTGCCTTATGATAACCAGGTCATCGAAGCCGACCTGGAAGGTAAAGCCCCCTTTGAAAAAGAACAAGGATTGGCCCTTGAGGTAGGGGGCATGGTGGATAAACTGATTGCCGGGAAAATCCCTTCCTCGAAATAAGGTAAAACCCTGTTGTCCTCAAAACCGGCCTCTTTTTTCGATAAAGGAATCGTATTACGTCGAGAGGGGTATCCGTCTTGACGCTCCGAAACGGCCGGCCTTCCCCCTGCTTCTCGTTCCTGCTCCAGCCTGAATTTACTTGACATTTAAGCACAAACCAAATACATTCGCTCAATTTAAAAAAAAAGAAGGCCCCCTTTTCCAACCGTACAAAGGTACATTTGGGATCTTGAAAGTTTAAAGGCGGACAAAAAGGGATACCCGTTGCCGAAAAGTTTTCATCTTAGCCTGGCTTTTCGGATGGAAACAGGAGAACTCGATAATTGGATCGATTGAACCGGACCGGCGGAGAATTTCTCATAGACCAGAAAGTGACCAGTCAAGAAGGAGAGGAAATCCTCCTGCAGGTCAAAGACGAAATACTGGAAGTCCTCAATCGACTCCGGGAAACCTATAACCGGCTCCAAATGGGCACAGAGGTCCCGGTCCAGGGCGTCAACGCCCTTTTGGCCCAGGGAGAGGCCTTAGCTAAAAAAATAGGTTCCCTTCCGGGCATGTTAAAGGCCGGGGAGGAGTTCCTCTTTCACGTCCATAAAATCGGGAAGGCCATTAAGGATCTTCAAAGTTTTGACGCCCTGAAAAAAGAGAACCTTATTACAGGAGTAAAATTTTAAGGGTTGCTTTTTTTTTCTATCTATGTTAAAAAGCTCATAGATTTGGCGGTCCTGCCCCTGGTACCATCTGGGTCGATACGTCATCAACCGCATACTTCCAGTTGTTTTGAAAGGATGGGGAATGAATAGAGGCATTTCTGCAGGGGTCTTTTCCATTGTTTTTCTCTTTGTTTTTTTCATTTCTTTTCCCGCCCAGGCCTTAACACCTCCCGCTCGACCAGGCGCCAAAATCCCTCCTCAGCCGGAGTTGATTTTAGAGCCTGTAAATCAAAATGCCCAAACACCCACTCCCCGCTATAAAACCTTAGCGCCCAGCGATCTGCCGTCAAATGAAGAGGCCGAGCAGGACCGGAGTTCCAACGAAATCATCAAACCTTCCAGTGAAGAGATCAAGAAAAAGGTAATCCTGGAACTAAAAGATCTGGAAAAAAAGGGCGATGAAAAAACCCAGGCCACCTTTGATTTCCCGATCGTCATCAACGACCAGGTGGAATATTTTATTGACTATTTCCAGTCCAAAATGCCCAAAAGGTTTTCTCTCTGGATGGGGCGATCCACCCGTTATATGTCAATGATGAAAAAAATTTTAAGGGAGCATGATCTGCCCGAGGATCTCATCTATCTGGCCATGATTGAAAGCGGCTTCAGCACCAAGGCCTATTCCCGTGCCCACGCCGTAGGACCCTGGCAATTCATCCGGGAAACCGGGGAACGGTATGGCCTCCGGGTAACCTCCTGGGTGGATGAAAGGAAAGACCCCATCAAATCAACCCAGGCGGCCGCCCGACATCTGGTCGACCTTTATAACCGCTTCGGGTCCTGGTATCTTGCAGCCGCTGCCTATAATGCCGGAGAGGGGAAAATCAGTCGGGCCCTGTCCATGTACAACGCCACCAATTTCTGGGAGATCACGGCCGACCACTGCAGTTATATCAAGGAAGAAACCAAACAGTATGTCCCTAAAATGATCGCCGCGGCCCTGATTGCCAAGGAACCTGAAAAATACGGATTTCGTCCCATTCACTATCAGGCCCCGCTTGCTTTTGATGAAGTCACGGTTCCCGGAAATGTGGAATTGAAAGAGGTGGCCTCTCTGCTGGAAGTCGATGTGGATGTCATTGTTGACTTAAATCCTGAATTAAAAAGATGGATCACCCCCCCGGGTCAATCCGAATATACCCTGCGTATTCCGGAAGGGACCCGGGGGAAACTCCTGGAAAATTATGCGCAGCTTTTTAAATCCAAACCGAAGATCATTTATGCCGAGCACCGGGTCAAAAAAGGAGAGCGATTGGCCTCCATCTCCCGGCGGTATGGTGTCCAGAGCGGCACTATCGCCCGGGTCAATCGGATTTCGGTTAAACGTCGTTTAACCCCTGGACTGGTCCTGCTCATTCCAAAGAAAACAGGAGGCCATGGATCTTTTTCCGAACAGGACCTGATCGACGAGTCAGCGGCGGAGAATGGGAATAGAGCCAAGGCCAAACAATCTAGCGCAAGAAAAAATGCCGAAGGGAACAAAAACCATATACTTAAAAAAGATCAAGCCATTTCTGTCCGGTATAAGATAAAAAAAGGGGATTCCTTAGCTCGGATCGCCGAAAAATTTGATATCGACTCCTCCCTGATCAAACAATGGAATCCTACCAAAGGTGGACTGAAAATTCAGCCCGGGAAAGCCCTGACCCTGTACCTGAACAAGACCGATTCAATAGCGGAAGAAATTCAACCGAAGGCCCGGTCCCTGAAGGGTCAGGTCAAGAAAACAAAATCCCAAACCGAAAAACGGATCAAGTTGGTTCATTACACGGTCAGAAAAGGAGACAGCCTTTCGGAAATCGCCCAGAAATTCAATACCACTCCCAATCAGATTCGAAACTGGAACCGTCTGTCCGCCAAAGAGCATATCAAGCCCGGGGACCGGTTAAAATTAAAGAAAACCGCCCTGGAAAATATCTGATCCTCAAGACTTCCACTGAAACTTACCGAGATTAAAACCTTTTTATCTCAAAAGGCCCACCTGTAATCTGCAAAAATCCATGAAAGTGCACACTGGTAGTGGGATTGGAAATCAAAAGAAGGCCTTTTAATTTAAATTCCAATTAGTCCTTCCGTGTTTTACACGGAATCCGGTGATTTCAAAGAGTTCTGAATACCGGCTTTCTTCGGTCTGGACTGGAAAGGGTTTTTTAAAAGGTTTCGATAAAAGGAAGGGAGGCCATAGAGGATCGACTTTTATCCCCTATGGCCCCGGTTTCTGAGCTTGAACAGGTTAGTTACATGATTTTCTTGAATTCTTCTTCCAGTACCGGCACGACTTCAAAAAGGTCTCCCACGATACCATAATCCGCTTTCTGGAAAATAGGGGCATCCGGGTCCTTGTTGACGGCTACGATGACCTTGGAAGAACCCATACCGGCCAGATGCTGAATGGCTCCGGAAATACCGCAGGCCACATAAAGGTTGGGATTAACCACTTTTCCGGTTTGTCCGACCTGGTCGCTTTGCGGTCTCCAACCGGCATCCACAGCCGAGCGGGAGGCGCCGACCGTAGCCCCGATAATCCCGGCCAGTTTCTCCAGAATAACGAAATTATCGGCTTCTTTCATTCCGCGGCCGCCGGAAACGATGCAGGTGGCCTCGGTTAAATCCACCTTTCCGGTCTGATCGGCCAACTCTTCCACCAGCGTGGTCCGCAGGTCCTCCGGTTTGATGGCCACTTCTACGGTGACTATTTCAGCCGCCTTGGAGGCGTCAGGTTCCTGGATGGCAAACACATTAGGACGACCGGTGGCCATCTGTGGCCTGGCGGTCTCACACATCACTTCGGCAAAGAGCTTTCCGGCATATATGGGCCGCTTGGCTATCAACAGATCACCTTCCAGCCGAAGGCCCACACAATCCATAGCCAGTCCGGTTTCCAGACGGGCCGCCAGCTTGGCCGCCAATTCTTTCCCCTGTTGGCTGGCGCCTCCAATAACGATGTCGGGTTCTTGGGATTTGATAAGATCACTCAGGACCGCCGTATAGGCCTCCGGGGTATAATGCTTTAATTCCGGGGCGTCGGCCACATAAATCGTGTCCGCCCCATAAGCGGCCAGTTTTTTGGGTTCTTCACCGAGTTGATGTCCCAAAACCACGGCCGCCACCTTTTGCCCGGATTGATCGGCCAAACGACGGCCCTCACTGACCAACTCCAACGATATCTTTCGGAGGGTTCCCCCTCTTTGTTCCGCAATAATCAGTATTCCTTTTCCCATTGCCTTTTCTCCTTAGCTATATGATTTTGGCTTCTTCGCGAAGCAATTTGACCAGGATCGCTCCTTTTTCCTGCGGGGTCTCGGCTTCGATGATCTTCCCGGCTTTTCGTTCCGGCGGAGGAGTCAGGGCCTTGATGGTCAATTTGGATCCGGCTGCACCGACCTGGTCTGCTGAAAGTCCCAGGTCTCCCAGTTTCTTGGCCGCTAAGGGTTTCTTTTTAGCCTTCATAATACCCGGCAAAGAGGCATAACGAGGTTCATTCAAGCCTTTCTGGGTGGTTATCAAGGCCGGCAAAGTGGTCTCAAAGACCCAGGTGGCTCCTTCAACCGGACGGGTCACCTTGACCTTGGTTTTGTCGTCGGAAATTTCAACCTTGGTAATTACGGAGAGAAGAGGGATCTGCAGCAATTCGGACAACGCCGCTCCTACCTGGGCGTTGTCATCATCTACGGCCCGTTGGCCGCAAAAAATCAAATCAAAGGGAACTTGTTTGACCGCTGCTGCTAAAACGCGGGCGGTAGCCAGGGCGTCCCCTCCGTCGGCTGCGGGATCATCCACATGAATGGCCTCATCAGCCCCCATAGCCAGAGAGGTCCGTAAGGATTCCACCACACGCTGGGGTCCGACTCCGACCACGATCACCTTACCTCCGTTTTTTTCTTTAATACGCAAGGCCTCTTCTACGCCGAATTCATCATAAGGATTCATAACCCATTTGATATCGGCGGTTTGGATTCCCTTTCCTCCGGAATCGATCTTAATCTGTGTTTCGGTATCCGGAATTTGTTTGATACAGATTAATATGTTCACGATTGCCTCCTTTTCTGCCTATTCCAAAAAAATTGGGAATAGTTTTGGTTTTTTAAATAATTTTATACAGTTGTAATTTTTACCTTTTCAGGCCGGACTTTTTGTGAAGGACTTCTCATACTTCATATAGTCAAGGTTTTTTTTGCTGTCAAGTCTTTTCATCACCAACCACCCTTGTTGGTCCTTTGCTGGGGGGTTGACTCTTTTGATAAGTACCCGGCGGGCAGGTCAGGAAAAAGAGGTCGGGTTAGGCGATCGATTAACAAATTTCATGTAATTATCTTGACATGATAGGCTTATTTTATTATGTAAACAGCTAAGAGATTCTTATTTTATCCTTTTCTCAGAAAAGGATAAAATTTGTGAATAGGAAATAAAAGGTGGAGGGGGGGGGTGAAAGGATCAGAAAATAGAGCACAGGGAACCCAAAGCAAGGAAAATTTCGAAATTATTTTTTGAAGAATAAAGGAGAAGGGACGACATGAATAAAAAAATGATTTTCTTTTGTTCACTGGTCATCATGCTAACCACGGTTCTCATCGGCACCTTACCGGCGGCTGAACCGATAAAAATCGGATTTGTTGCCTCTATTACCGGTCCGGCCTCCTATCTGGGAGAACCGGAGAAAAACACGGCCGTCATGGTTCAGGAATGGATCAATAAGGCCGGAGGAATTAATGGACGCCCCTTGGCCATTATTATTGAAGACTCTAAAAGTGATGCCAGCACAGCCGTCTTGGCCACGAAAAAATTAATTGAAAAGGATCAGGTGGCTGTTATCATCGGGTCTTCCACCTCCGGAGAATCCATGGCTATGGCCAATATCTGCGAAAAGGTCCCTATCCCCATGATTTCCATGGCCGCCGCCAGCCAGATCGTTACGCCTCCGGATGAATACAAACGGATCATCAGCAGTCCCAGGGCCCCTTTTGAAGTCCCCAAGGTGCAGCGTCCCTGGATTTTCAAAACGCCCCAAACCGACACCTCAGCCGCGGAAGCCATCTATTCCTTTATGAAGAAGAAGGGGATCTCCAAAGTGGGGATCGTTACCGTCTCCGACGGCTTCGGCAGCTCCGGACAGGCGGAATTGCGGCGTCTGGCCCCCAAATACGGTATCACTTTGGTAGCTGATGAGGTCTATGGTCCCAAGGACTCGGACATGACCGCCCAACTGACCCGCATCAAGGCCGCCGGGGCCCAGGCGGTTATCAACTGGTCCATCGGTCCGACCCAGGTGGTGGTCACCAAGAACTGGAAAGCCCTGGCCATGGGTATCCCCCTGTATCAAAGTCATGGCTTTGGCAGTAAGCAGAATATCACCCTGGCCGGCGGGGCCGCCGAAGGGGTCATCACCCCCTTGGGCCGGCTGGTGATCTGGGACAAATTGCCGAAAAACCATCCCCAATACGCGGTCCTCTCCAAATACGCCCAGGAATATGAAAAGCAGTTCAAGAGCGAGGTATCCACCTTTGGCGGCCACGGTTATGATGCGATCTATATTGTTGCCGAAGCGATCAAAGTTGCCGGGACCGACCGGGAAAAAATTCGTAATGCCCTTGAAAATAATATTAAGAAGTGGCCCGGCACGGGCGGTGTTTTCACCATGTCCCCCGGAGACCATACCGGCCTGGATCATACCGCCTTTGAGATGATTCAGGTGGTCAAGGGTGACTGGGAATTCGCCAAATAAAAAGGGGTAAGGTTTGAGGTTGAAGGGATAGGTGATCGTTCGGTACCGAAGACAGAAATGATGTTTCCTTTGATCCGTATACCTTAAACCTTATACCGTTCTTTTATTATGGATCTTCAGAGTCAAATCATTCAATATCTGGTGACCGGCCTGACTGTGGGCAGCATCTACGCCATGGTCGGGCTGGGATTCACCATTATTTATAACGCCACCGGGATCATCAACCTGGCCCAGGGGGAATTCGTCATGTTCGGCGGTTTGATCATGGTCTTTCTCACCGCCACCCTCAGGATCCCTATGTTGCCTGCTTTTTTTATCACCCTGGCCCTGGTGACCGTAATCGGCATGATATATGAGCGCGTCTTCATCAATCCTCTAAAGCATTCCTCTTTAATCACCATCATCATAGTCACCGTAGCCGTTTCCATTTTTTTCCGAGGGATCGCCATGTTCATTTGGGGGAAAAATCCCTATAGCCTCCCCCCTTTTTCCTCGGGAAAACCGATCATGATCGCCGGGGCGGCGATCCTGCCTCAGATTTTCTGGGTCCTGGGTCTTTCTTTGCTGACCGTCATCCTCATGAATCTTTTTTTTAACCGGACTATTACCGGAAAAGCCATGAGCGCCTGCGCCGGGAACCGTTTGGCCGCCAGCCTGGTAGGGATAAACGTTTCCAAAATGATCCTCCTTTCTTTCGCTCTCAGCGCCACCTTGGGGGCCATCGCCGGAACAACCATCACCCCCATTGCCTTGATGGAATATGACCGTGGTCCTTTACTGGCCCTGAAGGGGTTCTGCGCCGCGGTATTGGGGGGATTGGGCTTGGGCACCGGGGCCGTGGTGGCCGGTTTTATTATCGGCATCATCGAATCCTTTTCTGCCGGGTTCATCTCTTCCGGTTTCAAAGACGCCATCGCCCTGATTATCCTGATCCTGGTCCTTTTCATCAAACCCAGCGGGATCTTCGGCAGCGAAGAAGTAGGAAAGGTCAAGCAATTCTAAGGGAACGGTCGTGGGTAAACAAAATTACCTGAAACTTCTGGGATTGTTAATCGTTATTGCCGGGCTCCCCCTCCTTATCCGCGGGGATTACTATTTGAGCATCCTGGTTTTTATGGGTATCAACGGCCTGGTGGTCATGGGATTAAGCCTGCTCATGGGTTATGCCGGGCAGATTTCCATGGGGCAGGCCGCCTTTTATGGTATCGGGGCCTATTGCACCGGGGTTTTAACCACCCACTTCGGTCTTTCCATTTACACGGCTTTTTTCTTCGGTATTTTTCTTTCCATTGTGGTGGCTATCTTGGTCGGCATACCCGCCTTGCGCTTGAAAGGCCATTATCTGGCCGTGGCCACCCTGGGGATCGGGGAAATTGTTTTTATCGTTTTCAATGAATGGATGTCCCTGACCGGAGGCCCTTCCGGGTTGTCCAATATTCCGGTCGTTCATCTGGGGAATTTTCAATTCGCCAACAGCCTTCGTTTTTATTACCTGGTCTGGGGCATCAATCTGCTGGCCCTTTTTTTCTCCCTGAATATTATCCACTCCCGCGTCGGACGGGCGCTGCGCTCCATGCATGGAAGTGAAACGGCCGCCAGTGCCATGGGAGTTAACCTCTCTTTTTTAAAAATCCAGGTTTTTATCCTGAGTGCGGTTTTCGCCTCCATAGCCGGCAGCCTGTATGCCCATTTTGTATCCTTCATTTCCCCCAACAATTTCGGTTTGATGGTCTCGATTATGTTCCTCATGATGGGGGTCATTGGAGGTATCCATAATATCTGGGGGGCCCTCTTCGGGGCTTCATTGTTGACCTTTCTTCCGGAGTACCTGAGGGTTTTCGACCAGTATGATATCTTGGTCTATGGGGCCATCCTTTTACTCATCCTCCTCTTCATGCCGGAAGGTTTTCTGGAAGGAGTACCGGCCTTATATCGAAAACTCTTTAAAAGGAAAAAGAGCTGAGGATGAGTGAAGCGCTGTTAAAGATTCAAAATCTAAAAAAAGCCTTCGGTGGGTTGCTGGCCATTGTGGACTTTTCGGTTCTGGTGGAAGCCGGGCAGATCAAATCGGTGATCGGACCCAACGGAGCCGGGAAAACCACGCTCTTTAATCTTATTACCGGAGTGCACCCTGTTTCGGCCGGAAAAATTTTTTTTCAGGGAAAAGACATTACCCGCTTGAGACCCCATCAGATTGCCGCCCGGGGAATTTCTCGTACTTTTCAGACTATCGAGCTTTTTGGAAATATGAACGTTCTGGAAAATGTCATGGTCGGATGTCATACCCGCTTCCGGTCCGGGATGCTGGCCTCGGGGTTGAGGCTGCCGAATATGCGTCGGGATGAAACCCGAATCTACCAGAATTCCATAAAATTGTTGCAGATGGCCGGCTTGGCCTCCAAGGCCGAAATGCCGGCAACCAGTCTTCCCCTCGGCGAACAAAAAACACTGGAAATCCTCAGGGCCTTGGCTTCCGAACCCAGACTGCTGCTTTTGGATGAACCGGCCGCAGGCCTCAACGAATCGGAAACGGACCGCATGTCGGAATTGATCTATGCCATCCGCGATCAAGGGATCACCATTCTTCTGGTGGAACATGATATGCGTCTGGTAATGAAGATCTCCGATGAGATTGCCGTGGTCAATTACGGCCAAAAGATCGCCGAAGGCCACCCTGAAGTGGTTCAAAACGATCCCCAGGTCATTGAAGCCTACCTGGGCGGAGATATTGAATATGCTTGATCTGAAAGGCGTCAGCGCCTTCTACGGGACCATTCAGGCCTTGAAAAATATCTCCATCCGGGTGGCGGCCGGTAACATCGTCACCATCATCGGGGCCAATGGTGCCGGCAAGTCCACACTGCTGAAAACGATATCAGGCTTGATAGACTCCAGAAGCGGCGCCATCTGGTACCAGGGCAACGACATCATCCAATCGTCTCCGGCCCGGATCGTTTCTTTGGGTATTTCCCAGGTCCCCGAAGGACGGCAGCTCTTCTCCCACTTGACGGTAGCCGACAATCTGCACTTGGGGGCTTACCTGTATCACAATCGGAAATTCAAAACCGAGATCGAGGAAATGCTGGATTGGACCTACCATTTATTCCCGGTTTTGCGCAAGCGGGCCAAACAACTGGCCGGGACTATGAGCGGAGGGGAACAGCAGATGGTGGCCATAGCTCGGGCACTGATGTCCCGTCCCAAGCTGCTCCTTTTAGATGAACCTTCCATGGGTCTGGCCCCTCTTTTTGTCCAGGAAATATTTAAGGTCATACGGCGCTTAAACGATCAGGGAACAACCATCCTCCTGGTGGAACAAAACGCCCGGGCCGCTCTCCAGATCGCTCAATACGGTTATGTCCTGGAAACCGGATCGATCGCCTTGGAAGGACCGGCCCAGGACCTGCTGGCCGATGACAAGGTCCGCCGGGCTTATTTAGGGAAATAGAAAGGGATTCTCCCTCAACCTATTTCCCTAATAGCCTATTATTTAAAAAAAATTCAAATTCACTGAACCTAAGTGATTGGATTACCGGCCCCGGAAAACCCCCTCAAACGGAAACGATTCTTGTCGGAGAGATATCGCGAACTCTTTTTTTAGTTAACCCCCTTTATCACCCAGGAAGGAAAGACGGAGAGATCATGACTAAAAGCCATTGGATGCACATGGGGACGGTTTTGAAGATGAACGCCATCAACTTTCCGGAAAAACTGGGCTGGCAGGACAAGTCCAGGGAATTCACCTTCAGAGAATGGAACGACCGTTCTTGTCGTTTGGCCGACGGCCTCAATCGCCTGGGGGTTTGCCTTAAAGACCGCTTTGCCGTTTTGGCCTACAACCGCGGGGAGTGGATGGATATCTACGCCGGGGCAGCCAAAGGCGGTCAGATTGTCGTCCCCCTCATGTTCCGTTTGGCCGGTCCGGACATCGAATACATCGTCAACCATGCCGAATGCCGGGCCATGATCGTCGAAGCCCCCTTCATCGAGTTGATTAACGGAATCAAAGAAAAACTCTCCATCCCCTCCGGCGCCTATGTATTTCTTGGTGATGAACCGGTCCCCGAGGGTTATATCGGTTTTGAGGAATGGCTGGCCGGGTCATCCCCGGAAGAACCGGGTACTATGGTGGACGCCGCCGATCCCTGGACCTTTATGTACACCTCCGGGACCACCGGTCGCCCCAAAGGGGTGGTTCGTTCCCACGAAAGTTATATGGCCGAGTATTATTTGAACAACATCAATATGGGGGTTCGTCCTACGGATATGGTGATGCTGGTCATGCCCATGTGCCATGTCAATTCCATCTTTTATTCTTTTTCTTATACCCTGGTTACCGCCCCGGTATTTATCTATAATATGGTTTCCTTTGACCCGGAGGATCTGCTCCGGACCATCGCCCGCTATAAAATCACTTTCACCTCCCTGGTGCCGACCCATTATATTATGATCCTGGCCCTTCCGGATGAGAAAAAAAAGGCTATCGATGTCTCCTCCATCCGCCAGCTCCTGATCTCTTCGGCCCCGGCGCGGAAGGAGCTAAAGCTGGCCATCATGGATTATTTTAAAAATGCCGAACTGTGGGAGGCCTACGGGTCCACCGAGGGAGGTCTGGTCACCCTGCTCCGCCCCGAAGACCAGTTTAAAAAATTGGGTTCCATCGGCAAGGAAATCTTCGGCACCGATCGGATTCGGATATTGGACGACAACCGCCGGCCGGTCCCTGACGGCCAGGTGGGGGAGCTGTTTTATCGAACCCCCATG
>JBFMBU010000307.1:0-11662 GCA_040755035.1 Thermodesulfobacteriota bacterium
CCAGCGGCCGGGCGACATGGATATCTTTGGTCCCCCTAACGGCGATGGCCTTGACCCTTTTATCACCCATCACCGCGCCCAATCCCTGGCGGCTGGCACTGGACCGCCCCTGCTCAATGGAGGCGAAATAAACCCGGTTCTCTCCGGCCAAGCCGATGGCCGCCACCTGGATCTTGGAATCCTTCAGTTCCTGGCGGATGAGTTCCTGAGTCTCTACGGCCCCTTTGCCCTGCAAATGAGAGGCGTCCCTTATTTCGACCTTATCATTATTGATCCAGATATAGACTAACTCAGGCGATTTGCCGCGCAGAATGACCTTGTCATACCCGGCATATTTGAGTTCCGGGGCCCAAAACCCCCCCATCATGGAAAAGGCCATCAACTCGGTTTGGGGGGAGATGGTGGTCAGGATGGTCCGATTACACCCTATGGCCGGGGTGCCGCACAAAAGACCGGTGCCGAAGATCAAGAGGTTTTCCGGTGAAAAGGGTTGGGTTTCCGGAGGAACCCGCTCCCACAAGAGCTTGGCATTGGTGCCTAGGCCTCCCAGATAAAGCTCTGTATCCCTGGGATCGGTCTCCACCCGCTCAATATTGCCGCGGGACAGATCGATTTCCAAATTATACCCGGTCTCTGCATATCTCATGATGGTGCCTCTTGGTTCATGCCTAAATCTTTATTCATATCCTTACACATTTAGGGGGTAATAAACGTTATTTAGGGTTCAGGGTTCCAGGGGCCCAGGTTTCAAGTGAAAGGCCTTGAAGGAAAACCCTTTGAAGCCTGGAACCCTGGAATCCTAATATTGAAATAAATCCTCTCGCCTTTCTGAAGGACACTATTCTGAGAAAAGGTTTTCCCTGAACGCTGAACGACGAACGTTCATTCACTTTTCTCCTCCCCGTCCACCTTTTTAAATAAATTAATAAAATCGCTTCGGTCAAAGCCGATGGATTTGAAAAATGACAGCAAGTCCACCGAATCCCAGCGGACCGAAGTATAAATTTCAAATATTTTTTGTTTCCGATAGACCTTAAAAAGATGGACAGCCAAATTCCGCCCGATACCCTGTCCCATGTAACGGGGATGAATTCCAAAATTTTCTATCCACCCCCCTTGATCAAGGCCGAAGCTGTTGGTCAGGACTTCACTGATAATATACCCCACCACTATTCCTTTCCTCAGGGCAACCAGGCTGATACTGCTTTCTTTCTGGATATGGGCCTTTAAAAACGCCCTCTTTTGCGAGCCTATCTTACTCTTAGTGATGGTTTCCTGTATCTCCACCACTTGAGCCAGGTCCTTTATTCGCATCTTCCTGATTTGGATGGCTTCCGGCGTTCTCTGCGTTTTCATCAATCGATCCTTATGATTTTAACGTGTTTACCCACCCACTCGGGAGGCAGATACACCCGTCCGCTGTTCCCGCTTTGCTTGACCTCTTTTTCGATCATTTCCTCCCCAAAAACCTCAAACTTGGCCTTGGGGGCATTGAACAATCCCTCTCCGGCCGAATTGGAGAAACTAATTGCATTATTATTTCTTTTTTGTGCGGCCATATCGGGTCCCTGTTTTCCCCAAAGGTTATAATGGCTATAAATTAACTATATTTTAACTATAAAGTGATTATAATTGAGCCGCCTCCATTGTCAAGGGGAAAAAAGGATTCACCCATAAATGTAATAATGAAGGCAGAAATGATATCCCTTCGGAATAAGGTATGGTTTGAGTTTTACCACAAACTACTTCATTTTCCATCTGGAAATTCAAATTTCAGAAAGCGGCCTTTTCAGATTATTACCGGGCTTGACAACGTTGCCGATTCCTCATAAACTATTCGAAACTTAAGGCGGAGATTTTATGAACTGGAAAAAGGAAACCGGGATTTCCCTCAAAGGTCAATTTCTCATCGCCATGCCCAGCTTGCTGGACCCCAATTTTTTTCAATCGGTGACCTGTATCTGTGAACATACCCTTGAAGGAGCCTTGGGGTTGGTAATTAACCGGATCCTGCCGGAATTGTCGGTAAAAATGGTCTTTAATGAGCTGGGATTGGATCCGATACCGGAATTGGACGGGACACCGGTTTATCTGGGGGGACCGGTCCACAAGGGACAAGTCTTTGTTCTTCACCGCCCCCCTTTAGAGTGGGAGAGTTTTCATGCGGTTACCCCTTCCTTGGCCTTGAGTAATTCCAAGTACATCTTGACTGCCCTGGCCCGCGGGAAAGGACCGGCATCATTTATCCTCGCTTTGGGGTGCGCCGGATGGGGTCCCGGACAGTTGGAATCAGAGATCATGGCCAATGCCTGGTTGACCAGCTCGGTCAACGAAACCATCCTTTTCAACACCCCGCCGGAAAAACGTTGGGAGCAGGCTGCCAGGCTTCTCGGCATCGACATCAGCCTCCTGGGTGATACCGTCGGGCATGCCTGAAAAACAGTCAGATAAAACAAATTGCCGGTTACGGGGTGCGGATAACGGGTTGCGGGTTGCGTTTTACGGGTCTTCGAGGTACGAGATACGAACCACGAGATACATTGCTTTCAGAGGAAGTAAACGATCGTCGAGGAAATAATGGCTGAGATCAAAAGCACCCTGGATCTAATCATGGAAAAAACCAAAGGGTTATCCATGACCCCCCGGGAAAAAGAAGCGTTGAGGCAGGAGGAATGGTTGAAAAAAGCCAGGGGGTTGATTCAAAAATTCCTTGATGGATGGATGGACCTGGACAAGGTCAAAGAAGAAATCCTCCTTAAAGAGACACCTCCGGAATGGGAAGGGCTGATAAAAAAAGAAGTACTCGCCGGCCTCGCCCCGGAAACGGACAACGGTAAGCGCCTTGAATTGCTGCGGGATCTTTTACAAATCCCTGCCGAACCCTATCTGAAGGTTTTTGAAGACTTCAACCGCAGGATGGAGCAGGAAAAGCAGCGGCAGGAAACCTTACTGAGACAGGGTCTGGCCGCCCAGGGCATATCCGGTTCTGCTGTCCAGCCCAACCTGGAAACGGCCCCTTCCTGGAAGGAGCATTACGATCGTGAATGGCAAAGCTGCAAAAAAGCCCTGACCGCCCTTTAAACCGTTCGCTTCCGGAGAGGCCTTTTCCGGAAACGAATCAGACATAATCAAACCAATACTCCTCAACCATCTTGAAATTGGCCTCTACGGCCTTCTTCCCTTTGACTACTTCACCGTGCCCGCTTAAAAGGTATTCCACATCCAAGCCGGCCATCCGTCGAATGCTCTCTTTTAAGAGTTCTCCGTCGCCGCCGGGCAAATCGGTCCGTCCGAGGCCTTGATCGAAAATCACGTCCCCGGTGAATAGGGCCTTGCCCTCCGGCCAATAAAGACATATGGAACCCGGTGAGTGGCCGGGGGTCAGAAAAATTTGAAAAGTCAAATCCCCCACCTGTAATTCCCCCTCTTGCAGAAAGAAATCAGGTTCCAGAAAGTTGCCGTTCCCTGCGCCATATCGGCCTAACCACTTTTTGCTGAATCCGTATTCGACTTTACCCAGGGCCATAAGGGTAGATTTTCGGAACAAACTCACGGCTTCCAGATGGTCCGGATGGGCATGGGTGATCAAGGTCAGGTCTATTTGTTCCGGGGAGAGATTCAAATCACCAAGGCCCATGCGGACATGCTGGAAGAGATGGGCATGGCCGGGATCAATCAGGATGGTTTTCGATCCCCGGATCAAATAGGTATTACCATTATTAGCCTGGGGACTGCGCCAGATAAAGGCCTGAAGCTTTTCAGTGATTTTCATTAAGGGTGCACCCTATTGGAACAATTCCAATTGTTCCTGGGAGGATTTTCTTTTTTTCCTCTTCCCGGACGGTACTGTGAGGGACGGAGCAAGGTCCTGGATCTCCTGGGCTGGTTGCGGATCCTTTTCCACTGTTTTGATTCCTTTTTCTTCCTTTGTCCCCTCTCTTTTCCCTCCTTCCCCCACTACGTTTATAGGGGGTGGGGGCGGTTCCTCAGCAGAAAGCGGGGCGGGGATTTCTACTCTTCTTCCTTCCTGAAAAAGGGTCTCCAGGGTTTGTACCCGTACCCTGATTTTTTCCAGACCGGAGGACGCGGCCAAGTGCATCTCCGGTTCCAGCGTCTTGAAAACGGCTTCCGCAGCAAAAACCCATTCCGGCAATAACCTAAGCCCTTTTGGCCATAGGCGGCGATGGTCCAGAGGATAAAGAATTTCTGTCCATTTCTTTTCGCCGCCTCCTTGTTCAACCTGATATAGTTTTCCCTCGGCTTTGAAATTCAATGGTCTTTTAAAAATGGATCGATTTTCCCCTCGAAATATCCGGACATATAAAGGTTGGGACAGATAACATTGAAGGAGTCGAATCCCCAGAGCAATAAGCTCTTTTTCAGGTAGGAAAGCCAGTTGCTTTTTTACCCCTCCTTCTCCAATCAAAAGGAAAAGTTCCAACCATAAAGCCAAACGAAGCGAGGTTGGAAAACCCGGTCGGAAAGGGATGCCTTTTTCAAAACCGGACAGGCTTGAGGCCGGATCTGAAAAAAGATCAGACCATTCTTTTAGAGACCAATCCCGGGAAATAGGCTCAATCATTTAAAAAACGTTCCAAGGCCTCTTGAAAATGAAGGGGTTCATACCCTGTTGCCATAGTAAGGTAGCGTGTGTCCAGCACCGAGTAGGATGGTCTGGGGGCCGGACGGTTCAATTCGCGGCAATAGAGGGGGATAATTTCCTGCTCCAAGCCTTTAATCTTAAATACGGCTTGGGCAAAATCATACCAGCTGACCCCCCCTTCGGTCCGATCGCTTACATGATAAACCCCGAAATTACCAGAATCGATGATCCGAAGTAAGCCCTGTGATAAATTAACACTCCAGGTGGGGGACATCATCTGATCGCAGACGATCGACAAAGGATTCCCTTCCCCGGCCTTCTCTAAAATCGTCCGGACAAAATTATTCCCGTGTTTTCCGTAAAGGGAACTGGTGCGGACGATATAGAATCGGTTCAAGAGCTTCTCAACCAAAAATTCCGCAGCCAGCTTGGACGCCCCATAGACATTGAGAGGCTGGGGAAGGTCCCAGGGCAGATAGGGGCTGCGTTTTTGGCCATCGAAGATGTAATCGGTACTGATTTGGCAAAGCACAATCTTAAAAAGATCGCAGGCCAAGGCCAGATGGTGGACCCCCAGGGTATTGGCCCGAAAAACCGCTTCCCATTCGCCTTCGGCCTGATCCACAGCCGTATAACCGGCGCAGTTGATCAGCACCTCAGGGGCGATGTTTTCAAGAGTTCGAAAGACCGCTTCTTTTCCGGTGATATCCAGTTCCCCAATGGTAAAAGGAACTACCTCGTGGCCGGCGGCTTGAAGGATCGGCACCAGATCAAGGGAAAGCAGACCGGGATATCCGGTGACGATGATCCTCATGATTTGCTCCAGAATCCCTGGCTTTCCTGCCGCAGCCGTTCCTTGAGCGGTCTCCACCAGTCCGCATTTTCCTGATACCAGCGGACGGTTCGGGACAATCCTTCCGACAAGGCAACCTTCGGGGACCAACCTATTTCCCTCTTGATCTTATCATTGCTCAAGGCATAGCGCAGGTCATGACCGGGCCGGTCGGTTACATATTGGAGCCATTCCGTTCCCTTATCCAAAAAAGCCAGGACTTCTCCGGCCAGATCGATGTTTCGTTTTTCCGATTCACCGCCCACATTGAAGGCTTCGCCGGGGTTCCCCTTTTCCAGAATCTGGTCGATGGCCCGGCAGGTATCTTCGACGAAAAGCCAATCGCGAACATTCTCTCCCCGCCCATAAACCGGGACCGGTCGTTCCTGTAAAAGATTGGTGATCATCAGGGGAATGAATTTCTCCGGAAACTGGTAAGGGCCGTAATTATTGGAAGGGCGAATAATCACTGCCGGAAACCCGAAGGTTTCGTAATAGGATCGAACCAGCAAATCGGCCCCGGCCTTGCTGGCCGAGTAGGGGGAATTGGGCCGAAAGGGGGTCTCCTCGGTGAAGATTCCTTCCCGACCGAGAGTGCCGTAGACCTCATCGGTGGAGATATGAAGGAAACGGAAGTGCGGACTGCTTTTTAGAAAGGTCTGCCAGTATTTTTTAAAAACTTCCATCAGGGTATGGGTGCCGAGGACATTGGTTTCGATGAATTCCCGCGACCCATGGATGGACCGGTCCACATGGGACTCAGCGGCAAAATGGATCACCGCTTCGATGGAAAATTCTTGTGTCAATCGGGTCAGTAAGGCCTCATTCAGAATATCGCCTTCTACAAAACGGTGGTGTGTATCGGAAGTAAGGTCCCGGAGGTTTTCGGGATTGGCCGAGTAGGTGAGTTTGTCGATATTGATCAACAGACAATCCGGGTGGGTCTTTAAAAAATAACGGATGAAGTTGGAGCCGATAAATCCCATCCCGCCGGTGATTAAAATAGTTTTTTTCATGAGGGTCCTTCGGGTTGTCTGGTCTGTTTGGTCTAAATGGTTTGTTGAGTCCAATACTGAAGGCTATGGCAAAGAGCCGAGGGCAGAGCGTTTTAGGTTTCTGTTTTACTCTAGGCGCCAGGCTCTATGCTCCTTGCCCTATACGCTTTGTTCCTTGCCGGTTTTAAACCTCCACCACGGCGTTGTCTCCGATCATCAGCCGCAAGGCCTTGGAATGGTTTTCCCCCTGGATGACCCTGGCTTCCCGGCCGATAAGGCTGTCCTCCAAGCGGGAGATATTTTCAACCTGGCAATGCCCCATAAGCACCGAATGCTCAATTACCGAGTGGACCACCCGGCTGTAAGGACCGATCGTAGTATAAGGGCCGATAAAGGAATGAAGGATCTGCGCTCCTTCGCCGATCACCACCGGTCCCCGGATGACGCTGCCGGCGACTTTGCTTTTTTTATCCAAACGGACACGACCGATAATCTGACTTTTTGAATCACAGGTCCCGCAGAGGTCCCGCTTGGTGTAATCATCCAGGACCGTGGTATTGGCGGCCAGAAAATCATCCTTCTTCCCCGTATCCAGCCACCAGCCTTCCAGGATGTGCCCTTTCACCATGCCTTTCATATTCATGAGTTCTTGAATGGCATCGGTAATCTCCAATTCCCCCCGGGCCGAGGGTTTGATGCGGGCAATGGCCTGGTGGATTCGGGGTGAAAAAAAATACACACCCACCAGAGCCAGGTTGGAAGGTGGTTTTTCCGGTTTCTCGATCAGCCGGGTGATATGACCCTTTTTGTTCAGGACCGCCACTCCGAAGGCTCGGGGATTTTCCACCTCTTTCAGGAATAAAAAGGCGTCCAGGTTATCTTTTACAAATTGTTCCCGGTAATCTTTGATCCCCTCGGCCAGCAAATTGTCCCCCAAATACATGACAAAGGGAGAAGACCCTAAAAAGGGCTGGGCTGTCTTCACGGCATGGGCCAAACCCAGGGGTTGATCTTGCAGAATATACTGAATGCGCAGGTTCCAACGTTTCCCTTGTTGAAGAAAGTGTTTTACATCATTCTGTGTTTCGGGGGCCACCACTACGCCCACCTCCTTGATTCCGGCCTCCATCAGGTGTTGAAAGACATAACCCAATATCGGCTCATTGGCCACCGGAACCAACTGTTTGGCCATGGTATGGGTGATGGGTCTGAGACGGGTCCCCTTTCCACCGGATAAAACCAGAGCTTTCATTCCCAAGCTTCCTCTCAATAAATTTTTTAGGAAATATATTGAGTAGTTATACCCGCGTATATTTCAAATGTCAAGTTTTCTAAAGATAATCCGAGTTGATCATTTTTATTTTTGTTTTCCTTGTTTTTTTGTTATCTTTTTGTTAATCAGTCTCCATCCGGGGATTCGTTTTTCCGAATCAAAACGGATCGGAGTAACCCAGTTTTATTATCGAATCAAAATGAGGATTCTATGACTCGACCCATCGTCCTCTTGTGTTTTTTCCTATCCGGTTTCAGCGGCCTTTTATACGAAGTGCTCTGGTTGCGGATGCTGATTCTGATCTTCGGTTCCACCACCTTGGCGGTCAGTACGGTTCTGACCTCTTTTATGGGCGGTCTGGCCTTGGGAAGTTTCGTCTTTGGGCGCCTAATGGACAAGCAAAAACGCCCCTTGCTTTATTACGGTCTCTTGGAAGGGATAATCGGACTCTACGCCCTGCTGATCCCCTGGCTTTTTTCTCTTCTGGTCCCTGCTTACCGGATCCTATGGGGTCAATTTCATCCCAACTTTCTGGGGTTCACCCTGATGCAGTTCCTGCTGGTCTCCGTCGTTCTGGTCATTCCCACCACCTGCATGGGCGCCACCCTGCCCATCCTAAGCCGTTGGGCCGTTCAAAGGCAAAGCACCCTGGGCATTACTATTGGCCGGCTTTATTCCTTAAACACCTTCGGGGCCGTCTTCGGCACGGCCCTGAGCGGTTTTTTCCTGCTCCCCCTTTTGGGGGTCAATAAAACATTGGGGATTGCGGTGGCCATCAATCTTCTGGTGGCAGTGATCATTCTGCTGATGATCCGGCGTTTTTCGGAAACCCCGGGCACTCAACCTTCCCCGGCGCCGATTGAGAAAACAGAACCCTCCGGATCAACCGTCGGTTCTAAACCAACCCCGGGGTTGGTCCGGGCCGTTGTCCTGGGCATCGCCCTCTCCGGGTTTATCTCCATGATTTACGAAGTGGCCTGGAGCCGCACCCTCTCCCTGCTGGTGGATTCGTCGGTATATGGTTTTTCCATTATGCTGACCACCTTTTTGGTGGGAATCGCCTTGGGGTCCTATTTTTTCTCCCGCCGGGTCGACACCATCCGCTTTCAGGGTTTGGTCTGGTCCTGGCTGCAAATCGGCATCGGGGTCTGTGCTTTTCTCAGCCTCCTTCTTTTTCAGGAACTCCCCTACTGGTACCTCCTCCTCTTCCGTTCCCTGGGAAAATCCATCAACCTCCTGCTGGCCGGAAAATTTATCCTGGCCTTCCTGATCATGCTGGCCCCGACCCTGTTTATGGGGGCCATCTTTCCTTTGACGGTAAAGATATACAGTGCCAACATCGATCGTATCAGCCGAATGGTGGGGAATGTCTATACCGTCAATACCCTGGGTTGTATCCTGGGATCCTTTGCCGGCGGTTTTTTTCTTATCCCTTTGCTGGGAATTCGAAACACCCTTTTGCTGGGAATCCTCCTCAATCTTTTACTGGGGCTTTGGATCATGCTAATCTCCACCGCTGTACGACCGGCGCTGAAATGGGTTTCCGGCCCGGCGGTCCTGGCCCTTGCCCTGGCCATAATGCTTTTTCCCCCTTCCTGGAAAGCCCCCCTGATGGTCAGCGGGGTTTATATTTACGCCCATAATTTCCAAAAGACTTCCCGTCAGGAATTGCTGAATATGTATGATCCCCGACATGAACCCCTGCTCTACTATAAAGAAGGACATACCTGTACCATCAGCGTCCATAAATCCCGAAAAACGGGCGCCATCTACATGAAATCCAACGGCAAGGTCGAGGCCTCTTCCCGGGGGGATATGCCCACCCAGGTCCTGGTCGGACAAATTCCTTTGCTCTTGGCCCCCAACCTGGATGAGGTGTTGGTGGTCGGTATGGGCAGCGGGGTCACCGTCGGTTCGGTACCTCCCTTCCCCTCAAAAAAAATCACCCTGGTGGAGCTGGAGAAAGCGGTCATCGAAGGCTCCCGTTTTTTTGATTTTGTCAACAACCGCCCGCTGGAAGACCCCCGGGTACGTCTGCGGGTGGCCGACGCCAGAAATTATCTCTTAGTCACCCCTGACCGCTATGATGTCATCATCTCCGAACCTTCCAACCCCTGGATGGCCGGGGTGGCCAATGTCTTTACCCGCGAGTTTTTTCAACTGGGCTATGAAAAATTAAAACCAGCGGGGGTCTTCTGCCAATGGCTCCAGCTTTATAAAATCTCCCCGGAAAGTTTTAAAACCGTATTGACTACCTTTCAGGCCGTCTTCCCCCATATTTATATTTTTCAACCCCAGGATAAAGATCTGGTCCTGGTCGGTTTCAAGCAACGGCCCTCCTTTTTACTGACCAGGATTGGGGAACGGATACGCTGGGAGGCTGTGGACCGGGACCTGAAACGGGTGGGAGTCACCCATCTTGAGAACCTGCTCGCCCGCTTTGTCATGGGTCCGGAGGAAGTTGCGGCTTTGACCCGGGAAGGGCGCTTGAACACCGACGACAATGCTTTGATTGAATTCTCCACGCCCAAGACCCTCTTTTCCGAGACGGAAGATTTGAATGAGCAAATCCTGGAACCCTACAAACAGCCGGCGGAAAAGTATTTCCAATAGGGATCGTTCATGAAAGAAGATCCGGAAGTCATACTGGAAAACAAAAAAATCAAAACCCTGCGTATCCTGGTCGATACGGCCGGCCTGATCTTAAGCCGGGGGGATTTGAGCAAGGAGGAGTCCTGGGAATTGGTGGAAAAGATCAAACAATGGGCGGTCCTCCTTTTCCCCGGGAAAGAGGAGACCTTTGATCTGATTTATTTCCCCCGTTTCCGCCGGATCATCGAAGAGCGATTCCCCCTCCATTAACAAAGTGTATTCACGATAATAGTCGGCTTCATTTCCTGGTTTCGATAGTCAGGTTTTAAACCTCTCCTTGACAAAACCATATAAGACTATATAATTAGTCATAACAAATGACCACTTTGGAGGGATCATGGAAACAAACACGGTGAGTATCGCCGAAGGGAAAAAAGATTTCAGCCGGTTGATTCGAAACAGCATTGAAAATAAATCGGAAATCGTGGTTACCCGAAGGGGTAAACCGGTGGCGGTTATTTTACCCTTTGATCAATACCGCCGCTCAAGAAAGCAGGACGGGTACCAAAAAATTTTGGAAAGCAGGCAAACTTTCTTAAAATCGGGGCTTTCGGCTAAAAAAGTTTTTCGAGAATCCAGGAAACGACTGGAGGAAAAACATTGAAAAAAATAGTTATCGATGCCAGCGTTGCCCTAAAATGGTTTTTTAACGATGAAGAAAACGGAGAAAGGTCGTTAAGGATTCTCGAACAGTATATGGCGGAAGAATTGGAACTATGTGCCCCGTCATTATTGGAATACGAAATCATTAATGGACTGGTGATCGGTCAACGAAGAGGCCGAATTAAAATGGATACGGTCCTGCACGCCGTAGAGGGATTCCTTAATTTGGAAATCCCGATGTTAAGCGTGACCCCTGTTTATTCCCGGATACTGTATTTTTGTCGAACCTTTAATCTTACCGCTTATGACGCCGGGTATGTCGCCGTGGCGGAACAAGAAGGAATACCCTTGCTTACCGCAGATCCCCAGCTTTATCGAAATGTTAAAAAGGATTTGAAATGGGTTCAATGGATCGGAGAGACGGCGTATTAAGACGAAAAAACTTCAAGGAAAACACTCCAACGGTTTCAGCCGACACCATAACCCTTAAGGGAGTTCCATTTATTGAAGATTTGAGGTTGCCTTATTTTGTAAGGCCAGGTGAATGTGGAATAGGTAATGAGTAATCAAAACTTTTTAATCTCTGTTAGGTTTACTATTTAAGGATAGAGAGACGTTCATGATTGGAGAGAAGAGATTAGATAATGACCAATTTTATCAATTTAGATAATCCGGCCGCTATCGAAAAACGGGTCAGGCGATCA
>JBFMBU010000308.1:0-6398 GCA_040755035.1 Thermodesulfobacteriota bacterium
AAATAATCATTAATCCCACGGGAACAGTTAATAAGATACGGATCGAATTATACCCCCTTAAGGGGGGCAATTAATAAGGCCCTTATAGGGCTAATCAAGCCACCGGCTACGCCGGTGGTTACTGACTAAACAATAAGTTGGCCTGGTCCTATCCCATTTAACCGGTAGTGCTCCTTCCTTCCAGCCGTATATTATCCGGTCATATTGAAGTAATGCTGTAATAATAATTAACAATTAAATTGACAATTCTATTCTTTTGTTTTATAATAACATCACTGTTTTTATAATAGCATATAAATGGAGGGCCTGTGAGTTTTAATACTAAAACGGTTACTAAAGTTATTGGATTGTCGGCAAGACAAATTGATTATTGGGACAAAACCCACTTTATAAAACCCTCCCTGAAAGAAGCCGCAGGGTATGGGAGTGTCAGATTATATTCCTTTGAGGATCTGGTCCGCTTAAAGGTCGCAAAAACACTTATTGATAACGGCATCAGTTTACAGAAAATACGAAAAGCCATATCCTTTCTCAAGAAAAACCTGCCCAATATTGAGGATCCTCTTTCGGATTTGAAGTTTTTAACCGATGGAGAATCTATTTTTATTCTTACTAAAAAATCCAGGGAAATTATCGACACTTTAAAACATGGTCAATTGGTCTTTTCGGTGGCCCTTGGCGCTATCATAACGGCGCTCAAGGGAGAGGTAAAATCCCTCCACGATCAAAAAAAGTATGAGGTTTCTGTAAAGAAAAATAAATATCCTGTCATTCTTCATGCGGATACGGAAGATGGAGGATATTGGGTGGAATGCCCGGAAATACCGGGGTGCGCCTCTCAGGGAGATACGGTTGAAGAAGCTCTTTTTATGATAAAGGAGGCCATTGAAGGATGCCTTGAAGTTATTACAGTGAAAGAGAGGGTGGCGAAAGCCTCATGAGCGGCCTGAACAATCTGAAACCCAACAGGGTTATTAGGGCCTTTGAAAGGGATGGATGGAAAATCGAGAGGAGGACAGGAAGCCATATAATCCTTTCAAAAAGAGGGAAACCGGGTATTATTTCTATCCCCGTTCATAAGGGAAAACCCATAAAACAAGGTTTATTAAGAAAGCAAATAGAAATTGCGGGGATGAGTATCGAGGATTTTCTAAATTTCTATAGGTAACATTTTAATTGAGGTCGGACCGAATCAACAAGTTGGCATATCAATGAATGGTTTAAAAAACAGGCACAAAAAGGACCTTAGAAGGCTCTTTTTATCCCTGAAAAGGTAGGTTTAGGCTTAAAAACGGCATTAAATGGAAGGTTTATGAAAAAATTACCCGGGTTAGCCCGGTCTGACTCAATGAAAACATTACCCTGTGAAAACAATGAAAACGGAAAAAACTCGGGAGAAAAGATGACATACGAATTTGACGGCAAGAAGTATGAGAAGGCTTCCAGTCATCAAAAGGAATGGGGAGAGAGGATCATCGAGGAGCTTGCGCTTAAAGGGACGGAGCGAATTCTCGATCTTGGGTGTGGCGATGGGGTATTGACGGCTGAGCTTGCCCGGCTTGTGCCAGAAGGAGAAGTCCTGGGCATTGATGCCTCACGCGGCATGATCGAAACCGCCGTATCGAGGCAGGGAGAAAATCTTCGGTTCGCCCTAATGGATATTAACACACTCGAGATAGACCGGCAATTCGACGTAGTCTTCTCAAATGCAACCCTTCATTGGGTAAAGGATCATCGGCGCCTCCTTAGTAACGTTCTGCGCGTCTTGTTTCCTGGAGGCCTTGCCCGATTTAACTTTGCTGGAGATGGGAACTGTTCTTACTTCTTCAAGGTCATCCGAGAATCTATGACACTACCCGGTTTCTCAAAGTACTTCGTGGGATTCCCGTGGCCCTGGTTTATGCCTACGGTCGAGGACTATAAAACACTGGTAAAAGATTCAGGATTTAGTAGTACTGAAGTCTGGGGCGAGAACACTGACAGGTTCTTTCCAGACAGAGACGCATTGATAAAATGGGTAGACCAGCCGAGCCTGGTACCTTTTATGGCCTATGTTGCAGAAGGGGACAAGAAGTCGTTTCGAGAGTTCGTAGTCAGGAGAATGATCGAAGAAACCACGCAGGTAGACTGCACATGTTTTGAAACTTTCCGCCGGATCAACTTGCTTGCCCGGAAATAGGGCACTGAATTCGGCGCTCAAGAGGATCGTAACCCTGTTGGGTTACTCCCGCTTCGAGAAGAATGCATCAAGGCATTAATGGCCAACAATCAAATTCGGCCGACCACCTAACGTCTGCATCTGATTTGAAACCTTCCGCATCGTGCTATATGACCGGTATGCACAACAAATAAGAGAGGCGGCCATTTCATGTTAAAACCAACCCTTCGAATCCTCGCGGCCCTTTCCGTTACTCTTTTCCTGCAGCTTGGCTGTACCATGGTTCGAATCAGTCCGGAGACGAACGTGGGGTTTCCAGTCGTCAAGGAACTCGTTAAAACTACCCATAGCTGGAATGGGGAGCTTTTACCTCCCTATCTTCCAGGCCAGCCCGAGGTCACTATTCTGCGGATCAGCATACCGGCGGGAACCCGACTCGATACACACAGCCATCCGGTAATAAATGCGGGGGTGCTGATAAGCGGGCAACTCACGGTCGTGACTAAAGACGGGAAAACGCTGCATCTTAAAGCAGGGGATTCTATGGTCGAAGTTGTAAACACTTTGCACCATGGGGTTAATCAAGGAAAGGTCCCAGCGGAGATAATTGTCTTTTACGCCGGCGTAGTCAATACGCCCATAACCATTATCGAACATCGATAAGGGGGTATCGGTATTGCCCCGGATTGAAGCCCCTTGCTCCGGAGAGCAGGGGGCTTCATTAGGGTGAAACCAACCCGCTATTATGATTTTTCTTTCCCTGTAACAGATCCTATCCTTGTTGCCGTTTCCCTCACCGTTCCATAATCTGCATAGCCCCCTCGGCGATCGGCGTCAAGCCCATGAAGTAGGCCTCGGAAAGCTGGCCACCCGAAGTATTGATCGGCATTCTACCACCGGGCTCAATGGTTCCGCCCTTTAATTGACGACCGCATCAGACCTCCAAAGTAAAGGATTATCATGATAAGGGGGTAGGACCTTGAAATACCCCAAACGAATTAGGCCGAGTCTCCATGGGCCACCCGTTGGCAGGCGGAAGCCAGCCGAAGGACCGCTTCTTCCAGTTGCTGTATCGGGGTCCAGGAGTAGGCAATCCTGATATACTCCCCCGTCTCGCGATTATTGTTGGGAATAGAGGCGTAACCCGGGTTAACCGAGACCCCTTCCTGGGTGGCGGTTCGCCAGAGGGCATGGGAGGTAAGGCCGTTTTTGAGTTTAAGCCAGAGATAGAATCCTCCTCCGGGCCGCTCAAATTCGACAAAATCGGAGAGATGCCTTTCCATTAAATCGGCCACCAGGGTCATCTTTTTGTGATAAAGTTCCCGCATTATTTCAACGTGGGGCTCCAGGTGGCCCCCTTCAAGGAAACGCCCCAAGGCCTGCAAGGCCATTTGGTTTTGTCCCATATCAAATTTCATGCGTAAAAAAATGTTGATCAAATCCGGATGGGCGGCAACCCAGCCGATTCGAAGACCGGTGGCCAATGTTTTGGAAAAAGTGCCGGTGGTTATAACCCCCCCTCCGCCACTCAAGCCCATCAAACTGACGCTTGGCGGGGCATCATAATAAAGATCCCCGTAAGCGTCGTCATCCATAATCAGGAATTTTTCCTGGTTTGCCAGTTGCAGAAGGTCTTTCTTGCGCTCAGCGCTCATGGTTATACCACTGGGATTGTGAAAAGCGGGGATGATATACACCAGTTTGACACGCCGGCCCTTGTCTTTTAATTGCCTGATTTTCCTTTCCAGCTCTTGGACCTCCAGTCCTGATTCATCCATGGGGATCGGACAGATCTCAGCCCCGACTCCAAGAAAGTTGGACAGGCTTCCCATATAAGTCGGTGTTTCCGTAACGATCACGTCCCCTGGTTCAATAATGGACCTGACGATCAGGTCAATGGCCACGGTAGAACCATTGGTCAGCAGGAACCACTCTTCATCTACCTCGACCCCCTTTTCACGGGTATATTTTTCGGCCAGGTATTTGCGGATAGGGTAATAGCCCTTCCCAAACCCGTATCTCAGGCTGGAATCATCCGTACGATTCATGACCTTCTGCATGGCTTTGTTCCACTCGCCACGGGGAAGCCAATCACTATCGGGGATTCCGATACTTAAATAGATCAACTCTTTTCGGGGCTCTACCTGTTCCGGTCCGGCCCAGAGGTTAAGGGACCCGGCACGCTTTCTGGCTATGGGGTTAACAAGTTGCAGGTATTGGTCTCTTTGCCAGAACTGTGTCATGAGTTCTTTGTGGCTTTCAGATGATTTGTCCATTTTAAAATTCCTCTGTCGTCATAGTGAAATAACCCCGAGTTGGCCGAGTTAGACCGAATTATAAACAGTAAATATTATCTTGACAAATCCAATTTTTCTCCTAATGTTTTTTTTGAAAAACCCAAACGTGATCCGTGAAGTCCTGAGGTTAGACAATGGAAAAACTAATCCGTAAAATGACCCTGGAGGAACTTGTCGGCCAATGGTTCATGGTCGGCTTTCAGGGGACCGGCTATAACAGCGATCTGGAATACTTCTTGAAAAAACTGCATATCGGCGGACTGATTCTTTTTAAGCGCAATGTCGGGGACCCTTTGCAGTTGGCCGGTTTATGCCGCAAGGCCCAGGAAAAGGCTATGGAGTCGGTTTCGGTCCCTCTGTTGATCTCCATCGATCAGGAAGGGGGGACCGTGGCGCGATTGAAGGCACCTTTCAGTGAATTCGAATCCCAGTCGGCCATGGCCGCTGCTGCGGACCCGGAGGAGGCTATAAGAAATTTTGTTACAATCCAAGCCCGGGAACTGAAACTGATGGGCATCAATATGGACCTGACCCCGGTACTGGACGTCAACTGCCGGGGGCCGGAGGGTCTGATGGCCTCCCGCTCCTATGGAAGCGATCCCAGTGAAGTGGCCCGGCTGGGGGCTTTTTGCATAACTGAGATGCAAAAGGCCGGGATCATGGCTTGTGCCAAACATTTTCCGGGTCTGGGGGACACCGTTCTGGATTCTCATAAAGACCTGCCCATTCAACCCAAGGAAAAAGCCGAACTGGAGAAGGTGGAACTGGTTCCTTTCCGGGAAGCTATTAAAGTCCCGGTGGCGGCCATGATGATGTCTCATGTCCAGTACCCAACCCTGGACTCCAGGTGGCCGGCCAGTCTTTCCCCTCCGATCATTACCGGACTGCTGCGGAACGAATTGGGCTTTGAAGGCCTGGTGATGACCGATGATCTGGAGATGGGGGCCATCGGGGAGCATTTTGAGATTGAAGAGGCCCTCTGGTCGGCCTTTCAGGCCGGTGTGGATTGCCTGTTGATCTGTCATTCACCGGAAAAAATCGAGAAGGGATATCAGTTTATTTTGAAAAAAATAAAAAAGGGGGACATTTCCGAAAAGGCTTTCAAGAAGAGCCTGATGCGCATCCTGGGGCTTAAAAAGCAGTTTCTACAGGTTTTTCTTCCCCCGGCCGAAAGAGAAATCGCCGCCTATTTCTCAGACCGTCAAATGGCTTAGAACCCGGCGCAGGTCCTGAGGGAAAGGTGTGGAGAAGGTCTTTGGCTCCCGGGTCATGGGATGGGGCAGGGAAAGGCGTCCGGCATGGAGGAAGAAGCGGCCCGGAGGGAGTAGGGGGAGATCCGTGGGATCACTCGGGGGATCATCCGGCGGATGATCCGGGGAAAAATCCGTGGGATAATCCGGGGAGTGATCCGGGGGATGAGCGCCATAAAGGATATCGCCCACCAGCGGATGTCCGACAGCGGAGAGATGAGCGCGAATCTGGTGGGTGACCCCGCTGATCAGGTCGATTTCAACCAGGGTATGGTTTTTAAAAACCTTTTGCGGCCGGACCCGGGTCAGGGCCTGGTAAACCCGTCCTCGCCTTTTATCCTTTTCTGATCGAATCACCTTCATTTTTTGATTATTCCCTGGATCATGGGCCAGGGGCAGGGAAATAGTTTTGGCCCCGTTCAGAACGCCTTCTACCAGGGCCCAATAGGTCTTTTTCCAGCGCCTGCGGGTCAGGTCCTCTTTCATTTGTGTCCAGCTTTTTTCATTCATGGCCAGGGCCAACAAACCGGAAGTGCCGCGGTCCAGACGATGGACCAGACCTGGTTCGAAGGGTTTTCCCCCGACCCCACCGATTTGAGGAAAAAGGGCCATCAGTGCATTGGCTACCGTGCCTGTTTCAAAAGGATTTAAAGGATGGGTCGGTATCAGACCGGGTTTTTCTAAAATCAAAAG
>JBFMBU010000309.1:0-35557 GCA_040755035.1 Thermodesulfobacteriota bacterium
TGTCGCCCAGAAAATGCGGCAACTGACTCGTAATCCCCGCTTGGTTTGCGATTATTTGCGCTTAACAAAAAACGCTTGCGCCCTGTCCTATTAATGATATTTTATTTAGAACAAATTTACCGTGGGGTTTTTATCTCCAGGATGCGATCGATACGAAAATGGCGCATATCCCGGCGTTCGTGGCAAAAAGCACGGAGCCCTTCAAAGGGTTGGCCTTTATACTCCAGCCTGGCAATCGTTTCGGGACGGATGCGGCGTCGTGATTTGGTGTCATCGGGTTTGAGGTAAACAATCTCCAGGTCCTTTTTTCCCTCCGCGGCTTTCCGGATCAGGCCGACTTTCTCTGCATAGGACAGCTTTTCTTCGGATTTTTCATATTGAAAACGGGTCAGGAATTGAACGACCCGCCAGTCCATAAGGATGTGTTTTTTTTCGATGGGTCGGCGAAGGATGATCCCCTGGAGTGTGGTGCAGCGGCTCAAGGCCACATAAACCTGGCCGTGGGCAAAAGTCCCCCGGCCGATATCGATGATTACCCGGTCGAAGGTTTTTCCCTGACTCTTGTGTATGGTGATGGCCCAGGCCAGCTTGATCGGATATTGGGTGAAAGAACCTATGGGTTCGGAATAAATCTTTCCGACCTTGTCGTCAAAGGCATAGCGGAAAATCTTCCAGGTGTAGGGGACCACGGGGATGATTAGACCATCGGGAAGCTCCACCTGGATGATGTCCTCTTCCCCTTCTTGTTGGTGGATCCTGACCACCTTCCCGATGGTGCCGTTGACCCAGCGGCCCAGCGGGTCGTTGTTGAGCAGCATGACCTGAGCCCCGGTTTTCAGTTCCAGGATTCGGTCCGTCGGCAGGGCCGATTTGTCAAAATCCCCTTCAACGATACCTTCATACCCGTATAGTTTCCCCGAAAGGCGGCCTAATTTCTCCTGATTTTGCCGAAAGGCCTGGTCGTTGGTGCTGGTCAAATACAGATTAAGGTCCTCTTCCGGTGGAATAAAAGTTGGCCGGCAATTTTTATTAAGCTGATCAATATCCGAATCGGTTACGGAGCGGTTGCGGATGGCATTGAGCAGGGAGATAAATTCGGCATCGGTCTGGCGGTAGATTTTTTCCAGCTCGATAAATTCCATCTTAAATTTGGGGTCTTGAAAAATATGAGAGGAAAAGAAATAAGGAGATTCGTAATGAACGCGAAAGACTTCTTTTTCGACCGTCGTCACCACCGGAGGGAGCTGGTAAAGGTCCCCGATGAAAACCATCTGAATCCCGCCGAATTTTTTTCGGGGGTGAGGGCCATGGAGCCGAAGAAACTTTTCCACACAATCCAGGAGATCGGCCCGGACCATGGAGATTTCATCAATGATAATCGTGTCCAGCTTTTTATAAAGGTTCAGAGCTTCGGTATCCTTGGAAACCTTTTTCCTGATTTTGTCCAAGGAAACATCAGGACGGAAGCGGCAGAAGGAATGGATAGTCTGGCCGGCCACATTAAGGGCCGCCACCCCGGTGGGGGCCAGGACGGCAAGCCTTTTGCGGCTGATGCTTCGGAAATGGTCAAGGAGGGTCGATTTCCCGGTTCCGGCCTTGCCGGTTAGGAAGAGATGTTGGTCGCTGTTTTCCATCAACTCCAGGGCCTGGCGGAACCGGTCGTTGATTTCTATGGGATTTGATTTGGGCATATTAATGGTCTCAAAATAATATAGACATAAGAGGATCATGGGGGTCTTTTCTGGAGATTGTCCAAAGGGTGACTTGTCGCCCAATCCCGGCCCCCGCAGGGGGTTCTTTGAGGTCGGTCTATCGACCTCCCGGCCAGTCCAGCAAAGTTTGATTCGAGGCAGGGCATACACCCCCGGCTTCCGGCAGGAAGCCTCCTTTTTGGATCGGCGAAGCCGATCGGCCTGTTTCCAGCACTGGTGAAGGCCTGCTTCTGATTTGGTTAAATAATTTGCCCGGCAAAGAAGCTTCCAAGTTTGGGGTGGACAATCTCCAGAAAAGACCCCCATGATCCTCCGGAGGACAAGCTTATCAGTTTAATGTCCATACTAGTATGAGTCGGTTAATAATCGGACAAGAAGGTCTAAGAGCAGGTTCGAAACTTTTGTCCCCTACCATAAACCAAACAGGGAAGAGGTCAAGTAAAAACTCTTTCGGGAAGCCTTTTCATGCTTAAGAGAGGGTCAATCCCCGGAAATGGAAAGCAGGATCAGGGGGGCCGCCTCTTTATTGATGGCCGGAATACTTACATTATTACCGGAAACTACCGGGGGAGGGAGGGTGAGTCGATATTGGCCGTTTTCAGGCAATCCCAAGCGGGAAAGGGCCGCTTGAAAATCCTCCAGGAGTCTGGCCTGGTCGACCCTTTCCGGCGGGAAGAGGATGTTTTTCATCTTTTCCCTCAGGGACAAGACCAGACTGTGATTTTGGAGAGCAACTTCTGACAGGGTATTAAGGGAAGGGAGAGGGAGAGTACGGACGCGGTCCGGCTCGGGGGGAAAACCATAGTGTGCCTTCCAGACCCAGGTTTGATCGGTCAGCAGGGGTAGGGCTTCCGGAACCAGCTCCTTTTTCATTTCCCGCCAGGCCTCCAGCACGGCAGGCAGGAAAATTTCTGTAGACTCTTTCGGCCTGGGCATAAGAGGAGACGGGTTCTCTTCCGTTCCTTCTTCCAGGTTTTCCCGCCAGCTCAAGGTCATTAACTTTTCCCGTTCTTCAATTTCTGCCAGGGAGGTTTCCATCTCCCATAGCCCCATCATCCATTGGTGAATCCAACAAAGAAGGATAGGTCCGGTAAGGGCCGGTTCCTCTGAGTGCCGATTTTCATCCCGATTCCCTCGCAGTAAACCGGTAATTTCATCCTGCGTTTCCGTCTTCTCCAGGGATGACGTGGCGGCCAGGTATTTCAGAAAATCAACGCCGGGAAGGTTGGAGAGCGATTGTTCCCATTGGGCGAGGAGGGTATCCTTCTTTCGAATTTCCTCCCGGCTTCGATTTTGAGTCCGGACCTGGATCCAGTTTCGGGTTTTTGCTTCCAGACAGGAAGCCGGTAAAGGCAGGGGGTAGGGATGGAGGAGGATAGTCTGTCCGAATAAAATTACTGACCAGGACAAGACCTCCTCTTCCGGCAGGGTAAAAGGGGATATGAGAACAGAGGATAACGTCTTAGGACCCATGGTTACACCACTGCTATTAACCGTTTCTTTACCCCGGCGGCTTCAAAAAAAGCAGCCATTTTGTCAAAAGGCTGAGCCCCTACCAGAAATCGTCCACCTAAAAGAAAGGTAGGCACAGCCTGGATACCCATCCGGCGGGAGCGGGACCAATCGTCATCCACGGCCTTTTTAAAGGTCTGTTGCTGAAGCACTTCACGAGCCGCTTCTTCTGAAAGCCCGGTCTCTCCGGCCAGAGAAGCCAGTACTGAAATATCGCTGATATTGAGCCCTCGAGCGAAATAGGCCTCAAAAACCTTGTGGTGGAATTCTTGCCCTCTGCCCAGGGATTCGGCCCATTCGCCAAGTTCCTGGGCTTTGCGGCTGTTGTAGGTCATCTTCCGTTCTCCCCAGGGTAGATCGGCTTCCCGGGCAGCCCGTCTCAGACGGGCCCGGACCTGTTCGAGATCCGGTCGCCCGGCAAAGAGTTCTTCCAGGGACCTGCCGGCTTCCGGGGTTTCGGGATGAAGGGGGAAGGCCGTCCAACGTACGTCTATCTCAAAAAGGTGCTGCAATCGTTCAATACGCCCGGTAATGAAATAACACCACGGTCAGACATAATCGGAAAAAATCTCCAGAAGGGGAAAAGACGGCAGGGATATCTGTTCGCTTTCCGGCATCAGGCAATCTCCTTGGTCAATAGTATATCGGCCTTGATATGATTCATAGTGAAGGGTTCGGTCTGGTATTTCCCACGGTCGACCTGCTTTTCCCCCAGAAAAGGCTGAAGATATCGCAGGGTATGGTCGATCATTTTTTCATGAATGACTTCATTGTGGAAGTAGGAGGGAAAATCGACGATGTGTTCTCTCAACATCCCCAATAATTGAGCGTTGGATTGGTCCAGAAACTCGGAAACGTCGAAGGTGACGATTATTTGCCCTTGAAAATGGTCCCATAACCGCAATAAGGCCCCCAGATGTCCGGAGGGGAGCTTGGGGATTTCCTTGAAAACCAGGAGCTCAAACCGGTCGAAGTCTTTCAGATACCACTGCTCTTGAGAAACATTGCGGCAGGGTATGATACAAAGGGATTTGCGATTAAGATCCAGGCTGTCGGAATTGAGCAGTTTCCCCAGAATAAAATGGGTGTAACCGTTATCTTCATAGCGCAAGGCCATACGAGATTGATGGCTGCGAGAAAATGCCCTGAAGGATTGTAAAAGATACTCGAAACGGATATCCTTACCCAACAACTTTTCGACAGGCAGCGAGTCCTCTGGAATTCGTGGCAGGGAAATACCGCCCTTCACTCTAAGATTTCGCAGAATGGAGCGGGTGTCTCCGATGACCTGTTCCAGGAAAAGGTCCTGTTTCCTTTCATCCATTCCCCGTCCTTTCAGGCGGCGAGAGAGCATGAATCCGCTTTCCCGATCTTTGTCCATAAGGAACTGAATGGTAAGAAAGGTCAGGTAGACCAGCGAAGAAAAGACAAAATCCTTTTGGCTGAGGGATATCTTTAAATCGCCTGAGGTGAAATAGTGTGGGTTGCAGGTGTGATAGGCCAATAAATAACCGTGGTAGAGCTCAGCAAAGGCCGACATGTTTTTTTCCATATAGGCCTGGGTGATCTGCAGCGGGTCCACCCCCAGGAAAACCTGTTCGTAGACCCTGGATATTTCGGAATAGAACCGGCTCGGGGACCGGTAAAACGTTTCCAGGATGCCGTTGCTTTCTTTGCTTAAAATATCCAACCCGGCGGTTTCCAGAAATAAGAGGGTGCTGCCTTCCGACTGCAGGTCGGGCAGTCCGAAAAAGCGGCACAAGTTTTTAAAAACAACGGATTTCAGGATGTTGAATGTTTCAAAATCTTCAAACAAAGGGCGCGAGATCTTGGACTGAAAGACTTTTTTTCGAACATGGTCTTCAACGATCTCCCGCACAAAGTACAGTCCGAGGAAATTGATGGCGAAATGGACGTCCAGATCTTCGCCTTCCTCACGGCCCTGCAGGCGTAAGGCGCGGGTGATCAACTCTTCTTTGCAGGTCTTTCTCCTTTCAATCTTTTCATCGACTTCTCCATTACTGAACTCGTTGTCCCCTTCTTTTTCCTCCAGGATGCTGACCTCTTCCACATAATCGGCCACTTTGCGGATATCCGGTTCCGGGCTTTCCACTTCCAGGAGGAGATTGGTCAGGGTAATTAAGCCCTCTTTTTTCTGGTACTGGAGGATGGCATTTTCCGGAGTGATTTTCAGTTGGGGGGGAACAAAAATCTCGGAAACCCTTTTCAGCCTTTTGTTTAAAAAGGCCGGGGTGCTCAAAGGGTTGGTCGATAGCAGGCCGAGAAAAAAATCGTCCTCCCAGCGGACCTCCCCCTTGATTTCTATGGAAGCGATCATGAAGGTCAAAGCCGGAGCCTGCAAGGAAAAGCCCGGATCTTTACGAATCCTGAGGCCGTTTTTACTGACCTCGATAATGTTCCCGATGCCCTCAATCAGGATTTCTTCGATAAAATATCGATTTTCTTTTCTACGATTGAGAGGCCTTTCTTTTTCCATGTGGCGTTTCTCTCCAGAAGCAAAAGGGCCCGGTTTACTGGTCGACTCCTTTAAGCCGGAACAAAATCAGCCGGCCGTGCTTCTTTTAAGGCGATGGCCTCGGTCGGGCAGGTCACCAGACAAAGCCCGCAGCCCATACATTTTTCAGCATTAATAAGGGCGGTATCTCCTTCTCCCTCCATGGTGATGGCCTCAAAATAGCATCGATCCAAACAGCTCTCACAGGACGAGCATAGGGAGGCATCCACCTCAGCGCGAAAGCGACTGGGAACTACGAATTTCCCGATTCCGGTTCGAACCGAGGGCCAGTTCAAACAGCAGTCGCTGCAACAGTTGCAAATCACATGACCCAGGGTCCTTTTATTGCCGGTGACATGAATGAGGCCTTCCTCTTCGCACATCTTCATCATTCGGAGCGCTTCCTCTTTTTCCAGTTTTCGGCCCGTCCCTCTTTCTATCGAATAGTCAGCGGCCTTATCGATCTGAACGCAGACCTCCAACGGCTTTCCGCAGGCCCCATCAATCACGCGGCAGGAACAGGGTGTGACCGCCAAATTTCTGGATTCGGCGATAATCGATTTGACGTCATCAAAAGCCAGTATTTGGGTCTCATTCTGGACAGTGACATTAACCGGTATGACCCGGATTACGGCTGCAGGCAAGGCCTCTTCCAATTTCCGGCTGAATTGGGGAAACTCCTGGTCCATAAAGGATTTCCAAAGTTCCAGCATTCTTCGTGGGGGATTGACCATTACCGCCGTGGAATCATGCATCTGAAGGACCTGACGGACCCGATAATATCGGATACCGTCCGCTTTTTTTGATTTGAAAAGCAGGCCTTTTTTAAAGAGGGGGTCGATCAGGACCTCGATCTCTTCCTCTTTAAGTCCGGTCTTGTGGGCCAGTTCGGTTATCGTGGCCGGCGGTGCCGCGGCCATGAGAATCCTGGCCTCCTTGGGATCGGCCAAGGATTCAAAAATTCCGGGAATATATTTAGAATCCCCGGCCCCTACGGCATCGGCTAATTGTTCATAAAGGGTTCTTTCAGACATAAGCGGGCCTCCTTATAAAGTATTTTCGGAATTCCCTTTTGGTTCCGGCTGGTCCGGGTTGGGGGTTAGGGAAAAACCTTGAAAATCTTTTTTCCGTCTTGGAATAACCAGATAAAAACAGTTTATAATTATTGTCTTTTTGATGTCAAGCGCTGTTTTGGGACAGCCTTTTTTCTTGTCCGGAAGGGAGGGGAGATCTGAGGTACTGAGGAGGGGTCGCTTACTTTTATACATTTTGGATAGTAACTTACGGATAGAATTCTACGCACATAGGATAGAATTTATTCTAAAACAGGAATTAAACCCGGACCGAATGAGGAATTTTGGGATATCCAATTTGGGTTCCGGCTGGTCCGGGTTGGGGATAAACAAAAAATAACAAGATAGATCCGAAAACTATTGGGTAATCCCAGGAAAAGGAAATAAAACCCAATAAGGATTAGTTTAAAGTCTTGGGTATCAAGTCTCCGAAAATTTCCTCAATATGAAGGGCGCAGACCATTCTTTTTCTGTTTTGGCAATCAATCCCGTTTTCACTCCATTCCAACCAAATGCAACGGCAGCACTGGACATCGGGAAGCTTCATATTAAAACAAACCGGTGTTTTGTCCGCTTTTTCCTCCATAAGTCCTCCTGGCAAGAATGAAAAAACCGTATGTGGTGGTTTTTTGGTTTTTACTACACTATATATGGGGTGTCAAATACTATTTTAGGTTTGCCGGCCGATTTGTCCTCACCCGGAAAAGACCTTTTGAGATGGAGACCAACCAGCAGAGAGAAAGGGTTCCAGGATTCAAGGGTTCGAGGATACAAAGGGGGGATGGAAGAAAAAAGTTGTCCGCGGCAATCCCTCTGACAACCCGGACGGACGGGTGGTCAGAGGGAAGTCGCGGATCAAGGAGCAGCTCTTAGATAGTCTTTATAAAGCGGATGATTTTCGATAAGGGCTTTGTTGCCGGCCGGAATTTTTATTTGATGGACCCCTGCCGGCAGGGTATGACCCTGTAGTTCAGGATTCAATTCCTTCAGTTCCTTAACATAAGACCCGCAGGCCTTGGCGACCTCCCGCAGAGGGACCGATTGCGGCAGCTGAAGGATAACCATCTCCGTTTCAAACACCGGATAAGCTTCCTGGGGGGGGAGAAAAAAACCATAAGCGGTTGGGTCACCGAGGATGACCTTGGCAGCCAGGATGCGAAAAATATATCGTTCGGTTTCCTGGGGCAGGGACAAGCGGAAGTAATCGTTTTCCCCCTGTTGGGCGATTTCTTCTTTGACCCGCTCTTCTCCGCAATTATAGGCGGCCATAGCCAACGTCCATTTCCCGAAAAGGTCATAGAGGAACTTTAAATAACCGATGGCCGCATCGGTGGCTTTGATAAAATCCAACCGTTCATCAATCCAGGGTTTTTTTTGCAGACCGAACCTTTTCCCGGTCCGTTCCATGAATTGCCACATCCCGGCCGCTCCTTTGTTGGACAGGGCCCTGGGAAGCATTGAGCTTTCGGCCACCATCAGGTATTTCAGATCTTCCGGCATTCCTTTTTCTTTGAGCCGGGCTTCGAGCCGGGGGAAGTAGCGGTTACCCCGCTTCAGCCATAAATAAATTTGGCCCCGGTCATAAACATTGAGTATAAACTCCCGGTCCATCCGCTCCCATATCTTACGGTCGTTCAAGGGAACCGGCTCCCCGCAAAGGGTCAGATTGGAGGGAAAGTTATAGTAGGCCGCCGGGGAGGGGGGGGCCCAGAGTAAAAGAAAAAAGATGGGAAGAAGAACCCATCGGAACAAGCGTTTCAGGTTTCGGTTATACATGTAAGACCTCTTCTTCCCTTTGGTTTCAGGCTTTAACCAACTATTTCCAAGGCATTAAAAAAATAGCTGATTTCATAGCGGGCCGTTTCCGGACCGTCGGAGCCGTGGACGATATTTCTTTCAATGGAGTCGGCATAATCAGCCCGGATGGTCCCCGGATCGGCCTTGGTATAATCCGTGGCCCCCATCAGTTTGCGATTTTTTTCAATGGCCCCTTCCCCTTCCAGGACCAGGACGACACAAGGACCGGAGGACATAAAGTCGGTCAGACTGTCAAAAAATGGTTTTTGCCGATGGACATCATAAAAACCCTGGGCCTGTTTCTTGTCCAGGGCGATCTTCTTCATGGCTACTATTTTCAGCCCGTTGCTTTCAAACCTTTTCAATACTTCCCCGATCAACCCCTTAGCCACTCCATCGGGTTTGATGATGGATAATGTTCTTTCCATAGCTCGCTCCTTCTTTGAATTATTTCTTTCTCCCAGGGCAATCTTTCGCCAAGAGACCCCAATATAGCCGACCGGACTTGCAATCAAAGACGCCTCCCGCCCTTGCTCGCTCTTGGAGATGGCCCTCCGGGGAGATTGCCGGGAAGTAGAACCTTATCGAAACCTTTTGGTCCTTGTCAAGGGATAATGTGATAATGGGGCCGGATAGAAAATCCTGTCTTTTCTGTTGAGCCACTACAACAAGAAAGGGGAAACAAGAGCGCAGAATCAGGGAGGAGCTGACTGCTCCAATCGAGTATCGGCGAAAAAATCCCTTTTAGACTTCCAGATATTTGGCGCGGATTTCGGGGCTGGCTTCCAATTCTTCCTTTGTACCTGAGAAGCCAACATGCGCTTTGCCCATGAGATAAATCCGATTGGCCAGCGACATGGCCACGCTGACATTATGCTCCACCAGGAGAATGGAAACGCCGGTGCTTTTATTGATGGTTTCCAAAATGTCCCTGACCTCTTTAACCATAAGCGGGGCCAGCCCTTCGGTGGGTTCATCCACCAGGAGAAGACCGGGATTCCCCATCAGGGACCGTCCGATGGTGAGCATCTGCTGCTCGCCGCCGGATAAATACCGGCCTTGCTGCCTGGCCCGTTCTTTTAATATGGGGAAATGTTCGAAGATCCTCTCCACCGTCCAGCTGCCCTCCTTGGTGGACTGCCTTCCCCCCTTAATACCCATTTCCAGATTATCCCTTACGGAAAGGAGTGGGAATATCCTTCTTTCTTCCGGAACATAGCCGATTCCGGCCCTGGCCACCTTATACGGCGGAAAACCGGTTACATTTTTCCCTTGAAAGGTGACGGTCCCTGATTTCGGTTTGACCAAACCGATGATGCTCTTCAGGGTGGTGCTTTTCCCCATTCCGTTCCGTCCCAGAAGGGCAACAATCTCGCCTTCGTTGACGGTTAAAGAGATGTTCTGCAAAACATGGCTTGTCACGTAATACGTATTCAGGTCTTGAACTTCCAGTAGCATTCCAACTCCTCGCGCCGAGCGCAGATACTTTTTTATAGCTTTTTAGTTCGGGTAATTCAACCTTTTACTTATTAGGTATGCCTGGTTGTTATGCCGCCGCTTTCCGAATCTCCCAGGTAGGCATCCTTGACGGCTTGATTGTTTCGGATCTCATCCGGGGTCCCGGTGGCCAGTATTTTTCCATAATGGAGCACTGTAATGCGATCGGCCAGAGAGAAGACGACATCCATGTCATGTTCGATAACCACCACGGTTTTACCCTCGGTCAGACGCTTGATCATTTCAACGGCCGTATGGGTTTCGTCCCTGGACATTCCGGCCGTGGGTTCGTCCAAAAGGATCAGATCCGGATTGGTGGCCAGGGCCATACTGATTTCCAAGGAACGATGCTTCCCATAAGACAACAAGGAGGACGGTACCAAGGCTTCCTGATCCAGATTGATCCGTTTAATGACCTCCAGGGTCTCCAGATTGACGTCCGTCATTTTATCCACCTTCTTGAATAAATTAAAACGGATGCCTCTTTTAGAAAGAACGGCCAGACGTACGTTTTGAAAAGTGACCAGGCGATCAAAGGTGCTGGTAAGTTGGAAAGAGCGCCCCATGCCCAGGCGAGTCAATTTGTAGGGGGGATATCCCGTTATCTCCTTGCCCTTGAAAAAAACCTTTCCCCGGCTGGGACAACAGGACCCGGTAATGGTATTGAACAGGGTTGTCTTCCCAGCTCCGTTGGGGCCGATAATGGCATGGCGCTCCCCTTTTTCGATCTGCAGGTTGACGTCAAACAACACTTCCAGACCGCTGTAGTCATGAAATAACCCTTTGGTTTCCAGAATATTCATTAACCCTTCTCCAAGTTTGCTGCGAAAAAAAGAGTACCTTCCTTAACAACCTGTTTTCTATATTCCACTATCTCAGGCTCCTTGCGGAGCCTGACGGTTTAAATCTTAGGGAGTGATGGAGTTTTGCCCCACCGGGCTTTCAGATTTCGGTAAAGGCCCATAAACCCCATGGGAGCGAAGAGGATGACAATGATAAGGGTCAAGCCCATCACCAACTCCACCCGATCAGTAAAATGCCGGGCCAATTCCTCAACCACGCTAAAAAAGGCTGAGCCGATGATCGGTCCGATAAAGGTCCCGATCCCTCCGACCATGGTCATTAAAACCGGCTGAAAAGAGTTCAAGCCCGAGGTGGCATCTGAGGAAAACAGGTTTTGAAACAGGGCATAAATAGACCCGCTCACCCCGGCAAAGGCGCCGCCCACAATGTAAACCAGGGCCTTGCTTTCCGGCACCTTAAACCCCAGGTAATTGACACGCTTGGGATTGTCTCTTATGGCAATCATGATCTGACCAAAGGGGGTCTTGGTCAGATACCACATGATCCACATACTGAGGCCCAGGATGACTAAGGCGAAATAATAAAAATTAAGGGGATTCACCATGTCTATGGACAGGATGCCGGGGATGTTGAAGGGGGGGATGGGAAACCCTGAAATTCCGTCTTCCCCTCCGGTGAGGGGCCTTAATTTCATGGACAGCATAAAAAAAAGTGCGTTAAAGGCGACGTGCAGCATGGCACAGGCCATGCCGCTGACCCGGACGACCAGGGGGGCCAGTATCAGGGCCAGTAAGCCCCCCCCCAAAAAGCCGCAGAGGACGGCCCCTAAAATAGGCATCCCCGGGATCAAGGCCAAGGCCTGGGCCGCACCGTAGCCCCCCATGCCAAAAAACATGGCATGACCGAAATTAAGAATCCGGGTGTACCCCAGTTCGATATTGATCGACTGCGAAAAAACGGCCATAATGGCAAAGGCTACAAAGAAATTGGTATAGTAGATGCCAAAAATTTTGGGAATGAGGAGCAAACCAAGGCCCAGTATGATCCACAAAATCCATTTCAAAGCCTTTTTCATTCTTCTTCACTTTCTCCAAAAAATCCATGGGGGAAAAAGATCATGGCGATGGCCATAAAGATAAACATCGACAGCGGCGCCAGTTGAGAAATAAACTGAACACCGTAGGAATTCATCAGGCCGAACAGAATAGAGACCAGAAAGGCCCCTTTCAGGCTGCCGAACCCCGCCACCGCTACCACAATAAAGGCGTCCATGCCCATCTGAAGCGCTAATCCCGGAAATACCGACAAGATTGGGGCTATGGCCGCTCCGGCCACCCCGGCCAGCCAGATACCCACTCCGAAGACAAAGGTGAAGAGCAGGGGAATATTAATCCCTAAAGCATTTACCATATCATTATCGGAAACAGCGGCACGAACGATTTTACCTATCCGGGTTTTATATAGAAGCAGGGCCATAATCAACAGAACCAACAAAGCCATTCCGATGATAAAAAGCCGATAGGACGGATAGTCCAAACCGACTATGTTGACCATCCCTTGTAATACCGGAGGTATGTCGAGCGGCTTATTGGCCGTGCCCCAGATGATCTTTACTAAGGCGTCGATGCATAAACCGACGCCCACAGTTAAGATGAGGTCGCCTATGACCCCGGCGCCTCGTAACGGTCTCAGTAAAAATCTTTCCATAAGCATTCCGCAAATACCGGTGGCGATCGGGGCCAGGAGCAGGGCCAGCCAGAAATTGCCGGTCCAGGCTATGGCCTGGTAGGTAAAATAAGCGGAAAGCATAAAAAACCCGGCATGGGCCATGTTAAAAATGTGCATCATGCCGATAATCAGGGAGACGCCGGAGGCAACCAGGAAAAGAACCATTCCATAGGCAAGCCCATGTATTCCTTGGGACACATACATGGCAGTTGTTGGATCCATTTAGCTGACCTTTCAAAAAAAATACTTTTCGGGTACGGATTTATCCTTCCCTTAGAATGTTAGATAACCCGAAGTGCCTTAGGGCTGGAGAAGGGTTCACCTTGGCCGGTAACCCCCCCAGCCCTAAGCACTATTGTGGCCTGATACTATTAATTGATATCCGACGGTTTCTTGCCTCTACATCGTTCCAGCTGAGGATCCATCCAGGGCAGGACTTTTTCCGCCGGGACCATGAAGGTCGGACCCCACCAGGAATATCTGTCCGTCCATTTATTGGGTGGAATGTTCATGGAAACTTTTTGTTGATCGGGGGGGACCATGTCGATAATCCCGGTATCCTGAATGGTATTGTGATCGCAGGTCCGCATGGTCTTGACATGGCCGTTTATGTATTGATAGGAGTCCCCCTCCCAGGTCTTGATGATCTTTTCGGGGTCGGTACTGCCGGCCCTTTCGATGACGCTCAGCAGCCAATAAAATTCCATGGATATGGCATCCCACCCTTGCGAATAAGTCAAGGCATTATAAGGGGCTTTGAATCGCTTGTAAGCATCGGTCCAAATTTTATGGTATTTGATCATGTCCTGATTTTTGAAGGTGGGGACTCCCGCCGTATAAGGGGAGCCCAGGAACATGTTGCTGGTAAGATTAACCCCCAGGGCGTCATAGGTGGCCGGATTGGTCATATAAATATGGGCGAAGGGAATAGTGACTCCCATGGCCCGGGCCTGCTTGAGCAGATTGGTGGCATCCGGGTCCCAATCTCCGGTGTAGATCACCTCGGCCCCGGAGGCCTTGATCTTGGTAATATAAGGGGCGTAATCGGTGGCGAACAGCTTATGAAAATCCTCACCGACAATCTGGGCTTCAGGATAATATTCCTTTAGCCCCTTTTTGAAGTTTTCGGCCATTTCATGACCGAAAACATAGTCCTGACACATGATATAAAACTTTTTTTCCTTTTTCCTCTGGCCGAAAAAATAGGCGAAGGAACGGCCGACCTGAGAAGTCTGCCACCAGGTCATAAAAGCATAGCGGGAAAAATTTTTAGAATCCTGGAGATCTTCAGACAATGAAATCATATTTACGGAAATGACCTTATATTTTTCCGCCGTCTGATTCATGACTTTCACGATATGGCTGCCGTCGGCGCCCCAAAGAAACTTGACCCCGTTTTGCAGGACCATCTGCTCACAGATCTTTTTGGCCTGGTCGGGCCGGGACATGGTATCGGCCTTGAAAAGCTGGATCAGCTTCTTTTTGCCGTCCACCATAAGGCCGCCCCGTTTATTGATATCGTAGGCCGCCCAGGAGGCATTGAGCCAAAACCCTTCACCCACCGCCGCGGCCGGGCCGGAAAAGGTGGCCACGACAGCGATCTTGACCGTGTCTCCTGTGGGGTTGGGAAAGGTGTTGGGATCATAGCCGGACATATCAGCCATTTTGTTGATATCAAATTTTGCCTTTGGGGTATAGGCGGCTGAGGCTGGGGTTATTGCGGTTAATAGAAAGAAAAATGAAAAAACACAACCCAAAAAACAAATCCATTTACCTGTTTTCATCATAATCCTCCTTAAATTAAATTCGGGTTAGAACGGTTTGATGTTAACGGCAAAATATTTATTTATTTGTGATTTTTTCCCTTTTTCCGAAATTTAAAATTTAAAGTGATTTTTTATTCCGATCTTATGGGGTTGTCAAGAGAAAAAAACATCCCCACCCTAATCTAAAGATACTCCTTATTTCTTTATAATAATATAAGGAAGACCGGTCGTTTTTTTTCAGGTCCGGCTAAAGATCGATCTCAGCAAACGGGATGCTGCCATCAGCTTAGAGGTATTGGTTTTTATTTAAATTTACTTAAACCAAACATTCCAAAAGCGGGGGCCGATCATTTCCCCCCAGCCGGCAGCCTTGCGCGAGGTAGCGGCCAGAGAGACCCCGTTTCCGAATTTGGTCCGGGCCGCTTCCTCATAAACCAGCTTTTGCATTTCTTCCCAGGCCTTGAAACGTTTGGCCGGGGAAACCTCCTCCCGCATCTGTCGGGCCAGTTTGGTCTTTTTCTCGCTTTCCCACCCGGCGATGGGATCCTTTTCCCGGGTCCAGGGTAATAAAGTGGGTATAGGGACAAAAAGGGAAACGGAAGTGAGCATGTGCCATTTGGTCGGATTTAGAATGCGGGAAAGGAGAGTGCTTTGATCCACCAACTGAAGATCGACATTAAACCCCACGGCTTTCATTTGATTGGAAACGACCATACAGGCGTTCCGCAAATACTCGATTTCGCCGATTCCCAGCATGATAATCGTTTCCCCTTTATATCCGGCCTCCTTTAAAATTTTTTTGGCTTTGGCCGGGTTTCTCTGGTTATAATATTGAGAACCGGCTTTGGTATACCATTGCTTGGATTCCGGCCAGAGAAAACAGCTTTCCAGGCTGTAGAGTTGAGGGAATAAAAAGGCGGCCTTCATGATTGGGGCGGCATCCAGGGCGGCCAGCACGGCTTGCCGGATCTTCATATTAGCCATAGGTCCGGCCTTGCAATTGAACAAACAACCCAAAGAGCTGAAGCTTTTGATGATCCGCGTTTCCAATTGAGGATTGTCGATAATCCGCTGATAATCGGCGTTATTGACGGCATGGGCATAGTGATATTCCCCGGTTTCCACCCCCATCATGCGTACGGCCGGGTCGGGCAGGATATAAAAAATGATCTTGTCCACATAGGCATATTTTCGGCCGGTGTTACCGTTTGGTTTTTCCGGGCGAAACACATAGCGGTCAAAGCGGACCAACTCCACATGCTGATCGGGGATCCGTTCCTTCAGTCGATAGGGGCCGGTACCGATGACTTCCTTGTCGGGGATAGTGGCTGCAGGGTACTTTTCGGCCAACTCTTTGGGAAGGATACCGTAAGTCATGGAGTAGAGGAATTCGGAATATGGTTTTTTCAGCCGGATTTCCACTGTATATTTATCCTTGGCTGTTATCGATTCCAGGTAGGTGGAAAGCGGCGGTGGAGTCCGAGCAACCTTGAGCGCCCTTTTTAAAGTGGCCGCTACATCATCGGCGGTCAGTTCCTTATAATTATGAAATAAAACCCCTTCCCTGAGTTTGATGGTATGGGTCAAATGATCCGGGCTCTTTGTATAACTTTTAGCCAGCATGGGCTGAGGAGTAATGGTGCTGTCGTAATCAAAAAGACCCTCCAAAATGTGGCTGGCCATATCGATTGAGGCCATATTGCCCTCCTTGTGGACATCCAGGCTCCCGGGGTCCGAGGCATAGGCGATTTTCAAAATCCCTCCCTTTTTTGGGACCGGGGCTGTTTGAGGCTTAGAGGAAACCGGCTGCACCGGGGCGGCTTGGGGTTGCCCAGAAAAGACTGCAATTATCATCAGTACCAAACCGAAGGCCGTAAAAAATGCGAATTTCTTGATTCCAAACATAATAAAAACCTCCCTTTGCAAGACTTTTTCTATTCCTATTTAAATGAAATATTAACAACAAATTGAAATCGCGATCTCGGTCATTTCGACCGGAGGGAGAAATCTAATGCCGATGGATTAGTTAAGTTGCCCCCCCCTCCCCCCTCGAGAGGGGAGGGCTATGAAGGGGGTGATGTCCACTTATTATTGAATTTTTTAGTAAGAATCTAAGGTCTTTTTTTAGATCCCTCTCTTTTGTTCGTGATAACAGTGGAAATATTTCCTGGTCCGGTAAATTCAATCGTCCGGATTTGGCGTTTTATGCTTTAAGGTTAACAAAACCTTGAACCTTACACCTTGAACGGGAAGTTTTCATGCCAGATGACAGGCGGCCCGTCGTCCCGGTTCGATCTGCCTCAGCAACGGTTTGTGTTTCCGGCAAAAATCCTGGGCCTGTTTACAGCGGGGATGGAAACGGCAGCCGCTGGGGGGAAGGATGGGATTGGGAACTTCTCCGGTCAATATTTCAATCATGTCAATCCGTTGCTTGTTGGGATCGGCGAAGAGAAAGGACTCCAACAGACCTTTGCTATAGGGATGAAGGGGGTTGGAAAAAAGCCGATCAGCGGGAATGGCTTCTTCCACGACTTCTCCCAGATACATGACGGCTATGGCGTTGCACATGTATTCCAGCAAAGCCAGATCATGGGAGATGATCAAATAGGTCAAATCAAATTCCTTTTTCAACCGAAGCAGCAAACTGATAATTTGGGCCTGGACGGAGACATCGAGGGCGGAAAAAGGCTCGTCACAGATAATCAATTTAGGATTGGTGACCATGGCCCTGGCGATGGAAACCCGTTGCCTTTGTCCGCCGGAAAGTTCGTGCGGATAGGCGTCTAAGTATTCCAGGGTTAACCCCACCTGCTCCATAAACTGTTCGGTTTTCTCCCTCCTTATCCGCGGCGGCTGGCCGATAATGGCCAGCGGTTCGGCAATGATATCCTTGACCATCCATTTGGGATTCAGTGCCCCGGAAATATCCTGGAAAATAAATTGGACATCCCTGGCCGTCAGCCCTCCTTTGAGGCCGTCCACTTCCTGGCCCAGAAAGGTGATCGTCCCCTCCGTAGGAGGCAAGATTCCGCCGGCTACATATCCCAACGTGGTTTTGCCGCAGCCGGATTCCCCGACCAGGCCGAAGATATCCCCCTGGTTAATAGTAAGAGTAACTCCGTCAACGGCCTTGAGAGTCCCTTTGATTTTGGAAAAAAAACCCCCTTTGAGCACAAAATACTTTTTAATGCTCTTTAGCTTAAGGATTTCCGAAGCGGTATCCCCTGATGGCCCTGAAACTGTCATAGGCAGCGAGTCGGTTTGATTAGATATCATTTTTACGAGTACGCCTTTTTGAATCCCCGTAGGGTCCTTCCCTGGTTTTCGCCGAACACTTAACGCCGAACGTCTTTTCCTTCTATGCGTACAACCAGCAGGCGGTTTCATGGCCGCCAGTCTGGAGGACCGGCGGTTCTTCCACCAGACAAATATCCTTGCGTTGGGAGCACCGAGGATTGAAGGCGCACCCTTTCGGTTTGTTGATGGGGTTGGGGATGAAACCCGACATCGTTTTTAAAGCGTTTTTTCCCCCTGATGATTTAAGAATGCATTCCAAAAGTCCCTGGGTATAGGGATGGCGGGGATTGTTGAATACTTCATATATATCTCCCTTTTCCACCATCTTCCCCACATACATGACCATAACCTCATCGGCTGTGGCGGTAATTACCCCCATATTATGGGTGACCAGAATCACCGAGGTGCCGTATTTTTTCTTAAATTCATGAATAAGCAGAAGAATCTGGGCCTGGACGGTTACATCCAAGGCGGTGGAAGGTTCATCGGCGATCAGGATCCGGGGGCGGCAGGACATGGCCAAGGCGATCATGGCTCTTTGTTTCATGCCGCCGGACATTTGGTGGGGGTAGCTCTTGGCCCGGACCTGGGGCAGGGGAATGGAAACCGAACTGAGCATCTCGACCGCTTTTTCAAAGGCTTCGGCCTTGTTCAGTTTCTGATGCAATCGAATGGTTTCGGCGATTTGTTCTCCCACCGTGAACAGGGGATTCAAGGCCGTCATGGGCTCCTGAAAAATCATGGAAATTTTACGGCCCCGGACCTTGCGCAACTCCTTTTCCGAAAGCGTCAACAGATCAATCCCTTCCAACAAGGCTTGCCCGCTGACGATCTCTCCCGGAGGCATGGGGACCAGTTTGACTAAGGAGAGACAGGAAACGGTTTTCCCGCTGCCCGATTCCCCGACGATGCCTAAGGTTTTTCCGGGTTCCAGATCAAAACTAACCCCATCCACTGATTTTACGGTCCCCATGTGGACATGGAAATAGGTTTTTAGATCTCTAACCGATAAAAGAGGCATGCTGTCTCCCGTGGTAGCTTACGAGTATTTTTATCCGTTCGGAATTTAATGTTGCGGGTTACGGGTTAAAAACAGATGAACATGATGATATGCCTTTTATTTTTGAACCCGCAACCCGTAACTCGTAACCCGAAACCTCTTATCTTCTTCTCGCCCGGCCATACTGACGGGGGTCCCCTACGTCCCTTATCCCATCTCCTAATAAATTGCAGGATAGGACGGCCAGAAAGATGGCCGCCCCGGGCATGACCGTCAACCACCAGGCGTTGCGCATATAATAGCGGCCTTCACTGAGTACAATACCCCAACTGGGGACATCCGGCGGGGAGCCGATGCCCAGGAAGCTTAATCCGGCTTCAGCCATGATGGTCCCGGCGAACATCAGGGTAAAATAAACAATCAGGGGTGAGATGGCATTGGGCAGGATATGCCTGAATATGATTCTTCCCGGGCCAGCCCTCATGGATTGGGCGGCTTTGATAAAGGTGGTTTCCCTCAAGACCAAGGTTTCCGCCCGGGCGATACGGGCCACTCGGGGAACGGAGACCAGGAATAAAGCCAAAATAACATTTTTAACACTTGATCCCAAAAAGGCCATGATAGCCAACCCGCCGATTAAAGGCGGAAAGGCCATAAACAGGTCGGTGATTCTCATGATGATCTCGTCGGCCCGGCGAAAATAGCCGCTTATTAGGCCCAATGAAGTGCCGGCCAGGGCCGATAATAAAACCACGGCCATGCTGACCCCCAGGGTGGTTCTGCCCCCAAATATCATTCGACTCATTACATCCCGTCCCAAATGGTCTGTGCCCAGCCAGTGTTCTATACCGGGAGGGATAAAACGGGCATTGATATCCATGTGACTGGGAGCGAAGGGGGCGATCCAAGGGGCCAGAAGGGCGGCCAGGGCCATGAAAACCAGATAGATGAAACTGAGAATGGCCAGAGGATTCCGGAAGAGCACCCGCATCCCCGATTCCCGTCTTTTTTTGAGGGGAGTGGCTCCTGCCTCGCCTGGTTCTATTGTTTGAACCTTTGTTTCCGCCTGCATGGCACCGTTCCTGATATTTAAAACCGCTATCTATAAAATTATCGTTTCAGAGAACCATAGGAAACCCGGGGATCCAACAGAGCATAGACCACATCTACTAAAAAATTGAGAAACAGGTAGAGAAAGGTGATGATCAGGATGGCCGATTGGACCACCAGGTAATCCCTTCGGGCAATGGAGGTAACAATCAGCCGACCCATCCCCGGTATGGCAAAGATGTTTTCAATAATGACCGCTCCGCCGATCAAACCGGCCAGCATCATCCCCGACAAAGTTACCACGGAAATCAAGGTATTTTTAAAAGCGTGTTTGAGTATGACCTTCCAAAAGGGTAGGCCTTTGGAGCGAGCGGTCAGAACATAATCCTGGTGGAGCACGTCCAGCATCCGGGAGCGGACCATTTTGGTCAGGATGCCGATTTCGGCGGTGGTCATAGCCAGAACGGGCATGACCAGATATTTCAGGCTGGAGATCCCCCCGTTCGAAAAAGTCTGATAACCGGCCACGGGCAGCCAGCGCAGGACCACCCCGAAAAACAAGACCAGCAACAAGCCGAGCCACATACCGGGAACGGCCATGAAGGAAGTGGATATGACCACAATGATACGATCGATCAGCGAATGTTGTTTGACGGCGCTGATGAGGCCGGCGCCGGTTCCGATTATGATAGCCAGGACCAGGGAGAAAACGGTGAGTTTCAGGGTGGGGATCATATGATTGAGGAGCATACGGCTCACCGGCATATTGTGATAGAAGGAATCCCCTAAATTACCGGTGGCGATCCCGCCCAACCAACGAACCAATTGAATATATACCGGTTGATCCAAGGCCAATTTGATTTTTAATTCGCTGATTTCTTCCGGAGTGGCTTCCGGACCCAGCATGTGGCCGGCAGGGTCTCCCGGTAAAAGGCGCATCAGGAAAAAAATGATGATGGCCATCATCAGGGTCAGGGGGATGATGGTCAGTATTCTTCTGGCCAAGAACCGTAACATGTTATGCCTCCATTAAGCCCAGTCACTTGATGGCGGATAAGGTTCAACTTCTTTATATGGCAGTGAATATCAAATACGGATAACCCAAATATTCGGCAGGCAATTTTTTAAATTTGAATATCATTAACTTAAACGATATTGAAACGTCAAGAAATATTTCTTTTTCATATCGGCTTTTTCCGGGCTCAAGAGCGCAAGGGTAAAAGGTGGTCGTTAAAGGGTTAAACAACCATCTATTCCTCTTTAGCTTTTTGTTTTTTCTATTAGTAAGTTACGAATAGAATTCTACGCAAATCAGATAGAATTTATTTTAACACCAGAGCTAAACCCGGACCGAATAATGAATGATCAAATATTTAATTTTAATTCCGGCTGGTCCGGGTTGGGCTCTTCAAAGAGGAAATAAGCCGATCATAGCTTAAGACACCTTTATGGATCAGAGGGTGGATTAAAGGAACCGAATACCTTTTTCCCTTTTTCGGTTAAGAAAGCATGATAGAGCATATCGGACACAAACATCATGACCTGTTTGACCGTGTATTTGTTGTCCAGCGAGGCCCGGTGTATGGCAATTTCATTAAGGAGGATGTTGAAAAAACCGTGCAATTCCGGATCCACTTCGCGGATCAATCCGTTTTTAATGCCGAGGGAAACTTCTCTGGCAATATTTTTTGTCATTTCCCCATAGAGTTTGGCCAGTCGCTCCCTGGCCCATTCATCGCCGATAGCTACCCCAGCTCTTAACTGATTGATGATTTCTCCAATCTTGGTGTAGTGTTTGTAAAAGACATTGAACATGGCGGCGGTTCTTCGTCTGATATCCTTTTCCTGTTCCACTGTGGCATTAAATTCCTCTCCCAAATTTCGAATGACGTACTCGATCACTTCAACAAAAAGCTCTCTTTTATCCTGAAAATAGTGATAGAAGGTGGGAGTCGACATACCCACTGCTTTGGAAATGTCTCGGATATTAGTAAGATAATATCCCCGATCGGCATATAATTTGAGTGTGGCTTCGATGATCTCTTCCTTCTTCTTCTTTACCCTTTCCACGGTTTTCTCCTGAGAAGGGTCCCCTCTTTGTTTTTTACCCTTGGACAGGGAATAGCTTTCCGATAATTTGTGTTTGATCAGGTCAAGAGGAACACGGGAGGTTTTAGCCGATTTCAGATAATCCAGTTTGATTTTCTGGATATTTTCCAGTCTCCGCAAATGGCTTTGATCATAGTAGGCCATGGTTTTTCCGGTTCGTAACGGTTGCGCCAACAATCCATACCAGATATAATGATGAATAGTAGAACGACGGACCCCCGATTTTTTTTCCAATTCCCCAATGGTCATCCCTTCCCTTTGCGCCATACACTTCCCCCCCTGTCTCGCTTTCCTTGAGCTATTCGGTTTTCATCCTAAAAATCGAGTTCCCGGATGGGCACTATTTAGTTCTCATCCGGGAAGTCTTTTTTCCGGATGGACACTTTCTAAATTATAAAGTACTTATTAATAAATGAAACTATAATGTAAATTTTTTAATCTATTTGAAATAAAAGAATATTCATTGAAAACCAAGTCTAATAAATTATGCATCTCATTGATTGTAGAGTATATTATTAAATTAGACCCGATTACTAAACACAAACATTTTATTTGACAAATGACTTAAATAGTCTATTCTTTTTAAGACTATAAAGTAAATTAGCTTGATAGTCAACCGGGCTTTACTTTTTATTCTCCTTTAAAATTTTATATAGGTTCTGGCCTAAGGAGAAGGCCATAGGTATCTGCTTCTTCAAGTTCTTTGCCGGAAATTCAAGAGTTGGGATGGAGATTGCCTGCCCAGCAAAAAGGAAACGAATTATGAACGCTCAAATCAGTTCATCGGTTGCCCATACTATGGAAATCAAGCCGGGAGAAAAGCCTTATTCGGAAAGGATCGACCGCTTAAGGGAAAACTTTTTAGCCGCTCCTTATGAAGCCGATATTGAGCGGGCCAGATATTATACCCGTTCCTACAAGCAAACCGAAGGGGAACCCCCTTGTTTGCGTGCGGCCAAGGGATTGGAGGAGACGTTACGGAATATGTCCATCCGGATCGAGGAGGACGAGAGGCTTGTGGGGGCCAAAACCTTTCGGAAAATCGCCGGTCCCATTGGTATTGAGAGGTCTTCCAAGAGCATGGTGGCCCTGATCGGCACCAACTTTCATGGGAAGAAGGTCGAAGATATTAGTTTTTTGGACAAGGCCGGGAACCAAAGCCCTGAATTTTTAAAATCCCTTCTTTCTATGCCGGAAGAAATGCACCGGGAACTGACCGAGGAAATCCTCCCCTACTGGAAAGGCAAAGACATACGCAGCCGTATGGTTGCAGGCTGGAAGACCGCCGGTTTTTACAAAGAGAAGGAACCGGACGCCTCCCCGGTGGAGATCGCCAACATGCAGGGCCATGTCACCGCCGGATTGAGAAGGGTGTTGGCCCTGGGATTTAAAGGCATCGCTGCCATGGCCGCCGAAAAACTTTCCAAATTGAAAGAAATCGATGATCACTACGAACAGCGTAAGGACTTTTTAGCGTCCGTACCAGTGGCGGCTGCTGCCGTCTGTGACCACGCGACACGTTATGCCGTACTGGCTGAAGAACTGGCCCGACAGGCCGACGAACCCAGAAAAACGGAATTGCTGGCCATTGCCGAACGCTGCCGCCGGGTCCCGGCTGAACCGCCGCAGAACTTCTGGGAGGCCCTGCAATCCATCTGGATGACCCAGGCCCTGGTGGTGTTGAGCTATGGGGAAGACTCGGTCATCTGTCCCGGCCGGGTGGATCAATTCCTGTTTCCCTATTATCAAAAAGATCTGGAAGCGGGTCTGATTACCTCGGAAGAGGCCCTGGAGGCCCTGGAGGAATATTTAATCAAACTGTCCACCTTCATTACCTTCGGTCCCAATAACGTTACCATCGGCGGTCTGACCAAGGAGGGAGAAGATGCGGTAAATGAAGTCTCCTATCTCATGCTGGAGGCCCATCGACGGCTGAAGGGCCTGCGCAACGGGTTGGCCGTTCGCTTTTCTGATAAAACCCCCAGAGACTTTCTGATCAAAGCCTGTGAAACCCATCGTTATACGGCGGGGGTGGCTTTTTATAACGATGCCGTGGTGATCCGGGATCTGGTCAAAGACGGTTACACCCTGGAAGACGCCCGGGATTATTCCATCGTGGGTTGTGTTGAACCGACCGGAACCGGTAACAACAGCGGCTATACCGCCGGAAGCGGCATCCGACTTTCCGTCATTCTGGAGATGGCCCTGAATAGCGGACGGGCCTTTGCCTACCAATGGCAACCGTTGGGATTAAAAACTCCTGAACCGGGAGAATTCAAAACCTTTGAAGCAGTTAAACAGGCTTTTGCCGATCAGCTTTCCTACAGTCTGGACCTGATGGCCCGGAAAACCAGGATCAAAGACCAGCTCTTTGCCGATTTCTATCCCACGCCGCTTTTATCCTCCACCATAGAAGGCTGTCTGGAATCGGGTCAGGACATCACTCGCGGTGGGGCTTTTTACAATCACGGGTCGGTTTCCGCCCGAGGGGTAGCCACGGTGGCCAATTCCCTGGCGGCCATCCGCTGGGCCGTTTTCGAGGAAAGGCTGGTTTCCCTGGAAAAATTGGTTGAACACCTCCGCAATAATTTTGCTGAGGCCGAGTTGTTGCGCCAGCAGTTGATTCACAAGGCCCCCAAGTACGGGAATGCCGATCCAAAGGTGGATGCATTGGCTCTTTGGATCGTTGATCTCTACAGCCGGGAGACGCGGAAACATTCGCGCCTCATGGGCGGCGTTTATCGGACCCTTTTGGTGGCTTCCGGGACCCAGCTTTATGAAGGTCGGGACTGCTGGGCAACGCCGGACGGTCGATTGGCCAGACAGGCGGTTTCCAATGGGATTTCCCCTTCCAACGGCACGGAGAGAAAGGGGATGACTGCGGCCATGCGTTCGGTGGCCGGAGTGTGTGAACCCAACATGTCCAACGGTTGTGGCTATAACATGAATCTGAATCCCTTGACCATCCGTTCGAACGAAGGTCTGGAAAAATTCGCCGCCCTGGTTGAAGGTTTTTTCGACCTCGGTGGCCGACAGGTGCAGTTCAACCCTTTCAGCCGGGAGACCTTGCTGGAGGCCCAGAAAAACCCAAAGGATTATCCGGACCTGATGGTCAAAGTCTCGGGATATTCATTCCGTTTTGTCGATCTGTCCAAGGCCTTGCAGAACGATATTATCGAACGTACGGAATTCAGCGTTTAGTAACTTAAGAATAGAATTCTACGCAAGTTGGATAGAATTTATTCTAACTGGTCCGGGTTTGGGGCTGCAAAGATCAGGGTCATTTTCCTTTGTTTTCATTAACCCTCATATAACAGGAGAAAAAATGCAATTATCAACCGCGATCAAGGAAAATAATCAGTACAACGGGCGCATCCAGGAACAAAAAGCCCTTTACTCGGACCGGATCGCCCGGATGAGGGAGGCCTTGCTGGCCAGTCCCTATGAAGGATGTATAGAACGGGCCAGGTATTATACCCGGGCCTATAAAGGCACGGAAGGCCAGGCCCCCTGCCTGCGCGCGGCCAAGGGTCTGGAGGAAACCCTCCGTCACATGACCATCTGGATTGATGAGGAGGCGACTCTGGTCGGCAATAAGGCCAGTAAAAAGATCGCCGGACCCATGGGCATTGAGCGAACCTATATGGACCGCGTCAATCTGTTGGCTGTTCCTTTCCACGGCCAGGACAAAAAATCCCTGAGCTGGCTGGAAAACGGCCACGGGGCCAACCCCGAGTGGTTGAAAGAACTGCTGACCATGCCCGAGGAAGAAATCAGGGAGGTGAAGGAGGAAATCGATCCTTACTGGGTGGGCAGAAACATGGCCAGCCAAATGCATGCCCGCTGGATGAAGGAAGGCCTGGTGACCAAGGAACAGCCCCTTCCCACCGTGGCCGGGGTAGCCGATATGCAGGGGCATGTCACCGTTGGCATGAAAAAAGCTCTGGACCTGGGTTTCAAGGGGATTGCCGCTCAGGCTGTAAAGCAGCTGGCCTTGCTAAATGAAGGAGATGAAAAATATGCCTTGCGGAAAGACTTTCTGGAGTCCGTGCCGGTAGCGGCCGGCGCTGTCTGCGCCTTTGCCGAACGTTACGCCAGGCTGGCCGAGGATTTGGCCCAACAGGCCGCAGAACCACGCAAATCAGAGCTCCTGGCTATAGCGGAACGTTGCCGGCGTGTTCCGGCCGAGCCTCCGCGCACCTTTATGGAAGCCGTCCAATCCGCTTGGATGACCCAGGTGGTGATGACCATCAGTTACGGCGAGGATTCGATCTTCTGTCCAGGCCGCATGGATCAGTTCCTCTACCCCTATTTTCAGTCCGACCTGGAAGCCGGCCGCATTACGCCGGACCAAGCCCTGGAAATTATCGAGGAATATTTCATAAAATTATGTCATTATAATGGATTCGGTCCTAATAATGTCACCATCGGCGGCGTCGACCGAAAGGGTAATAGTGCCGTCAATGATATCTCCTATCTGATGCTGGAGGCCTTGATGCGTTTAAAGGCCATACGCAATGGTTTGGCCGTAAGAATTGCCAAAAATACGCCGCGAGAATTTCTGCTCAAGGCCTGTGAAGCCCACCGACGGACCGCCGGCATTCAGTTTGACAATGATGAGGTCAATATTCCCGGAATGATGGCCGACGGATATGCGCTGGAAGACGCCCGGGATTACAGCATCATCGGTTGCGCCGAAATCGCCGGAACGGGAAACAGCAACGGCTATTGTTCGGGCAGTTCCTGTCATTTGGAACGCACCATAGAGTCCGCCTTGAATGAAGGTCGATTGTTTGCCGCTAAATGGGCCCAGGTCGGCGTAAAAACGCCGCCTCCTTCCGAAATGAAATCCTTCGAGGAAGTCAAAGCGGCTTTCGCCGCCCAGTTGGCCAATGCGATCGAGGTGATGGTCAAGATCAGTGACGTCAAGGACGATGTCTTTGCCGAAGGTTTCCCCACACCGCTTATTTCGTCCACCATCGAGGGCTGCATTGAGTCGGGCCTCGACATTACCCAAGGGGGAGCCAAATACAATCACAGCACCGTTTCCGCCCATGCCCTGGCTACGGTGGTCAATTCTCTGGCCGCCATCCGCTGGGCAGTTTTCGAAGAAAAAATCGTTACCTTGGAGGCATTGGTCGGACATCTGAGGAATAACTTCAAGGACGCTGAAGAGCTGAGACAGCAATTGCTCCGGAAAGCGCCCAAGTACGGTGTCAACGATCCGAAGGTTGATGAAATTGCTGTCTGGGTGACGGATCTTTTGGACAAGGAATCCCGCAAGCACAAGAGACCCATTGATGGAGGTACGTACCGGGGCCTTCTGATTTCCGCCGGCGGACAGGTTCTGGCCGGCCATTCCCTCGGTGCGACGCCGGATGGACGGAAAGCTCGCGAAGCCGTGGCCAATGGCCTGTCGCCTGCTAACGGCACGGATATTGAGGGGATGACGGCCGCCTTCCACTCGGTGGCCAAGGCCAGCCGGGCCAAGTTGTCCGGCGGCACGGCCCTGAACATGAACCTCAATCCCATGACCATCAAGACCGATGAAAACCTGGAGAAATTCGCCTCCCTGATCGAGGGGTATTTTGAATTGGGGGGACGTCAGGTGCAGATCAATCCCATGGGTCGGGAAACGTTGTTGGATGCGCAAAAAAATCCCGGCGATTATCCGGATCTGATGGTCAAGGTTTCGGGTTATTCCTACCGTTTTGTTGATCTGTCCAAAGGGCTTCAGGATGATATTATCTCCCGGACGGAGTTTGAGGTTTGAGAAAAATCAGGGGTCGTGGTTTCAAGGGTTCGAGGTCGTCAGCTAAGTCCACGGAAACGGAAAAGAAGCTTCCAGGTTTGGGGTGGACAACCCCCAGAAAAGACCCCCATGATCCTCCAGTGGATAAGCTTATCAGTTTCATGTCCATACTAATATGAGTCGGTTAATAACAAGACAAGGTCCAAGGTATATGGTTCGTGGTTATTTCCAAACCCTTACCTTGGGCCTATATTACTTGAATCCTTGACTCCTCGAACCCTTGAATCCTTATCCATTTTTCGTGGTTCCTCCCAGCAATATTGGTTACCTACATGAAGAAAGAACTAACAGGTCTGGTCTTCAACATCCAGCTTCATTCCACTGAAGATGGTCCGGGAATACGCACTTCCATCTTTCTCAAGGGTTGTCCCATGCGCTGCCCCTGGTGTCATAATCCTGAAGGCATAAAACCCCATGCGGAACTGATCTGGTATGAGATGCGCTGCCTGGGGGCCAGGGACTGTCTGAAGGTTTGTCCCAAAGCCGCGCTAACTCTAACGCCGGAAGGGATGCACATTGATCGGACCTTATGTGATGCCTGTGGACAATGTGCCAAAGTCTGCCCGGCCAGCGCTTTAGAAGTAATCGGAAAAGTTTATACGGTCGATGCATTGGTTTATAAGGCTGTGCAGGACAAGGTCTTCTATGAGAAATCCGGAGGCGGTGTGACCCTTTCCGGTGGTGAAGCCTCCCTACAGACTGATTTTTGTCAGGCCCTGATGAAGGGATTAAGAAAGGAAAAGATACCCCTGGCCCTGGACACCTGCGGAGGAACCCAGTGGCCGACCTTGAAGCGGTTGGTGAACCTCGCCGACCTTATCCTTTACGACCTGAAAGTAATGGATCCTGTCAGGCACCGGAAATTTACCGGCCTTCCGTTAGACCTGGTCCTGGAAAATGCCCGGAAAATTTCAGAATCAGGCAAACCCCTTTGGATAAGAACCCCCGTTATACCCGGAATCAATGACTCCGAGGAGAATATCAGAAAGACCGCTCGCTTTATTAACGAACATCTCCCCACGGCCCAACGCTATGACCTCCTGGCCTTTAACAACACCTGTGCTTCTAAATATCAAAGGTTAAGCCGTCCATGGACCCTTGAAAAGGAAGGTTTAATTCTTGAAGAGAAAATGGAAACATTGGCGGCTGTAGCCGAAGAAGAAGGGTTGGATATCGTCCACTGGTCGGGATTGACCAAAGCCAAGAGGGCCTAGCGCTCCTTTGCCGAAGTCCTGCTGATTGAGCGGGTTACCTTGGAAACCTTTTCATGCCCTCTTTTCCGCTTGCCCCGGTCCTTTTCTTATCTTATACTTTTTTATCAAAGGGCTCAAAGTCATTTTGACATCTCCCGAAGCTGGAGGGGGTGTGTTTTCCGGTATCAATACCATTATAAAGTGGCCTCGTAAAAAGTTTTACGAGCAGGAGTTTGTCATTTCGACCCGGTCGGCTTTGCCGACCCGAAAAGAAGCTTCCTTTCGGAAGCCAAGAATGACCAATTTGGACTTTTTGTGAGACTATCTTCGGTTAAGGTAAGAAAAAAAGATTAGGCAAAAAAAGGAGAAAAAATGGCTTTTCAAGAGTATGATTCCTTTGACGGTTTGGGTTTGGGCGAACTGGTCCACAGGGGTGAAATTACAGCGTTGGAACTGCTGGAGGAGGCTATTGCCCGGGTGGAACGTCACAACGACCAATTAAACGCTGTGGTTTATAAAGCCTATGACCAGGCCCGGGAAAGGGCGAAAAGGAAACCGGGAAACGGTCCATTCGAGGGGGTCCCTTTCCTGCTCAAAGATATCCTCGGCGATTGTGAAGGGATGCCGACGCGTTATGCCAGCCGCTATTTTCCGGTTTTCCCTGCCCCCAACGACTCGGAACTGGTGGCCCGTTATAAGCGTGCCGGTCTTATCCCCTTCGGCAAGACCAACGCCCCCGAGTTCGGTCTGCCGCCCATGACCGAGCCCGTGCTTTACGGCCCGGCCCGGAATCCCTGGAACCTTGATTATACCACCGGCGGATCAAGCGGTGGGTCGGCGGCGGCCGTGGCTGCCGGTATTGTTCCCCTGGCCCACGCCAACGATGGCGGAGGCTCGATTCGCATCCCGGCGGCCTGTTGCGGGCTGGTAGGGCTCAAACCGACCCGTGGTCGAAATTCACTGGCACCGAATTTCGGAGATATCATGGGGGGGTTGGTCTGCGAGCATGTGGTCAGCCGGACGGTCCGCGACAGTGCGGCGGCCCTGGATGCCACAGAAGGGCCGGTGATCGGAGACCCCTATTATCCGCCTCCCAAAAAGCAACCTTACCTTAAGGAGGTTACAACGAATCCGGGAGGGCTGAAAATCGCCTTTTGGGAACAGGGGATTTATGATACTCCTCCCCACCCGGAAGCGGTTCGGGCTGTCCGCGAGACGGTCAGGCTTTGTGAAGCCCTGGGACACGGGGTGGAGGAGATCAGACCGGCCTTCGGTCCTGACGAGACCGCCTCCGCCTTCTTGACGGTCTATGCCTCCGGACACGCTTCGACCATAGAGGCCCTGAAGCAAATCACCGGTGTGGAGCCGGGTTTGGAGAATATGGAAAAACTGAGTTTCAATTTTTACGAGATGGGAAAACAGATTTCCGCGGCCAAGTATCTATGGGCTGTCGGTACCCTGCAACGTCTCTCCCGGGAATTTTCCGTTTTTTTTCAAGCCTTTGATGCCCTGGTTACCCCTGCCCTTGGAACTCCTCCTTTTAAGGTGGGGACGATTGATGTAAATGATCCTGCGGCTTCCATGCATGATCAAAGAATCGCCGCTTTCGCTCACACCAATCCCGTCTACAACATCACCGGGCAGCCGGCCATTTCCCTTCCTCTGCATTGGACTGATGATGGATTACCCCTCGGGGTACTCTTCGGCGGAAGATATGGTGATGAAGCGACTTTGTTTAGATTAGCCGGACAACTCGAGCAGGCTCGCCCCTGGAAGGACCGGCATCCGGTTATTTGGGGATAGGAAAAAGATCGGTTAAAGGACTGTACCTTCCTCCGGGTCTTCCAAAACCAAAGGCTCCGTCGTCATACCGGGGCCTTTGGTTTTAAAATCCCTCCTTAGACCCGGATTGAAACAGGGAATCATAGGGAGGGAATAGAATAGACTTTATATTTCTTCCTGAAGCTGCGGAGGTTTGACCATAAGCATAACTACAGAAGCGGCCGCCAATAAGATAGCGAAGAGGCTGAAGGCTGTCAGGTAACTGCCGGTGGTGTCATAGATCCATCCGGCGTAAATAGGGGCGATGATCCCGATGGGGGTCAGGAACATGATCGAGGTACCCTGAATCGAACCGAAGGATTTGCGGCCGAAGAACCGGGCCCTCATGGCCGGCTTGAGGGTCAGGTTGGCCCCCATGCCGATCCCGTAAAGGATGAACCAGACATAAATAGTAAATACCGTTTGATATAAAAGAAAAATCGTTATACCCGCTCCCTGGAGAAAAGTCGCTGCGGCAATATAATATTTGAAACTCTCTTTGGTTTTGAGCCGGTCGGCGATGAAACCGCCGATATAGCGGGCTGGTATACTGCTGAAAAGCATGATGGCTTGCATGCCGGCAGCTACGATAGCACTGATGCCCCGGTCGGTCAGAAAAGAAATGCAGTGGATGTTGATGGCCGGGGCCACCAGACCGTTTACGGCCTGGACCAGGATCAGCAGCCAGTAGGCCGGGGTTCTCAACGATTGTTTGAGTGTGAATTCCTGTTCACTGACCTCGGCGGCATAAGCCAAGCCCCGGCGGATCAAATCTTCTTTGGTTCGCTGGGCTTCTTCTTCCGGTGAAAAAGCCGACGCCAGGCCCCGGGGCTTTTCTTCGGAGATCCTGGCGCCGTCGGGTAAAAGGCCGTAATGCTCCGGTGGATAGGTCTTGAAACAGAGCAACACCAGGGGCAAACCCACGCAGCCCATGACCAGCCCACCGATCAGACAGGCTGAACGCCAGCCGACTACAGTAATCATCCAGGCCACCAGGGGCAAAACCACGACCCCGGAAATCCCGGAAAAGATCCATTTGATGCTCAGAGCCGTTCCTCTTTTTTTGATAAACCATTTGGAAATGGCCGTGTCCAGAGGTACGGACAGAGCGATATTGACCCCCGTGCCCAGCAGGATGCCCCAGACCACATAAAAGCTCCAAAGAGAATTGATGAAATACATCAAAATTAGACTTAAACTGATCAGGAAAGTCCCGAAGAAGACGATCCATTTTGGCCCGAAGCGGTCGGTGATCCAACCCGAGAGGGGGGCCTCCAGACCGCCTTCCAAACGGCCGATGCTGGAGGCTACGGAAGTCAAGGTCCTGGAAAAACCTAATTCCGTGGCAATGGGTTTAAATAAAGCGGAAATGCCATAGGCATTGAATCCATGCCCCCAGAGGGAGAGTAAACCGCTGGCCAGCACGGTCCACCAGCCGAAATAAATTTTTGGTGATTTGGATTGGTTATCCATAACAAAAGTAAGACCTTTATTTTTGATGTGTTACCGGGAGGCCCTAAAATGTGAAAAAGGGCTCCGATGCATTGCCATCAGGCCCCTTGGTTTCAGGAAATGGTCCGGGTAGACTGGCTCGTACTATAAAATAGAGAACTCCTATCGGTCAAGGATAAAAACAGGGGAATATAGATGAAATAACTTGACAGCAGAGCGGGCTATTTTTATAGTTTCTTAATATTTTAAATAAAAGGAGATCCGTCATTATGCCAACGTCTGCCCGAATAGCCGTGCTTCCCAAGGAAAAAGGTCCCTTGTCCATTATGGAGATGAACCTGCCCGACCCCGGACCCTATCAGGTTGTGGTTAAGCAATTTGCCAGCGGCGTCTGCCACAGTCAACTCCACCAGATCCATAATCCGAGACCCAACCCGATTCTTCTGGGCCATGAAGCTACCGGGGTGGTCCTGGCCAAAGGAAGTCAGGTAACCCATGTCCGGGAAGGGGATCTCGTCTTAGTTACCTGGATCCCGAGAAATCAATCAAACACAGACCGACTGGCTGAAGCTACGACCCTGACCCTGCCGGACGGAAACAAGGCCACCTGCCAGAATGTCTTTACCTGGGCCGACCATACCCTGGCCGATGAACAGTATGTGATCAAAGCCTCTCCGGATACGGCCAAGGATGTCACGTCCATTATCGGCTGTGCGGTTATGACCGGTGCCGGGGCCATCCTGCACACCGCCGGGGTAAAAAAGGGCGAAAGCGTGGCCATTTTCGGTGTCGGCGGTGTAGGGCTTTCGGCCGTGGCCGCCGCTAAAGTGGTCGGGGCCGACCCCATTATTGCCGTGGATTTAAGTGATGAAAAACTGGCCTTCGCCAAAAAATTCGGGGCTACGGCCCTGGTCAACGCCTCCAAAGAAGATCCGGTCAAAGCCATCCGTGCCCTGACTGTGCGGGAAGGGGCCTTTAATTTCCGGCAACAGCCGGTCAGCGGTGTGGATTACGCCTTTGACTGCATCGGCTTGAAAGTGACCATGGAACAAATCCTGCCGGCCGTTCGAACCGGGACCTACGGGGTATCGGCCGGAGGAACCGCGGTGCTGGTCGGTGTCCCCCAAACCAAAGTGGAATTGATCGCCGGGGACTTGCTGGTCAATGAGAAGAAATATATCGGCAGTTTTGCCGGTTCCTGTATCCCGGACCGGGATTTTCCTGTTTTCCTGGAATGGCATAAAAAAGGGCAATTGGATTTGAAGGCCCTGGTGACGGAGCGCTATTCCTTGGATCAGGTGAATGAGGCCGTGGCCGCCCTGGAACAGGGGAAAATTTTTGGAAGGGCAATACTGGAGTTTTAAAGTCTTTCCGGTCTGAAAATAATCGGCTGCCGCCAAGACGGGGAATTCCCGTCTTGGCGTTTTTTTTCTACCGATTCTTCCTTTCCTCGGCTAGAATTTTTTCGGCAAGATCAGAGGCTGCCTTTCGCAGTCCGCTTCCTGTCTGCACGGTGTCCCCGAATTCCAGGTGTTGATCCTTGGCGGTTTCATAAGCCGGCCAAAACAGTGCTCCCGCATGATTGGGATCTCCGGTTTTGGCGAATTGCAGCCAATAGCCGCTCATGGTTTTGGCCAGGGCCCGGCGCTCCTCATCCGGTGGGGAAATTCCTTTTTCCAATTGGTTGAATACGTAAGGGATTTCCGATCCATGAAAGGCCCCCAGGGTTTCTCCCAATTGGCCTTTGGGTTTTTTGGTAAAGTGGTACAAATAGGCCTTGGATTTGACGCTGGCCATGTCGCGGACGAAATGGCGGGCACCGGCGATAAAGGTGAAATCACCCACTAAGGCACTTAGTGCCTTTTGCACCTCGGAATTTTCCTTGATCGGATAGAGGGCCATGACCTCATCGGCATAAGGACCATACAAGGCCCTGGCCGCGGCCTGTAATCGCTCAACGGTTTTGATCGGGGAGTTGAGGATGAAGATACTCCCTTCATTGGCATTGGTCCCGGCGATCAGGGGAACGTCGTTTTGCCGGCCCTTCTCAAAAATGAGGTTGATATCATCAGGGATGACCCAACCGTCGGTCACCGGACCGAAACGGTTTCCCGCATCTCCCCCGACACCCACGACAGGCTTGGAGACTTCAATTATTTTTTCCGCACTGAGGGAACGCAGGGCGGCCAGGGGATCGGCGCTCTCCTGTACCCCCAGGTCCCGAGCGATCCTCTCCCCCTGTTTTTCCAGCGGTTCCTGTCTGTACCAGGATTCTTTTAGATGGCGGACACGGCCGAAGGCATGACCGCTCTGGGCAATAGCCCGGTGGAACAACCCCTTGGCTAAGGGGGAAGCCATGAGCCAACAAACATTCAAGGCCCCGGCGGATTCACCGAAAATCGTTACCTTGGCCGGGTCTCCGCCAAAGGCGCGGATATTTTTCTGCACCCATTCCAGAGCGGCGATTTGATCCAGAAGGCCGTAGTTTCCGGAAACGCCTTTGGCCGATTCCTTGGATAAAAGAGGATGGCCAAAAAATCCCATTGGCCCCAGGCGATAATTGATAGTGACTAAAACCACCCCCTCCCGGGCCAGGGCTGTCCCTTCATAGTAAGGCATGGAACCGGCCCCGGAAATATTGCCTCCGCCGTGGATCCAAAACATAACCGGGAGAAAGTCCCGGGAGTCTTTTGCCCGGGTCCAGACATTCAAGTAAAGACAATCCTCACTGATTTTTTCAAAACGGGTCTGAGTCAGACGGGTCCGACCTCCCGGCTGGGGACAAACCGGTCCAAAATCATGGGCCGGGCGCACCCCCTCCCAGGGAATCACCGGCTGGGGTGGTTTCCAGCGTAAGGGGCCGACCGGCGGGGCGGCATAGGGGATGCCTTTAAAAACACGGATCTCCGGAGGACCGGGCAGGATAAGGCCGGAAATTTTTCCCCTGTCCAGAACGACGGGATCTGTGGTCTTCAAGGTTTCGGCCGCCGGGGATAGCCCGGCGAGTAGAACCAAAAGCTGGATAATCACCAACAGGAACGGGAAAAGGTTCGCTATTCGTTTGAAAGGGACGGAAGAGAAGGGCATTGGGCATCTCCTTTTCAAAAAAGATATTTATCTAACCCGAATATTTAGGATAGGCAGGGTTCGAGAATCTCAATTTCCTTGTGGTCGGCGTTCAAGCGCACCCGGCCGCCTACCGGCAAAATGGTGTTGGGACAGTTATGGCCGAAGTCATTGACCTTTAAAATCGGAAAAACCTGAGAGGCTGTCAGACGTAAAAGAATGTCTTCCATCTGTATCCCGACCCTTCCGGCCCGCTGCAAGCCGTCGATGTATCCGACTATGACCCCGGATATCTGTTCAAAAACCCCCATTTGCAGCAACTGCCGGAAAAGGTAGTCGGATTTTTCCGGGGT
>JBFMBU010000310.1:0-22747 GCA_040755035.1 Thermodesulfobacteriota bacterium
AAAGCAGACGGATTACTACTTCCCAGGTAAAAAAGGCCCTGGAAAGCCTTCGAGGGGGGAAACGGTTTTTTTCATTGTGGGGGGAAAAATCCCTTCAGCGAACAGCTTTCGCCGGAGCGGCAGGAGGGGTTTTGCTGCGAGGGGCTTTGCTCTCTTGGGGGGGGGTGAACAGGACCTTCGCTTCCTTGAAATCAGGCGTCGCTCCTCCGGAAATCTCCCTCGGGCAGCAGGCAGATTATCCTACTTTTTACTCGGTGCACCTGGCTTCCTTCCGAAAGCAAAGGCTGGCTGAACAATCTATAGAGAAAAACTGTCGGGAGGGACTGGAGGCCTTTGGAATGGTCTTCCACTATGAGGGGATCGGGACCTGGTACCGGGTGGTTGTGGGCCAATATGAGAAGCGGGAAGAAGCCCAGAGGCTGGCCGATCACTTGAAAGCGAATGGGTCTTATCCCTATTCCGTGGTTATTCCCTTACCCCAAGACCAGCCAAAAATTAGACCCGAGAAAAAGAGGCCAAGGTTATGAGCCTGATCAGGGACGCCTTAAAAAAAGGCGCTGCTGAAGGGGAAATCCCTTTGAATCCCGATCCCCCGAGGGATGATTTAAAAAAAGAAGCCCTTCTGGTAAGGACCCCCTTGAATCCACCTCCGGAAAAAGGCGGCCAGGAGAAAAAACAAGGGTGGGATGTCCGCCGGAAAAAGGGCTTGGCGGTTATCCTTTTATTACTTTTATCCGCTGGGCTGGTGGCCTATCTGTTAGTGCCCGATCGCCCCGCATCGAAAGCCAAAACCCCCCCTCAGGCACCTTTGCCGAAGGCGATTACTCCGGGATCCCGATCAGTGGAACCTGGATCGGAAGGTGAAAACAGGCGAGAGGGACCGGCGGGGATAACGGCCAGGGATGCTTCTCGGGGTCTGGTGGTTTTTACTGCCCCTCAAGCCACGAGATCGAAGTCCCCCTCGATTTTTGTCCCCAAATCCTCTTCTTCTGGAGTGAAGGCCCCCAAGACCGCTTCGACCCGGACCCTGTCGGAATCCGGCAAATCCTCCGGCCTTGGCCCGGAAAAAGAGGCGGAATCCCTTGAGGTGGTACGGTTGTTCAATGAAGCGGTCCTGGCCCAGCAGAAAAAACGGTTCCCGCAAGCCATTCAAACCTATCAGGAGCTATTGGCCCTGCGTCCCAGCCATTGGGAGACCTATAATAATCTGGGATTGATTTATCAGGAACAACAACAATTCGGCCCGGCCCTGAAAATGTTTCAAAAGTCCCTGGCCCTGAATCCCCGTTATTTGAAAGGCATGAATAATCTGGGACTCCTTTATCTACAACAGGGGGAAATAGAGGAAGCCGGCGGGTGGTTTAGAAAAGTCCTGGAGGTGGAGCCGGGCTTCACCCCGGCTCTCATAAACCTGGCTGCGGTCCTGAATCGGCAGGGAGAACCGGAGCAGGCCGGAAAGGTTCTGCTTAAGGTGCTGGAATATGACGCGGAGAACCCTGAGGCTTTTTACAACCTCGGCTTACTTTGGGAGAAACAGGGAGCGGAGCAGAAGGCCTTAGAGTATTACCGGAAGTTTGTTCCCCGGGCGCGGGGATCCTATGCCCCCCTGGCTGAGGAACTGAAAAGAAGATGGCCGGAATTGCAATAAAAAAAAGCATAGGGCAGAGGGCCTGGGGAAAACAGTCGTTTGCCCTGAACCCTATGCGCTGTGCTCTCTGCTCTCGGTCATTGTTTCCACCAGAGGTTGTCCGAGGGAGGGTCGAATAATTTAAAAAACATACCTTCTTTGATCAAGGGGGAGGTTTTATCTTCATCGGCTTCGCGGAAGAGACGGTCAATGGTAAGCAGCAAACCGAGCAGGTTGCCGTATTCGGAAAAAGCCTCTCGGGAATAATTAGAACAACTGGGCTTCATATAGCATTCCGAAGCCAGGACCGGTGAGAGGATTTTTTGATAAACATTAATGCTTAGGGATAATAGTCCGGGGTTGTTCTCAGGGGGAGCGGGGTGAGGGTCGCCGGCAAAAGAAGGATGAGAAAGGAAGGACAGAAACAAAGCCAACCAAACTACGGTGCAGAGGGGAAGGGGTCGTGGGGGAAGTAGGGACACGGGATCAGGTCCTTCAGAAGGCACGGTGGAGGGCCAGATAGGGGGTTCTATGGCTGTTGGAATGGCCTTTGGATAAGAAGCCGAAGCGGATGCCGTAGCCCTCCCAAAAATCAGTATCCAGTTTCCTGTTGTATTTATGGGCGCTGTTGACGGCACTGTAGATGTTGCCGGAATACCAGGCCAGTTCAATAACCGCTAAAAGGGTACCGAGGCCCTTGTTGCCTTGTTCAAAGGAGGAGACGGCCGCCCAGGTAAACAAACCGTTGATGCTGAAGGCTATCAGGGCGTCTTGTCTCCGGCCTAAATACCAATGCCCGGCGCCGGGAAGCACCGCGGCCAGCAGCCCGGCGGTTGCGGGAGAGAGGTAAGGCAGGGTTTGGGCTTTTTGAAAATAGTCACGGTGTATGGCCTTTTCCCAGTCCTGAAGGGGGGATTGGATTAATTTTTCAGTAGCCCGGTTAAATTGTTTCCTTTTGATCAGCGCCCAAAGGATGGCTCGGGCGGCGTTTTCTTTAATCGGGGAGCGGCCTTGGTCAAGGACCTTTTCCCAAAGGGCCAAGGCCCGGTCCTCCTGTCTCAGTTCCCAATACGCCTTCCCGGTTTGGAATTGGATCTCTTCCCGGAAGGGCGTACCTGGATTGCGGCGGAGAACCCCTTCCCAGTGGTCAATGGCTTCTTTGAAAAGTTTATTCGATAAGAAAGCCTCTCCCAGGAGATAGTCGGCCTGGGAGGCCATGTGCCCGGAGGGGTAGAGAAAGAGGTAGCGTTTAAATTCGGTGATGGCCCGGTCATAATCGCGGTCCTGTAACAGATGTTCGGCAAAGGAAAATTGAGAGGTCTCGGATTCAGGGGGATTGGGATTTGAAAAAACCGGTAGGGGTAATAAGACCAGAGAAAGAAAGAATAGAATGAACCTTCCAGCCATTTGTAAAAAACCAGTTTTTACTTTCAGATATTCACAACGAATGACAAAACTAATACCTGTACCTTATCACAGACGGTACAAATAGCCAAGGAATATCTGGATCCTTGGCTGACCATCAGGCGTTGATTGGTTGTGTTCAGGGAGAAGATATGCTAAGGGAATCCGGAGTTCTTATTTCTGTATCAGGGAGTCGATAATGCCTAAGCGCTTTTGGTCCTTTCTCCTGCTAATAACACTGGTAGGCCGTTGTGGAATTTTTCCCTCTTTCGGCGCCGAGGACCTGTTTTCCAAGGGCGGCGATACAGACCGGGAACCCTGGGATATCGAGGCCCTGGAACTGACCTATGATCAGGACACGGACCTCTATACGGCGGTAGGGGAAGTGGTCATCCAACGGGGCCAGCGAACGTTGAAGTGCGATTACGCCCAGGTAAACCGCAAGACCATGATGGCCCTGGCCAAAGGCCATGTGGAATTTTCCGGCGGGGGGGATGAACTGCGCGGGGACGAAGTGACCGTGGACCTGAATAAACAAACCGGCGAGATAAAAAAAGGCCGCCTTTTTATGAAGAAGAATAATTTTCATGTAACCGGAGAGGAAATTCATAAAACCGGGGAGTCCACCTACCGGGTGATCAACGGCACCCTCACTTCCTGTGACGGGGATGAGGTCCCCTGGGAAATCAGGGCTAAAGAGTTGACGGTGACCATCGAAGGGTATGGACAAGCCTGGCATTCTTCCTTGAGGGTTAAAAATACGCCGATCCTTTATCTGCCTTACTTTATCTTTCCCGCCAAAACCAAAAGACAAAGCGGCTTTTTGATTCCCTCACCCGGTTACTCCTCCCGGGACGGGGTGACCTTGACCCTGCCGTTCTATTGGGTCCTTTCCGATCAAACGGACGCCACCTTTTATGAACATTTCATGAGCCGTAGGGGATTTATGCAGGGGGCCGAGTTTCGTTATGTTTTGTCTTCTTTTTCCAAGGGCGTTTTTATGATGGATTACCTGTTCAAGGACGGTGTCAGCCAGGAGGAATTTGAAAAAAATAAAATCCATGCGCCTTATTCGAACCGCTACTGGTTTCGATCCAAGATCAACCAGCGTCTGCCCTGGAACATGGACTTGAAAATGGATTTGGACTGGGTCAGTGATCAGGATTACCTGAAGGAATTTCGCGGCACGGCTAATGGATTGGACAGCAATCGAAGTTTTTTCCTCAGTGAGTTTTCCAGGAGCCTGGAGGATGAAACCCTGCTCAGCCGCAAAAATGCCGCCGTGTTCAGCAAAAGTTTTCAGTCCTATAATTTTTCCGGCGGGTTTACCTACTACCGGGAGTTGGGCGGAAGCAAAGGCACGCTCAATCAGCTTCCTTATGCCCATTTTGACGGCCTCAAGCAGGTGCTTTGGAAGGACCTTTATTATCAGTGGAATTCCTCCTATTACCATTATTGGAGAGAAACCCTGGATCGCGGACAGGTGCTCGACTTAACACCGGCCTTGTATTATCCCTTGAGGCTGAAGAACACCCTAAAAATGGAAACCGCCCTGGGGCTGACCGAGACCGTATACCAGGTAAGCAACAAACAAAGCGAAGAGGTCAAGGAGCTGGGGTCACGGGCCGTCCCCAATCTGCGGATGGATCTTTCTACCGATATTCAAAAGGTCTTCCTCTTGTCCGGCGAGAAACTGCAAAAAATAAAACATAATATCCGGCCCCAGGTCATTTATAACTATACGCCGGAAATCGCGCAGGAGGGGCTGCCGAGTTTTGTTTCTAAAATCGGCAAGGTCAATACCCTCTCCTATTATCTCACCAATACCCTTACCAGCAAGTCGCTGGTTAAAAAGGGAGAGAAAGGTGAGGACCTTTTCACCTATCGGGATTTTACCCGGTTGAGATTGTATCAAACCTATGATTTCAATGAGGCCCGAAAAGAGGTTTCCGGAACGGAGACCCGCAAACCCTTTTCCAATGTCTACGGCGAATTGGAATTTGTGCCCTACAGCAACCTCTCCTGGCGTTCCAGTCTGGGCTGGTCGCCCTACAGCAACCAATTTGACACCCATAGTCATCATGTGTCGTACTGGGATAAGAAGGGCCACAGCGCTTATGTGGAATATTACAGCGGTGCCGGGAACCTGTACCGCCAGATCAATTCCGGCCTTACCTGGAAAGTCAATCCGTCCTGGTCGGCCAGTTTCCTCAACCGCTATTCTCTGGATCAGAATAAAAATTATGAAACCACCCTGGGAGTAACCTATCAACATCAATGCTGGGGAATAAAGGTCCATTATTCCAACACCCCGGATGACCAAAAATTTATTGTCTCCGTTTCCTTGAAGGGATTGGGGGAGTTTTAACGGAGTCCTTAGCAGCTTACGAATAGAATTCTACGTAAATTGGATAGAATGTATTCTAAAAAGGGAATTTAACCCGGACCGAATGAGGAATTTTGGGATTTCCAATTTTAGTTCCGGCGGGTCCGGGTTGGGGTTAAGGGACCCCAAAACGGATAAGGCATCAGCTTGGAGACGGGATCTTCTATCGGATCAATCGGACCGGGCATGGTTTTTCTGAGTATCCAGAAATTGCCGGTACCGATACAGTTCTCCAATAATTCGGGCGGCCTGGGGGAAAGTGGAAAAGGTGGCCAATCCGGCTTCCGTATAGCGGTCCTCCAGTTCCTGTCTGATGATTTCCGCTTCGATACCCCCCCGCCCACGGTCCAAAACCACAAAAATCGGTTTGCCCATGCGCTTCATGGATTCTTTGACCATCTGGGGGAGCAGGGAAATCAAGGAACGGCCGACCAAACGGGTGATCATGTCCACCGGCTGGTTGAAAATCAGGGCGTCGATGTTTGGATCATCCCGGAGCAGGTCCATGAGCAAATGGAGATTCTCTGGCCCCTGACCGAAGAAAGCGCCCATGATGTCCAAAGGATTCTTGGCGCTGCTGCCCTGGATGGGGACGAATTCTTCGATGGCTTTAACGGTCTGCTCGGCAAGGTGCGGCACCAAAAGCCCGGCTTCTTCGGCCAGGTCGGTCATGGTCACCGACCCGCCCCCGGCCCCGCCCAGGACGGCCATGTTTCGGCCCCGGGGGAGGGGCATACGCATCAGCGAGGTTAAAGCGGCGGCCATATCCTCAAGGGATCTGACGGAAATGAGCCCAAGCTGACGGCAGAGCGCTTCCCAGAGTTTGGGCGGCCCGGCCAGGGAAGCGGTATGAGATTGAGTCGCCCGTGAACCCCCATCGGTCCGGCCGCCTTTAAAAATAATAAGGGGTTTCAACGGAGAGGTTTTTCGGGCCAGATCGAAAAAAGCCCGGCCGTCCTTTAGTCCTTCAATGTAGCTGCAAATATATTTTGTTTTTTCATCCCCAGCCAGGTAGTCAAGGAACTCATGATATTGCAGGTCGCCGGCGTTGCCGTAACTGACCACCTTGCTGAAACGCACCCCTTTGCTTTCGGCTATGGAGACGAAATGACCGGCCAACTGACCGCTTTGAGAGATCAACCCGACCGGCCCGGATGATTCCGGGAACTCAGGGGTCCAGGCCAACCCGCCCTCCGGGCAGTACAACCCCATACAATTAGGGCCGATAACCCGGATGCCGGCCCGGCGGGCGATTTGAATCATTTCCTTTTCCAGGCGGATCAGTTCCTCCCGGCCGGTCTCGCCGAACCCGGCGGTAAAGAGATGGACATATTTAACCCCTTTGGCCGCGCAATCGGCCATGACCTCCAGGACAACCTTTGAGGGAACGCTGAAGATGACCAGGTCCACTTCATCCGGGATGTCGCTTACCCTTGGGTAGACCGGGTATCCAAGGATGGTCTCGGCTGTGGGATGAACCGGAAAGAGCTTACCCCGGAAACGAAGTCTGATCGAGCCTTCAAGATAACTGGTGCCGCCCCAGCGGCCGCCGGGCAGCCCCCCCCGGGGCGAGGCCCCGACCACGGCGATGTTTTTTGGATAAAAAAGAGATTCCAGAGGATGGTCTTGTCCTTTTATCATCCCATAGCCTCCAGTAAAAATGGTATTTTTTAGCTTTAATCGGTTGTCCGGTGTTTGGCCATCCAGGCGCGGATAGCGGCATCCATTTCTTTCAGGGTTGATTTCTGTGATTGGGAAATCTTTTTCAGGTCTTCATATTCAATGGAGAAATCCTTGACCGGGTGAAGTGGTGAATCACCCGGTCGGATCACTTGTTTGATGTGGACCGCCCCCCAGGGGGTTTTAACGGTCCGGATGGCCCGGCCCAGGGACAACCGGTCCACCTCATAGAAGCGCAGCCCAAGGGTGGTGGTTTCCCGCAGGATAAGATGTTGCAATGCCGGCAGTGTTTCCGGTTTGGACAGGACCTGGAGCAGGACAGCCGGCCGGTTCTTTTTCATCTGACAAGGAATCAAAAGGCAATCCAGTGCCCCGGCTTCGAAGAGGTGCTCCAGAAGGTGTTCATACCACTGGGGGTTCATATCGTCAATATTGGTTTCCAGGACCATCAGCTTTTCCATTTGCCAGGGGAAAGTTTTTTCCCCCAGCCAGATGCGCAGGGCGTTGGGGCGGTCCGGGAGCCTGGTTTGCCCTAATCCATATCCGGATCCCTTCAGGCCCATGGCCGGAGGGGGACCAAAGCTTCTGGCATAATGGGTCAGGATGGCGGCCCCGGTGGGGGTGACCAGTTCTCTGTCCGTAGGGTCCGGGGTGATGGAAGCCCCTTTAAGAAGGGCCAGTGTGGCCGGGGCCGGGAGCGGCAGACGGCCGTGGCCGCTCTGAATCCACCCCTGGCTGACGGGTAAAGGGGAAGAAAAGACCTCGTCGATTTCGAAATAGCGCACAGCCAGGGCCGCCCCGACGATATCGACGATGGTATCCAAGGCCCCGATTTCGTGGAAATGGACCTCTTCCAATTCGATCCCGTGAATTTTTCCTTCCACCCGGGCCAAGCGGGTAAGGATCTCCAGGCTGTTTTCCTTGACTTGAGCTTCCAGCCTGCTTTTCTCGATCAGGACCTTGATGGAGCGGTAGGTGCGGTTTTGGTGATGCCCCTTTTTCCCTTTGACCTGGAGAGCCATGCCGCTGATATGAGAACGTTCTTCTCTTTTGATGCTCAACAGCATATCCGGCAGGGGGAGTAGACTCAAGGTTTGGCGAAGCATTTTAGCGGGGAGTCCGAGGTCGAGAAAGGCCCCCAGGATCATGTCTCCGCTGATGCCGGAGAAACAGTCGAAGTAGGCGATGTGCATAGAGTAATCCTTGTTTCTTATGAAATCCTTAGTGGCTTAAGAATAGAATTCTACCCAAATTGGATAGAATTTATTCTAAAATGGAAAATTTACCCGGACCGAATGAAGAATAATCGAATTTCCAATTTTGGTTCCGGCTGGTCCGAGTTGGGGTTATTAAGGATTCGGCAAAAGATACATTCTTCTTTTGGGATTCAAGGGGTACGGGTTCCAGGATTTGAGTGAAAAACCCGGGGGAAAATTCGAACCCCTCTTATGGATTCTGATTTCTGATTGCCGGATTCACCGGCATTTTCCTATTTTTTTCTCAGCAATCCTCCTTTGGATTTGGCTTGACGGACCAGGACCAGTTCGACCACCTCATCAATCTCTTTGACCAGGACGAATTCGATTCGTCTGCGGACCGATCGGGGTAGTTCCATCAGGTCTTTTTTATTCTGCTCCGGGATGATGAGGGTTTTTATTTTATTGCGGATAGCGGCCAGGGTTTTTTCTTTGAGCCCTCCGATGGGCAGCACCTTTCCCCGGAGGGTGATCTCCCCAGTCATGGCCATATCTTTGTTGACCGGGATTTTGGTCAAGGCCGATATTAAAGAAGCCACCAGGGTAATCCCGGCCGAAGGGCCGTCCTTGGGGATGGCCCCGGCCGGGACGTGGATATGGATATCCAGGTTTTCATAAAAGCCGTCCTTGAGTTTGAACTTCTCCGACCGGGATCGGGCATAACTCAAGGCCGCCTGGGCGGACTCCTTCATTACTTCCCCCAATTGGCCGGTCAGGGTAAAATTTCCTTTTCCTTTGAGGATGATGGTTTCTACATAAAGCAACTCGCCTCCGGTCTGGGTCCAGGCCAATCCGGTGGCCACACCTACTTCGTGAAGACTCCTGGTCTCGTCGGGAAGAAACGGGGGTGGTCCCAGGTAGCGATGGAGATTTACCTTGGATATGTTGGAGGGAGCGGTCTTCCCCTCGGCCAAACCCCGGGCTATCTTACGGCAGATGGAGGCCAATTCCTTCTCCAAGTTGCGAAGTCCGGCTTCGTCCGTGTATTCATTGATGATTGTCAGCACCGTATCCCGGCTGAGTTTGAGCTGGCCCGGTTTGAGGCCGTTTTCCTTGATCTGCCTGGGCAGGAGATGAAGGAGGGTGATCCTGGCCTTTTCTTCGTCGGAATATCCTGAGAGCTCGATGACTTCCAGGCGGTCCCGAAGGGCCGGAGGGATTGCGTCCAGGGTATTGGCCGTGGTGATAAACATGGCCGAAGAGAGGTCGAAGGGGATATTCAAATAGTGGTCACTGAAGGAAAAGTTCTGTTCAGGGTCCAGGACCTCCAATAGAGCGGCCGAGGGATTTCCCCGAAAATCGGTCCCCATTTTATCCACTTCATCCAGCATGAACACCGGGTTTTTGGTGCCGGCCTGTTTGATGCCTTGAATGATCCTTCCCGGCAAGGCCCCGATATAGGTCCGTCGGTGTCCCCTGATTTCCGCTTCATCCCGGATCCCGCCCAGAGAGATGCGGAAGAATTTTCGGTTCATGGCCCGGGCAATGGACCTTCCCAGGGAGGTCTTCCCGACTCCAGGGGGGCCGACAAAACAGAGGATGGGGCCTTTCATTTTCGGATTTAATTTTCGGACACTTAAAAATTCCAGGATGCGTTCTTTTACCTTTTCCAGATTATAGTGGTCGCGGTCCAGGATCTTTTGCGCTTCCTTGATCCGGATTTTATCTTTGGTCTTTTTATCCCAGGGCAGGGAAAGAATCCAGTCCAGATAAGTTCTGATAACAGAGGTTTCCGCTGCATCGGGATGCATTTGTTCCAGGCGGGAAATCTGTTTCAAGGCCTCTTCCCTGGCTTCCCGGGGTAAGCGCATTTCCTCCAGGCGGGTTCGGAATTCCTGCAATTCGGCCGATTTTTCCTCGTATTCTCCCAATTCCCTGCGAATGGCCCGAAGTTGCTCCCGGAGATAGTACTCCCGTTGACCCTTACCCATTTCTTCCTTGGCCTCGGACTGGATGCGGGCCTGGACTTTGGAGACCTCAAATTCTTTGGTAAGGTATTCATTGATCAGGCGCAGTCTATCCAAAGGGTTGGACCGTTCCAGGATTTTCTGGGAGGCCTCCGTTTTTATTTTCAGGTTGGAGGCTACCAAGTCGGCCAACTGTCCCGGTTCCTCAATATGATTCAGAATGGCTACAACATCCGGGGAGAGCATGTCCTGCAAGGAAAGGATTTTTTCGCTTTGTTCCCGGACATTGCGCATCAAGGCCTCGATTTCCACCTGGCTTGCGGTGGTCAGCTGATCGGGGAGGAGTTGATGGCGGGCCCGGATGAAAGGATGGAATTCCAGGTACTCCAGAATTCCGGTCCGGGAAAGCCCCTGGACCAGGATTTTCAGGTTCCCTTCGGCGATTTTCATGACTCTCAGGATCATGGCCGCGGTGCCTACGGCGTAAAGGTCTTCAGCCTTCGGATCTACGCTCAAGGGATCTTTCTGAGCGGTTAAAAGGATCAGGCGGTCCTGGGCCAAGGCCTTTTCCACGGCCAGGGCGGAATTCTCCCGGTTCACCTGTAAGGGCTGAATCATGTTGGGAAAAACTACCAGGTCCCTGACCGGAACCAGGGGAAGGACCTCAGGGACGGTGAGATCCTTGAAGGGTTCTCCGATCATGTTTTCCAGTTCAAAATCAAGATCTTGAAAGGCCATTTTGAGCAACTGATTAATAAAATATTTCTGTGAATGTCTCCCAATATGTCGAATGCTGTCATTTCGAGGAGGGAAGCGACGAGAAATCTTTAATGATTTCAAGATTTCTCCCTACGGTTCGGCTTCTGGAAGGAAGCCTTATGTAAAGGTCGGCAAAACCGACCGGTCGAGATGACAACAAGGGGATTTTTACACTTTTTGCGAGACCATCTTTCTCGAGGCCTTAGGCTCCAAGGATTTGACTTTAATTTTTTCTTTGAGGATCGTCAAGGAATTTAACAAAAAGAGATAAAAGAGATTATTTTTCTTGACCTCTTTTATTTGCTTGTGATAGAAATTACAATTCGTTTTAATGTCGGGAAAGGTATGAAAGGGATTAAAAAAAAGACGGTTTTAACCGCTGAGGCGATCCGGGAAGCTTTGGAGCAAATGGTGGAGAAAATGGTTCTTGATCACCAGGATCTGGAGCGGTTGGTATTGATCGGGATTCGCACCGGAGGGGCCTTTCTGGCCGAACGTATCCGAATGCTTTTAAAGGAAGAGCAAGGGATCGCCGTTCCCACAGGGGCCCTGGATATTACCCTCTATCGGGATGACTGGACTCGAATTAATCATAAGCCCATCGTCGGAAAGACGGAAGTGCCGATCTGTCTGGACGATAAAGACATTATCCTGGTCGATGATGTCCTGTATACCGGTCGGACCGTACGAGCGGCCATGGACGCCCTGATCGACTTCGGGAGACCTAAACGTATTTCCCTGGCCGTCCTGGTGGATCGCGGGGGGCGGGAGTTACCCATCAGTGCCGATTACTCCGGGGTGCGGTTGGACACCAAACCGGCGGAGCGGGTCAATGTCTATTTGCAGGAGGCAGGAGCAGGGGATCAGGTGGTGGTCGAAGCCGAAACCGAGGGTAAAAATTAGTTTGACATAAAAAAAGAAAATAAGGTAATCCAAAGACAAAGAAAAAGGGTTCAAGGAAAAAGGATCAAGACGCAAGGTTTTATTTCCCTTTTAACCCGGACAATAAACCCTAAGCCATTCTCCGACCCCTGAAAAAAGATCAAAACGAGTTCCCAAAAAATATCTTAAAACCAGTGCAGGAGTACCTATGACTTCAGAAAGAAAAAAATTCAAAGGTGATAAAATCGGAGCGGTTATGGTCATCGGCGGCGGGATCGCCGGAATGCAGGCCTCCCTCGATTTGGCCAACTCCGGCTATTATGTCTATCTGATTGAGAAGTCTCCCTCCATCGGCGGCGGGATGTCCCAATTGGACAAGACCTTCCCGACCAACGATTGCGCGATGTGAATTATCTCGCCCAAATTGGTCGAGGTCGGCCGACATATCAACATTGAATTACTGACCATGGCTGAAGTTTCCTCCATCAGCGGGGAGGAGGGTCACTTCGAGGTCCAGGTTCATCAGAAACCCCGTTATGTGGACATGAATAAGTGTATCGCCTGCGGGTTGTGCGCCGAGAAATGTCCCAAAAAGCTCAAGGACGAATATAACGAAAGCCTGGGGGTGCGCAAGGCGATTTATGTCAAATACGCCCAGGCCGTACCGCTCAAATACGTGATCGACGAGGAAAACTGCATTTTTTTCCAAAAGGGAAAATGCCGGGCCTGTGAGAAATTTTGTCCCAGCAAGGCCATTAATTTTCAGGAAAAACCCAAAGACCTTACCCTTGAGGTCGGATCTATTGTTTTAGCCGCGGGTTTTAAGGGTTACGACCCCAGCCAGTATGATGCCTATTCTTATGCCAAGCTGCCCAACGTGGTGACCTCTATGGAGTTCGAGCGTATCCTGGCGGCTTCCGGTCCCTATATGGGGCATCTGGTGCGCCCTTCGGACAATAAGGAACCGCAGAAAATTGCCTGGCTGCAGTGCGTGGGGTCACGTGATGTCAACCACTGCGATCACGGATACTGTTCCTCGGTCTGTTGCATGTACGCCATCAAAGAGGCCACTATCGCCAAGGAACACAGTAAAACCGGGCTGGATTGCACCATTTTTTATATGGACATCCGGTCTCACGGCAAGGATTTCGAACGTTATTATAACAAAGCTCAGGAACACGGAGTCCAGTTCGTCCGCTCCCGTATTCACACCATCGACCCGGTTCTGGGCAGTGACGACCTGCGGATTACTTATATTACCGAAAAAGGGGAGGTCATCCGCGAGGACTTTGACCTGGTCGTCCTGTCCATCGGGCTGGAGATCGCCCGGGAGGCCATGGCCCAGAGTCAAAAACTGAACGTGGCCCTCAATCCAAATCATTTTATTCAGAGCAGCAGCTTCGCCCCCGTGGCCACCTCCGTGCCCGGGATTTTCGGCTGCGGGGTCATCTCCGGTCCCAAAGATATTCCCCAGTCGGTGGTGGAGGCCAGCGCCGCCGCCTGTGCCGCGGCCCGCAATCTGTCCTCGGCGCGGAACACCCTGACCCAGGAAAAAATCATTCCCCAGGAACGGATGGTGACCGGAGAACGGCCCCGGATCGGGGCCTTTATCTGCGATTGTGGCATCAACATCGCCGGAGTGGTCCGGGTCCCGGAAGTGGTCGAATATGCCAAGAGCCTACCCTACGTGGAATATGTGGAAGAAAACATGTTCACCTGTTCCCAGGACTCGCAGGTAAAGATAAAAGACATGATCCGCGAGCACCGCTTAAACCGGATCGTGGTGGCTGCCTGCACCCCCCGGACCCACGAGCCTTTATTCCAGGAGACCCTGGTTGACAGCGGATTGAACAAATACCTCTTTGAAATGGCCAATATCCGGAATCATAATTCCTGGGTCCATTCCAATGACCCGGATGCGGCTACGGCTAAGGCCAAAGACCTGGTCCGCATGGCTATCTCCAAAGCCGCCCTCCTGGAGCCGCTGGTTGATTCGGAAGTGGAAATCATTCAATCCGGTCTGATAGTCGGCGGCGGGGTGGCCGGGATGACCTCCGCCCTGGAGATGGCCGAACAGGGGTATCAGATTTATCTGGTGGAAAAGTCTTCCCAGCTCGGCGGTCAGGCCCTGAAGCTGAATACCACCTGGCGGGGGGAGGATATCCCCGGTTATCTAAAGGACCTGGTCCGCTCCGTTGAGGAACACCCACGGATCAAAATCTATCTTGACCACCAAATCAGTCAGGTGGACGGCTTTGTTGGTCAGTTTAAAACCCGCCTTGTCCGAACGGATGATCCCACGGCCGTTACTGACCTGGGCCACGGCATAGTCATTCTGGCTACCGGGGCCGAGGAATTAAAACCGGTAGAATACCTTTACGGAAAAAATCCGCGGGTCTTGACTCATTTAGACCTGGACCAGAAAATGGCCGGGAAAGACCCCCTGGTGGAAAAAGCCAAATCCTTTGTCTTTATCCAGTGTGTCGGCTCCAGGGAACCGGAACGGCCCTATTGCAGCCGGGTCTGTTGCACCCATTCGGTGCATTCGGCCCTTAAATTAAAAGAAGAAAATCCTGACCGGGATATTTATATTCTCTATCGGGATTTAAGGACCTTTGGAGAGCGGGAGGACCTGTATAAACAGGCCCGCCAGGCCGGCATTCTTTTCATCCGTTATTCCCATGAGGAGAAACCGGTGCTGGAGGCCGGGAAAGACGGCTTGGTTCTAACCGTCAGAGATCATATCCTGGATCAAACCATTCGGATTGAGGCTGAGGTGATCACTTTAGCCAGCGCCATCGTCTCCCCCAGAGACCATGAACTGGCCCAGTTCTTTAAAGTGCCCCTGAATGACGACGGTTTCTTTGTCGAAGCTCATGCCAAGCTGAGGCCGGTGGACTTCGCCACTGACGGGGTCTTTCTCTGCGGGCTGGCCCATTATCCCAAGCCCATCGACGAATCCATTGCCCAGGCCCAGGCCGCTGTAGCCAGGGCGATCACTCTGCTGGCGGGATTGAAGATCCAGGTCAACGGTACGGTGGCCAGGGTCAATCCGGATATGTGCAGCCAATGCGGTGTTTGTGTGGCCATCTGTCCCTATTCGGCACCGGGCTGGAACGAGAGAAGCGGCAAGGCCGAAATCAATCCGATCCTTTGTAAAGGGTGCGGTCTCTGTGCGGCCTCCTGCCGTTCCGGTGCCATCAACCTGAAAGGATTTGATCAGGGACAGATCTTCGCCATGATTGAGGCGGCCTAAATTCTGTTGCAGGTTGCGGGTTAGGCGTTGCTGGTTTAAAGTTCAATCTGGCAAACCTGAAACCTGAAACTCGAAACTTGAAACGAGGTTTATATGAGTGATCCTTTTGAACCGAAAATCATCGCTTTTTTGTGCAACTGGTGCAGTTATGGGGGAGCGGACCTGGCCGGGGTCAGCCGTTTGCAGTACCCACCCAATATCCGCGTGGTCCGAATTCCCTGTTCGGGAAGACTGGATCCCAAATTCATTTTGGCCTCTTTCCGACGCGGGGCTGACGGGGTCTGGGTATCCGGCTGCCACCCCGGGGACTGCCACTATATCGCCGGCAATTATTATGCCCGGCGTAAGTTCGCCCTCCTGAAGGGCTTGCTGGAACACATGGGCATCGAACCGGGGCGCCTCCATTTCTCCTGGGTTTCCTCGGCCGAAGCCACCAAATTTCAGGAGGTGGTTACTTCGGTCACTACAGCGGTCAAAGCCCTGGGACCGGCTAAACATTATATCAAGCAAATGCCTGAGGGGGCTTAGATGGTGGAATATACAAAAAAGATTCAGGAGACAGCCAAAAGGCTGTTAACGGAAAAAAAAGTGGATGCCGTCATCGGATACAGACGGGGTACCCTTCCCATGATGAATGAGCCGGTCCTCATAAAAGAGGCGGAAAAGACCGACCAATTATACTGGGATTCCTTCTGCGGCGTAAATTTGGCCAACTATCTGCCTAAAAGAAAAGAAAAACTGGCCATTGTCGCCAAGGGGTGTGATTCCCGCAATATCATCATTGACATCCAGGAAGGGCAGATCAAACGGGAGCAGCTCTATATTATCGGTGCCCCTTGCACAGGGATGGTGGACCGGCGGAAGGTCTGGACCCGTTTGGGAGGGAAAGAGCCCTTTGCTGTGGAAGAATCCAAGGATCAGATTGTGGCCACGGGCAATGCCTTCAAAGAGACTTTGGCTTTGGCCGATCTGTTGCAGGACAATTGCCTGATCTGTCAGCACCGCAATCCTGTCCTTTATGATGAGTTGATCGCTGAAGCGCTGCCTGAGCAAAAAGAGGTGGACCCTTATGAGGATGTCCGAGCCGTGGAGGCCATGGACGCGGAGGCGCGTTGGCAGTATTTTGAAGAATTGACCAGAACCTGCATCCGCTGTTATGCCTGCCGCAATGCCTGTCCCTTGTGTTATTGCCCGACCTGTTTTGTCGATGAATCCAAGCCTCAGTGGCTGGGCAAGAGCCTGGACCCCACGGATGTGAGGACCTTTCATTTCCTGAGGGCCTTTCATTGCGCCGGCCGCTGTACGGATTGCGGGGCCTGTGAAAGGGCCTGCCCGGTGGGGATCAAGGTCAGGCAATTCACCAAGAAACTGAACAGGGACGTGCTGGATCTCTATCAGTTTGAATCCGGTCTGGTCCTGGAAGGGAGACCTCCCCTGGATGTCTACCGACCTGACGATCCGGAAAATTTTATTAAATAGCAAATAGCTGACAGTTTTCAGCAAAGAGCATAAGCTTTGTCGCTGACTGCTGATCGCAAAAAGCTTTAAAAGGATCAGACGCATGATCGAAAAGATACTCTCCAAAGACGAACTCAGCAGTTGGTTGAAGGACCTCGGAAAATCTTTTGAAGTGTACGGACCGGTAGCCCAAGGGGACCAGCACCTTTTTGCCCCCCTTTCCGAATACGATCCGGATTTTACATTTCAGAATACCAGGCTCTCGCCGAAGGGTTTGGTGCAGCCGGCCTCAGAGCGGATGTTCCATTTTTCGGTGGACCCGGAAAACCCGGAAGCCCATATCCTGAAAGAGGAACCTCCGAAAACCCAATCCTGTATAGTGGCCGGCATCCGCCCCTGTGATGCCCGGGCTTATGATCTGGCCCGGATCAATTTTATCACCTCCGACTATATCGATCCTTTTTGGAAACAAGGGCGGGATCGGTTGACCCTGATGGGCCTGGGTTGCAACCAGCCCTGTTCCACCTGTTTCTGTACCTCCGTCGGGGGCGGTCCGTTTGATACGGCCGGATTGGATCTGCTGATGACCGATGTGGGAGAGGGATACCTGATCCGCTCTTGTAATGAAAAAGGCGAGGGGCTCTTACAAAAAGCACCTGGAAAAACAGCAACGGAAAAAGAACAAAAACAGGCTGACCAGATCAAGAGGGAGGCCGAGGCCGCGATTACCGCCAAGATCTCCACCGAGAATTTGAAGGACCAGCCCTTGATGGATTTATTCAACGCCCCCTTCTGGGATGAGGTGCAATTCGCCTGCATCAATTGCGGTACCTGCACCTTTTTTTGTCCCACCTGCTGGTGCTTTGATATTCAGGATGAAGTCCATGGGAACGAGGGGATTCGGATGCGGAACTGGGATTCCTGCATGTTTCCTCTGTTCACCCTCCACGGCACCGGACACAACCCCAGAGCGGAAAAGGTGCAGAGGGTCCGTCAGCGGTTTATGCATAAAATGAAATATTATGTTGATAAGTATGGAAACGGCGTGGCCTGTGTGGGCTGCGGACGGTGCGTTCAGTTTTGTCCGGTTAATATCGACATCCGGCGCGTCGCTCAACTGATGAATGACTATAAGGCGTAAGAATACAGAATTCAGGAGTCAGAAGTCAGAAGAAGGTAGAATGATATATAGGTATTTTGATTTTATTCTGGATTCTGACTCCTGGATTCTTTGCGCCGCATAAGATCAAAGCCGTCTTATTAAATTCAAAGGGATAAATTCTCAGGATTATAACGTAAGATTATTTGAGGGGGGTGTTTTCGTGGAAAATCCGTATCTGCCCTATCCGGTCCGCATTGACCAGATTATTACCGAAAACCAAGATCAGAAAACGTATAAATTTGTTTTTCTCAACCCGGAAGACGAAGAAAAATTTGCTTATCATCCCGGACAATTCGCCGAATTGTCTATCGCCGGGAAAGGGGAAATCCCCATCGGCATCGCCTCCTCCCCGACGGAAAAGGGGTTTTTGCTCTTCACCGTGAACAAGGTGGGATCGGTGACCACTTTTCTGCATAACATGAAAGTGGGGGATATCATGGGGGTGCGGGGGCCTCTGGGCAATTGGTACCCTCTGGAAGAGATCAAGGGTAAAAATCTGGTGATCATCTCCGGCGGATTTGCTTTCACCACCCTGCGTTCAACCATCGTTTATTTACTCGATCCGGCCAATCGAGGCCAGTTTAAGGATATTACGGTCATTTACGGGGCGCGTAATCCCGGCTTGCTGCTTTATATGGAGGAGATAGCCGCCTGGGAGGCCCGGGACGACATCAAGGTTCATATTACCGTTGACGGCACCGATGACCCGGACTGGAAATATAATATCGGCTTTGTTCCGGCCATCACCGAAAAAAAAGCCCCCAGTTCCGAGGAGGCCTTTGCCCTGGTTTGCGGGCCGCCGATTATGATCAAATTCACCCAGCCGGTTCTGGAAAAATTGGGATTTCCGCCTGAGCGGATCATCCAAAGCCTGGAGAACCGGATGAAATGCGGCATCGGCATGTGCGGCCGCTGCAGTACCGGACCGGAATTCGTCTGCAAGGACGGACCGGTGTTTACCTTGGCCAAGCTGAACACGCTGCCGAAAGAGTATTAACGAAAATAAGGAATACAGAATCCGGGAGTCAGAATTCAGAATAAAGACCAAACCGAAAAAAGATATCAGCCTATTCTGGATTCTGTATTCTGACTCCTGACTTCTTAGTTGTGTTATTTCTCTTGCTTAAAAAGATAATATTAGGATAAAATTAAATCATATTTTATTTGAAGGAGCGATTGTATGCCCGAACCGCTAAGAATCAACAAGAAAGACCGCAAGCTGGCCGTCGATGCCAAAATGGCCGATGTCTGTTTCACCTGCGGCACCTGTGCCGGCGGCTGCCCGGTAACCGGGGTGGACGGTTTCGATCCCCGCAAGGCCATCCGCATGGCCGCCCTGGGATTGGATGATGAATTGATCAATTCCCGTTTCCCCTGGATCTGTACCCTCTGCGGGCGGTGTGAGAATCAGTGCCCCATGGGGGTCAACCTGATGAAGACCTTCCGTAAGGCCCGAACCCTCCGCGACCGGGACAAGGTTCCGGGACCCATTCATAAAGGGACCATGATGAATCTCCAACGGGGGAACAATCTGGGTATTCCCCGGGACGATTTTTTGATGCTCCTGGCCGAGGTGGGAGAGGAACTGGCCCAGGAAGAGTGCCCGGGTTTTTACGTGCCGGTGGATAAAAAAGGGGCCAACGTCATCACCACCATCAATTCCAAAGAGCCCTTCGGCGAACCGGAAGATATGAAATTCTGGTGGAAGATTTTCTATGCGGTCAAGGAAGACTGGACGGTTTCCTCCACCAACTGGGAAGGGGTCAACTGGGGACTCTTTTCCGGAGATGATCCGGCCTGGAAAGAACAGGTGGGCCGGGTCCTGGAGAATGCCAGGAGGCTGGAATGCAAGACCCTCCTCCTACCCGAGTGAGGCCACGCCTATTATGCGACCAGGCTTGGTCTGCAAAACTGGTTTCCCGAAGCCTTCAAGGAATTCAAGGTCGTCAATGTCTTTGAACTGATGATCGAATATATTCAGAGCGGACGGGTGAAGATCGATAAATCCAAACACCCGCAACTGACCACGGCCCATGATCCCTGCAACTATACCCGCAAAAGCCAGATGGCCATGGGCAAGAGCTATTCCGATGAAATCCGTTGGATCACCAAACAGTTGGTGGATAATTTTGTGGATATGTATCCGACGGGGATGAATAACTATTGCTGCGGCGCCGGCGGCGGGGCCTGGGCCATGCCCTATGACAAGGAACGGATCTTTTACGGCCGGGTCAAGGCCAAACAGATCCAGGAAACCGGGGCCGAGCTGGTAGTGGCCCCCTGTCATAACTGCCGCGACCAGATCCTCAAGGGATTGACCAAAGAATATCAATTGGGGATTGAAACCATGTACCTCTGGGAACTCCTGGCCGAATCGATCATCATCGAACCCTGGAGCGATGAAGAAATCGAAGCGGCCCGGGCCGCCCGGGACGCCCAGTTCGAACGGGACGGCGTTGTCCTGGAGGAAATGGAGGAAGAGGAATAATCTTCTTCGATTGAGAGAAACAAGGGTCTTGCTTTAAGCGGTAAGACCCTTTTTTTATTCATAGTGACTTACGAATATAATTCTACGCAAATTGGGTGGAATTTAGTTTAAGACGGTAAATTTACCCGGACCGAAAGAGGATTTTCGAATTTTAAATTTTGGTTCCGGCTGGTCCGGGTTGGGGTTCGAGGATTCAAGGGTTCAAGATTAACTTCCGAACCTTTCCCTTGACCCCCGGGCCCTTGGGCCCCCGGGCACCTCGACCCCTTGAACCCTAACCCATTCCATTGAGGTATCCTATGCTCAGTATCATGCGCAAACACGCCCAGTCCTGGATCATCAAGGTGGCCCTGTTTGCCATCGCCATTGTTTTTATTTTTTGGGGGGTGGGCAGTTTTCGATCGGACCGTTCCTCCCGATTGGCCAAGGTCAACGGGAAGGTGATTTCCGTGCAGGAGTTCCAGGAAGCCTATAGACAGGCCGGGGATCGATTTAAAGACCTCTACGGCCAGCCCATGGATGAAAAGACCTATTATTCAAAAGAATTCAAGCAGAAAGTCCTGGAAGGCCTGATTGAAAAACAACTGGTGCAGGAGTCGGCCAGGGGAATGGGATTTTCGGTCACTGAAGAGGACCTGTCCCGGGCCATTCAACAAATGCCTTATTTCCAGGAAAATGGAAGGTTCAGCCCGATCAAGTACAAAAGGGTCTTGCAGATGAATCGTATGACCCCTGAGGCCTTTGAAGCCGAGCAGACCGCGACCCTGCTGCAACAACGGGTCAGCACCTTTTTAAAGGGCTTCGTCAAGACCGATACCGATGAGGTTCGTCAGTTTTTCTCTTTCCTCAACGATGAAATGAACGCCTATTTTTTCATGTTTTCCAAGGATGAATACAAAAGTCAGATGGTTATAACACCGGAACAGATTAAGACCTATTTTTCCCAAAACCAAAACCGGTTTCGAACTCCAGTCCAGGTCCGGGCCGCTTACTGGATTGCCGGCCCAAAGGATTTTGAGAATCAGGTGACGATCAGCGAGAAGGAAATCCAGGCCTTCTATCAACAAAACGAGAAGAGATTTGTGGATACCAAAACCAACCAACCCCTTCCCCTGGAAAAGGTCAAGGAAGCTATTAGGACCCAACTGGCGGCGGATAAAGCCCGTGAACTGGCCGCTCAAAAAGCGGAAACGGTTTATGACCAGATCCTTACCAAAGGGAGCCTGAAGGTGTTCGAGCGGGAATTTAAGGTCCCCATCCGGGAGACGGATTGGATGACCGCCGGTGAAAGACGATCCGGGCTGGAGGGGGTCTCGGAATTCAGCCAGAAGGTATTTTCAATGAAAAAGGGGGAATTGACCCCCATCCTGGATTTGGGACCGGAATGGGGATTTGCCATCCTTCAAGTGACGGAGCGAAAGGAATCTCAGGCCATGACTCTGGAGCAGGCTGAGTCCAGGGTAAGGGAGGAGCTTGTGGAGGAAAAGGCGACGACCAGGGCCTTATCAGAGGCCGAGGCCTTTTTAAGTGAACTTCGCAAAAAGAAAGACGTGCTTCAGGTCGCCCGCGATAAAAACCGCAAAGCCGATGAAACCGGTTTTTTCTCCCGCATAAAAAACCGCCCCCCTTGGGCCGATACGGCGGAAGGTCAGGAAATCCTTTTTTCCATTGGGCCTTCCTCTCCTGTTCCGGAAAAGCTGCTCACGTTGGGCAAGGATAATATCATCATCGTTTTCAAAGAATCCCGTCCCGCCGCATTGGAGGAATTTCAAAAAGATCAGGAAAAAGTGGCCCAGGCCCTTCAACAGCAAAAGCAGGCCGTCCTTTTTCAGGAATGGAGCCGCTATTTACGAAAAAAAGCCAAAGTGAGCATCAATCAGGATCTCTTGTAAGCCAGGAGTTCCCAGTGAGGTCATAAGTCCGAAAAGGAACAAGGTGATAGGGAAAAAAAGAGAGACGGAGACACCGATGAGAGGGGGAAGGGGAGATCCGTTATTCACTTCCATCTCCCTATCTCCGCCTCTCCGTACCCCCGTGTCCTTGAGTCTCTTCAGCCCCGTATCAACACCCGTTTACATCACAGATTCTCCTCTACTAACCTCAAGCAGTTAATACCAACCATGAATATCCTTAACCGGGCTCGAAAGAATATCCTTCTTAAGTTCATCGCCGAAGGCCTGATTCGTTCTCTGGCCTTTCTTTTCGCCATTGCCGCCGCCCGATATTTGGGTGATAGCGATTACGGCCAATATTCTCTGGCCTATTTTTTTGCGGGAATACTGACTATCTTTTCCGATTGGGGCCTTAATCTGGTCCTTATCCGGGACGTTTCCCGTGACCATCGACTCCTGGGGCGCTATGCCGGGAACATCCTTTCCCTTAAAATTCTTTTTTCCTTGCTTTCCCTTTTCCTAGCCCCCCCTCTCCTTTTTCTCCTGGGATATTCCGGCTCGATGGTCCTGATGATCTTTTTTAGTATGAT
>JBFMBU010000311.1:0-51264 GCA_040755035.1 Thermodesulfobacteriota bacterium
GGTTTCTGTGCGCAGGTTCAACTGCACACCGCCCACATCGGATTTATGGGAGATATCCCTGGAGATGATCTTCAGGGCCACCGGGAACCCCGATTCCCTGGCGGCCTGCACAGCCTCATCCTTGGACCGGACCGGGAGGCCACGGACCAGGGGGATATCGTAAAGGTTGAAGATCTCAGCCGCTTCATGCAGGAAGGGATCTCTTTTTTCTTCTGCGACTCTCTCGATCAAAGATCGGGCCTTGTCCAGGTCTACTGGAAAGGAATCGATGGTCAGAGGCTGGTGGATCGGCCCGATTTCCGAATAGTAGCGGCGGTTCAGGTCCAGGGCCCGAATCGTTTCCACGATCTGGGTGAAGATCGGAAAATTCAGGTTCCTTTTCAGCCAGGCCACTTCCTGATCCTCGGTGGAAACATAGACGGCCACCGGTTTCTGATATTGCCTGGAGAGTTCGCTGACCCGGGATAAAAGCTCTCGGGATTTGGGACCTTCGATCACAGGGATGATGGTATGCAGAAAAACGAGGCCGTCCACTCCCTCCTGGGTCAAGGTCCTTTCAATGATGTACAGGAAAAAATCGGAATCAAAGAGATCTCCGAGGTCCAGGGGATTGGTCAGTTTGATGACCGAGGCCCGGAAATGTTTTTCAATCTCCCTGATGAATTCCTGGGGAAAGGGAGCCAGGTTCAATCCCACTAATTCACAAACATCGGCGGCGATCACGGCATGGCCCCCGGAACGGGAGATGATAGCCAGATTCCGGCCGCGCATCGGCGGCAGATGCAAAATTTTCAGGTCATTGCCCAGAGTTGTCCCATCGTTGATGCGGATGATGCCGGACTGGCGGAAGGCGGCTTCAACTACCTTATCGTTGCTGGAGAGGGAGGCCGTGTGGGAAGAGGCGATCGATTTTCCCAACCGACCGATATTGGCCTTGGAGATCAGGATGGGCTTGGGGGAGCGCCGGGCCGTTTCCATGAGTTTGCGACCGTTTTGTATCCCCTCCAGGTGGAGGTAGATATAGTTGGTGGAGGGGTCCTGGATTAAGTATTCGAGGAATTCCTCGGTCTGGATATTGAGCATATTCCCGGCGGAAACGAATTTGTTCAGTCCCAGCCCTTCGTTTCCCATCAGGTTCAAGACCGACATCCCCACCCCCCCGCTTTGAGAGATGATAGAGATATCTCCCCGGCGGACCATGGGTTTCAAGGGGGTAAAGGGGGTGCAAAGGCCGTTTTCAATGTTGATTACCCCGATGCAGTTCGGACCGATAAAACGCATCCCCCATTTTTCGGCGCTCCGAAGCATATCGTTCTCAAACCGTTTTCCTTCTTCCCTGTATTCACGAAATCCGGAGCTCTCCACCACGGCCCAGCGAATGCCTTTCCGGCCGCAGTCATCGAGAATAGAAGCCACCGTCCGGGCCGGGGTGAGGATGACGGCCAGATCCACTTGGCCGGGAATATTCAAAACAGAAGGATAGATCGTTTTCCCACCCAGTTCTCCTCCTTTTATCCCTACGGGATAAATAGTACCTTTAAAACCGAATTCGCTGAGATTATACATAATACCGAGGCCCATATTGTCGGCGGAGGTGGAAACACCGATCACTGCTATACTCTCAGGGTAAAAAACAGGTCGCATAAATCCTCCTCTTCAGGAAACCGGTCCCAATCCTTGGGGCCGTTCTTTTATTGATGTTTTTCTCCCGGGGCCTCCTCCGGAAAAGCGAGTTTCCGGAGGAGGCCTGTCCTGAGAATATCCGAAAGGGATTCTATGGGCAAGAAGGATTTAAGGGGTCCGGTTTGGTTTTATGAATGTAAGCCTTTTTGATCCGCAGTCCTGGATTCCCTGACTTGACACTCCCCCCCTCACCTGATAAGTTTCCTATGTAAAAACGGAAAGTGAAAGGAGACGGATCCTTGGGCATTCATTTCAGAAAAAAGGTCCAAAACTCGAAAATATTAAATCCCAACGACGGGTTTAAGGAATTGACGCTTGCTCTGGAGACCCGCTGGGACCCTTTGACTAAAAGGTCGGTCCGGGTTCTGAATCTTCCGATTCCGAAATTCGACCTCTGGGACATGGAGGAAATGTTAAAGAAAGGCGGACCACAGGTCTGTCCCTTTTGTCCGGAGACCCTGGAGAAGGTCACGCCGCGTTTCACTGAAGATTTTTTTCCGGGCGGGAGGTTGTTTAAGGGGGAAGCGGTCCTGTTTCCCAACCGCATCCCCTTTGACCGTCACTGCGCCGTGGCCGTAATGAGCAAACAGCATTATGTGTCCCTGGCCGATTTCAACGAAGAAATGCTTTTCAGCGCCTTTTCTGCAGCCCTGATTTTTCTGCGCCGGGTGGCGGAGAAAGACCCGGCCGTACGCTATTCCTCTATCAACTGGAATTATCTGCCCATGGCCGGCGGCAGTATTATCCATCCCCATCTTCAGGTCCTGGCCGGGGAGTTCCCCACCTACTATCAGGAGACCCTGATCCGGGCCGCAGCCCGCTATTATAAACGTCAGGGATCGGTTTTTTGGGAGGATCTGGCCAAAGAAGAAATAACGCTAAAGGAACGGTTTATTGGAAAGAGCGGGAAAACGGTCTGGCTGGCCGCCTTTGCCCCCCTGGGGTTTACGGATATTATGACGATCTTCCAGGGAAAGACCTCTTTGCCGGGGCTTGACGACCAGGACCTGAAGGATTTTTGTGAGGGTCTGATGCGGGTCTTTCGTTTTTTCCTGGCCTATAATCATTACAGTTTCAACCTGGGTCTCTACTCGGGGAAACATCCCAATGATGATTCCTTTTGGGTCCAGGCCCGGATGATGACCAGGCGCCTTCTGCCGCCCATGGGGGCCAGCGACGTCAGCTATTTTGAGAAAATCCATAAGGAATCCCTTGACTACCTGAGCCCCGAAAAGCTTTGTGCCGCAGCGCGCGAATTTTTTTGAGTCAGGAAATTTTTGGTCCCCGGGGCAACAGACGGCTCAAGATCAGGATCACCAGAACGGCAAACCCGGTCCGGACAAAAAGGATAATCAGCAGATCGGCCCCGATGGCGGCGAAAATCAGGGTGTCTTCGATCAGGGCATGACAGAGGGATAGAAAAACGCCGATCAAAAGGGCATCCCTTTTATTCAAGGCCCCGGAGTTTTTTTCCTCCATCATCACCCCGCCCCCGTAGGCGATTCCGAAAATAAGGCCCACCACCAGGGCCACCACCGATTCCTTGCGGATACGCATCCAGTAAAAAAGGTGATGCAAAGGGGTTAATAGACGGTCCAGCCAATGATAGATCCTTAATAATTCCATGACCGTGATTATCGGGGTGACGATCAGAAGGACCATGCCGGATACCTTGAGAAAGGCAAACAGGGACCGGAGGAGTTCAGCGGACACAGCCGGTGGTATCAGAGCATCCATGACAGCATAAATCCCATGAAAAAAGCGGCCAGGATCCTGAGCAGCAGCAGCCAGACCCAGGGGGCGTCCATGCCGCGGATGACCGCCGTTTCCACGATCAGGTTGTGGGAAATCAGGAGCATGGTGGCCAGGATGGTGGTTTCTTTAGCGGAAAGGGCCAGAGGGATCATGGCCCCGATGGCTACGTAAAGGTTGAGCACTGATCCGAGGATGAAGGGGATAGCGGTTTCTCCCCTCAGGCCGACCAGACCCATGAGGGGTTTGCATATTTCGGACAGCCAGTCCAGGGCCGGTGAAATTTTCAGCAGGGTCACGACCAGGGTCACCGGGAGCATGACCCTGATAATTCCAAAGGAGGACCGAAGACCCTTCCGAATCCCGGTCCAAAGGGAGGCGGTGATGGTTGGATGCATTTGACTTTGGATTTTTAACCGGAGTCGGTCTTTTCGTCAACAAATAAAATAGAGGGAGGTCAGATGACGGTTGGCCCGGGTTCAGAGGTGTCTGTCCAAGGGTCCAGGGGAAGGATCAGTTTGAAGGTCGACCCCTGATTGGGAGTGCTGGCAGCCTCGACTTTGCCACCGTGGGTTTCTAAGATATGTTTGACGATGGCCAGTCCCAGTCCGGTCCCGCCCAGTTCACGGGAGCGGGCTTTGTCCACCCGGTAGAACCGTTCGAAAATCCGGGTCAGGTGTTCCCTGGGAATGCCGATGCCGGTGTCCTTTACCGAGATTTCAACGAAATCTCGGTGTCGTTCGTCGTTCGTCGTTCGTCGTTCGCCTATTCCATTTTTCCCCTGGATGCTTACCTCCAAAGGCGAAACGGTTTTCGCTGAAAGACCAACGTGCCCACCCGGAGGGGTGTATTTGACGGCATTGTCCAGGATATTGAAGACGGCCTGGATCATACGGTCTTTTTCCCACCAGCCGCTCAGGTCCCGCGGTAAACCTGGCCAGTTTTCCTCAAGGGTGATTCCCTTTTTTCCAGCCTGTTCCCGGATCATTTGGGCCGCCCCTTCCAGTATTTCCCGGACCGGGACCGGTCCCCGGATATCTTTGGTTTCCTCCTGCAGATCCAGTTTGGCCAGGTCCAGCAAATCGGAAACCAGGAAATTCATCTGTCCCACATTTTTTTGAATAATGGACAGGAAGCGTCGCAGCTCCGGAGGTTCGTTGGGGTCCAGAGAGAGCAGGGTTTCCACATAACCACTGATGGAGGTCAGGGGGGTACGCAGTTCATGAGAGGCATTGGCTACGAAATCCTGACGGACCTTCAGCAGATATTGCAGTTCGGTGGTATCGTGAAGCAAGGCTACGGCCCGCCTGGATTTTCCGATAGGGGTAAGGGCCACGATTTGAACGTCGAAGTCCCGTTGGGGATTGCGGCCGCAGGTAATTTTCAGGCCTTTAAAGGAGGCCCCGGTCAGGACCGCTTCCACGGCATCCTGGAATTCGCTGTTCATGAAAACTTCCTGAACCGTCTTTTTTTTCCAGTCTTTTTTCTTTCCCAAGACCTGCTCCAGGAAGGGGTTCATCATGATCATCCGGCCTTTTTCATCGGTGACTAAAACGCCTTCACGCATGGTGGAAAGGAGCGTGTTTAGCTGGCCAGTCTCCATATCCAGCAAGTCGATTTTTTCTCTGAGTTCATTGGACATCTTTTCCAGGGAAGAGATCAAGTCCCGGAATTCGGTTTTGGGCAGAACATGAAAGGGTTGCTTTAATTCCCCGTCAGCCATCTTCTGTACCATCCCGGTGATTTCCCGTAAGGGACGATTGATGCTCCAGGTGATCAGAAAACTGAGTAAAACGGCAAACAAACCGGTCAGGCCGCCGGCCAGGATCATTTTCCGTCGGAGACCGGAAATCAGCTCCTCGATTTGACTCAAGGGAATAGCCAAACGGATGAATCCCTTGAGCCGGTTCCCCGAATAGATGGGAACGGCCCCGTAAAGGGTATTGGTTTGCAGAGTGGTGCTGAACCGAATGCTTCGACCGAACCCTTTGGAACGGGCGTCTAAAATCTCACGGCGATTGGAATGGTCATCCATGGTATCCACGGCCTCTGGGGATAATCCGGAGTCTCCCAAAACTTTCCCTTCTCCGGAAATGATGGTGACCCTTTTATCTATGTCCGCTCCTACCCGCAGGGCTATTTCCTGGACCTGGTTAGGGTTATAAAAACCGGAATTAAAAAAGCCGGAAACCATCTTGGCCGACAGTTTCAACTCCCTAAAGAGTTCCTCCTCTTTTTGGGTCATTAAAAAGGATTTCACATTGGAACTGAGATAGACGACAGTGGGGATGACGACTACGGCAATGATTAAAATAAAGGCCGCAAGTATTTTTATATACCAGCGAGTTCCCATACTACTCCCGAAAGCGGTATCCTACCCCTCTGACCGTTTCAATAAGGTCCTGGTGGGATTCCAGTTTAATGCGAATACGGCGGATGTGGGTGTCTATGGTCCGGGAATAGCCCTCGAAGGAATAGCCCCAGACTTTATCCAGCAAAATTTCTCTGGTTTGCACCCTTCCCCGAGTGCGCATCAAATGGGCCAGGAGGCGGAATTCTGTGGCGGTCAGGTCCAGCCGTTTTTCCTCCAGGGTGACCGTATGGGCCTCTGTATCCAGGATCAGGTCCCCGGCTTTCAGCAGGACGGGCGGCCCTTTCTGCTGGCGTCGACCGAGCAATTTTTCGATACGCAGGAGAATTTCACGGATGCTGAAGGGTTTGACGATATAATCATCGGCCCCCAGCTCAAGCCCCACAATCCGGTCCATTTCTTCTCCTTTTGCCGTAACCATGATGATGGGAATATGCTGCAGGGCCGGGTCCCCTTTCATCCGCCGGCAAACCTCCAGACCGTTTAGACCCGGCAGGAGAAGGTCCAGGAGTACCAGGTCCGGATTCTGTTTGCGGGCCAGGGGAAGGGCCTGTTCGCCGTCTTCAGCGCGGAGGGTCCGGTAGCCGGCCTTTTCCAGATTAAAATGGAGGAGCTCCAGTATGTCCGGGTCGTCTTCCACAATGAGGATTTTATATTCAGCCATAATCGGGGTTATTTTAATTCCGGTTTGAGGGGGTGTCCATAAATAAATAGGGTTCTTCTCTATTTTATGATTCTTTTTGATTCGGGAAGGTCCTTTCCGGACGATAACAGATTCGATGACATTATTATCCCGAGAAGGTTACAAAAAGGTTACAGAAAGGTTTTATTTGGGTTACTTTATTTTGAAGGGAAAATCAAGACCTTGTTTCAAAGAATCCTTGATTTTTCCTGAGGGGGCGTTACAATGACCTATCATAAAAAGAAACGGAGACCAGGGGATGTCAAATAAAAAGCGCTGGGGGTTGTTGGTTCTATTGGCCGGGTGGGTATTAGTGATCCCTCTTTCCGCCCAGGCCTGGAAAAATCACACCTTATTAAACCATCCTATTTTTAAGGACCTGCCCGGATATCAGGAGGCGGTGACCGCCGAACCCCTGGAAGGATTTTTGGTTAACGAGAAAGAAAAAATTGGGGCCTTGTTAATAGCCGAGGAAGAATGGGCCAGGGCCCAGGTCAAGGCCTATCCGGCCTGCCCCCCGGCCCTCGATTTTTCCGCGAGCAAAGAGAACGACCTCCGCCTTCGTTTCTTAAAAGCCCTGCGTTTGAATCCGGAGATGAAGCTGCCCTTGTTTGTCATGCTCCTTCCGGGGGTGCCCCAACCGGCCAAGAAACCGCTGTCCTGGTCGGTGATAAGCGTTCTGGCCCACAACTTTGAGAATACGGTCTATATGCCCTTGCAGCCGGGGGAGAAGGTCAGGATACTGGATGTGCTGGCTACAGCCGCGGATGAACCGGACAACGGTCTGGATATCGGTCTCTGGGAGGACAACGATACCGCTTTTGGGAAAGAATACCAATACGGCAAGCAGCCTTTTGGTAATCCAAAACTGGATTACGGGACCCAGGCCCCTTTTCACATGGGCTTCTATCACGAATCTGGAATTGTATACAAAGCAGCGCCGCCTTTTCAAAAGACCTTTCCCGAGCAAAGGGCCCATTTATTCCATTCTCTGGCCAAACTGGCCTTTGAGACCGGACATCCCTACTGGGGATATCGTTTCGCCGGTTGGGGGCTGCATTATCTGCAGGACATGACCATGCCTTATCATACCACCATCATGCCGGGGCGCAGTACCCTGACCATGCTCTCCATTGCCGTATTGGATATGATCGGCATCCACGGTCCCAAGGCTTCGGCCGTCAGCGAGGTATCCCGGGCCCATATTTTAATTGAAAAACTGCTGTACCAGGGGTTGCACAACGCCTACCAGAATCACAACCAGGGGTACACGCTCTTTAAAGTCCTGGGCGATTCAGCAGCCGACAGGGACTACCCGGTCTATTTTGACCGATTTGTCAGCCGGGTGGCCGCCAGGGAATCGCGAAACGTGGCCAAGGCCCTGTATAAGGCGGTCAAGGGCATCGTAACCGATAAGGAAGGGTATCGGGATATTGAAAAGACCAGTGAGGAAGGGGAGTACGACGCCCGGAAATATATCACCAAGGCCCCTGAAAAATCCCTTCAGGAATACAACCGGATCATCGAGAACCTTATGCGTTCTACCGGGGCCTTTTCCAGGATCTATATGCGTTCTCTCAAATAAGCACCGGATCAGAATTCCTTGACTTGGCCGACCGGTTTTCCTATAGTGCATCCTCAAGCCCCGTCCCCATCTATCATTAGAAAAATTGGGGGATTGAACCCGCCTAAGGGATATCCGGTAAATTCTGATGATTCGTTTTTCTAACATAGCCTTAGTATTTTTTATCCTTTTTATTTTACAGGTCCCCTCCCGGGCGGAAGAGCAGAATGCCTCCTCAAAGCAGGAGCAGGAACACATCCTCAGGGGAGAAAACGATACTTCCGCTCTCCATCCCAATAAAACAGATCAGAGACCGGGAGAGGGGACCCCCTTCCAATTTCCCCCGGAAGGGATTACCGCTCAACCGAAATATTATCTTCGCGCCGCAACCGAGCTTGTACTCGCCCTGGGGGTGACGGCAGCCATCTATTATTCCCCGGAAGGACGTAAAAGGAACGAAAACGACTGGCAGTATCCTTTCAATCGGGAGACATTGAAAAAAAAGCTTTTCTCTCTGGACACCGTCCGCTTCGATAATAACGCCGCCGACATCAATCTCGGTCATGCCGCGGCCGGGACCGGCTATTATTTGCTGGCCAGGGGGAACGGGCTCAACGCCCTGGAATCTTTTATCGGCACCTTCGCCGCCTCTTCACTTTGGGAAACCCTGGGAGAAATACGGGAGGTTTACAGCATCAATGACCAAATGGTTACTACCATGGGGGGCGTGGTTTTCGGGGAGGTCTTGTACCAGATAGGAGAGTATCTGCGCTATGGTCCGGTAAGATCCCCTTGGAGGAATTTCCTGGCCGCTGTTTTCGATCCCGGTACGGCCTTAAACAACTGGTTGAATGATTTTTCCCCCAGAAGGTCCGGGACAAAGGCATTACCATACCATCAGGGCAAAAAGGCCCGATTCGATATTTACGCTGGGGGGGAGCAGATTAAGGAGGTCTTGGAGTCTAAAGGTGTAGTCACCTTTGGCTTGGAGACGGAGATCCAAAAAAACGCCTTTTTTGATCAGCCGGGTCAATCCCGAGGCCTCTACAAAGATACCGTTTTGACCTTGGTCCAGGTGCAATACTGGGGGGGAAAAAAGAAAAACCCCGATGATCTAATGTTGCGGACAAAAGCCGTTTTCGGTGCTTATCATTTAAAGGATATCCGAGATGAGGCAGGAGTAGAAAAAAATGGTTACAGCCTTATGATCGGACCCTCATCGGCCCTGGATTTCAAAGTCATTAACCGCCCTCAAGGGGGAGGATGGATCAGCAACTTCGAGTTGCTTGGTCCGTCCTTAGAGGCAGTTTTTTATAAGGGGGGCTGGAAGTTCCGGGTAGGAGCCGATCTGTTCGGCGATTTCGCCATGATTCAGAGCCAGGCCCTGAGGCAGTTTCGGAGGAAATACGGAGCAGAGGGTTTGGCCGGGGTACAATCCAAAGAAGGGGATAAATTTTATTATTACGGGGTGGGGCTGAGCGAATCCTTGAGATTTTCCGCCGCCTATGGACCTCTGGAAGTCGGCGGTTTTTTACAAAGAAGTGATTTCAAGGACCTCAGGGGGCGGGACCTGGTGGAAGAAAAGATAACCCGGCGTCTTACGCTTCGGGACACCCTGACCGAGATGGAGCTGAAAGCGGCCTATCGTCTTCGTCAAGATCTGACCTTGGAAACCTATGTCAACCGGACCCGTTGGGCTTCCAAAGCCGAGGGCCTTTATTTTTCCGAAAGGGAAATCCATTATGGAATGAGACTCCGGTTTTCTTTCAATTAGTGTCCATCCGGAAATGGTAATTTTCGGATGGACACACCTGGATTTTGTTTGTTGCATTTGCCAGAAACCCTTTAGATAAAGGGTTTCTGGCCGGAGAGAACAGCCGGCAGATGTGTGTTCTCATCCGGTCACTTCCAGTGACCTTTTCAAAGGTCCCCCTACGGGGACCGGCCGGAAAAAGGACTTTCCGGATGAGAACTAATTAAATCTGCGAAGGATTCAGGAAGTTGAATCCGGAGGCCGCAGCAGTAAAAAATAAATAAAAAGGAGGCTGGGCCAAAAGTGTAAAAACAATCGATCCGTGGCGGTACGCAAATGCCAGGACAGATCATGGGGGGAAAGGACAAAGACCGAAAAATACCCGGCCAGCATAACTACAAAAACCAAGGTGGAGGGGAGCAGATCTCTCCAAAGCCTCGACCATGAAAAACCGAAGAGAACAGCGAAAATAAACAACAAGGCATTCAATTTTAGAGAAGGCCAGTAACCGAATTCATAAAACGTTTTAATAAAATCCTTTCCGATCTGCAAATATCTCCCGCCCTCTCCCAACTTCTGAAACAACGTTATCACCGTCTGGGGACCCCAGAGATCATTCGCAGGGGCAATATGGACTTTAAAGATCAGGATGGTAAGTAGGACTGGAAGCAGTCCCAAAAGATAAAAACCCATGATCCGGCCATAGGCCTTCCATGTCTGCCGGGGGACAAACAAACGGGCCAGGGGAAGGGTCAGGAGAAAAAGCAGCCCTTCATTTTTTGTCCACCCGGAAAATCCGGCCAGGATGCCGGCCAGTATGATCAGCCCCGGTTCTGAATTCACCTTTTGATCATAAAGAAAAAAGCAGACCAGGACCCCTAAGAAATAATAGGCCAGGGGATTATCGGCGATTTGATCAGCCGCCAGGAAGAGGAAAAAGGGAGTGCCCAATAGAAAAATTCCGGCCAGATAACCCTTGATTCGGGTCCTATTCAAAGAAAAGGCGGAAACCAGCAGCCCGGCGGTACTTAACATATAAAACAGAGAAATTAACCCGGGAACCAGAAGGGTTTCCCGCTTAATCTGGAACCAATAGCGGGCCACCGTCAGAGGCAGCAACGGCGGATAGTCGGTATGGGACAGCAAAGGGGAAAAGGCCTCCATCCAATTCACCTGGCCTCGAAAGAGAAAGCGGGCGCGGAGATTCCAGATATACCAGGCGTCCCAACGGCCGTGGGGATTGGCATAGAGCAGGAAAAAAAACATGATCCCGGCATAGACAAAAAAAATTATAAATAGAAGCCCCGGCAGCCGGGAAGGGTTGTTTTCGGCCAAGGGATGCGGCAGGGGGGCAGAGAGAGCAATATCCTTTGCCTTTCCAGCTATCCTAACGCAGAACAATACGGCCAACAAAATTCCCAATTCCAGCAGCAGCAACTTCTGATCCCAAGCCTTAAAAAGAAGAAGCCAATAGAAGGAAAGGATCGAAAAAATACCTGTTCCCAATCCCCAGCCCAGGGAGAGATGCAGCCAGAGACGGCCCATTCCTTTGGGCCGGGACGGCAGCAAAAGGCGGACTAATAAGAAGCCGGTCAATAGGGGGAGGATGAAGAGCAACGGTAAAAGAAGCATCATTCGGCTGCGTTAAGCAGGCTTAGACCGTCATCGTATTCCTTTATAACGGTATAGGCTTTGCCCTTTATTTTTTGGGGACGGGCCGAGGGCCGGGAGTAATTGGCCACAATCCAGAGACCATCCGGGGAGGGGGTCAAAATAACCGGGGCCAGGGCATACTGGGCCCGCAGGAAAAACTCCAAGCCGGCATCCGAGACGTATCCGATCTTCTCCCTCACAGGGAGGAAGGGCCGGAGTTTGGACATGCGTTCTTCATAAAGAGATCCGGAGTCTTTCCCTAAATACTCGGGAGAAAAGTGATGGATTACATGGACGAATAGGATATTTTGAGAATAAATCAGATAAAGAAGCGCTGCGGCGATGGCCATTTTTATCCCCAGCCGGGAGTGGAGCCCTCTCCTGAAGCAAAGGAATAAAGATTTCATCATGTTTTCTCCGCTGCAGGGTTACCTTTGCCGGCCGGCATCAAGGGATAAAGCAACAGTGGGGTAATGTCAATCCAAATGCGGTATTCAAAAATGATCCCGTAAAAGAACATGCCGGCAACATAACATAGAACGATGACTCGGAGCATCCCAAGAGGATGGCTTCGGAAGGGGTAGAGGAAAAAGGCAAGCAGCAAACCCGCATTCAGGAAAAGGGGGTGACTGAAGCCCGTAAGACCGGGGTACCACTCCGGGTAGGGAAAAGTTCCCCTGATTAGATAGCGTACGTTTGTTTTCAGGAAACCGGTGTCTAAGGTGAAGCGGCCCAGGGAATCGGTCAGTAAATCTGCGGAGAGCTTGGCGAAAAAAGCCAGGGCCGCGGCGGCGGCGAAGTACAGGAGACGTTTTGTTCCGGTCCCCGCACGGAAGAGGTAGGCCAGAGTCAGAACCACGGCCGTTTCTTTAAAAAGTACCGCCAGCGGAAGAACAAGTAGAAACCAATTCAACCTTTGCCGGTGAAGCAAACAAACAAATAAAGTGAAAAAAAATAAGGAGGGGAGGTCCCAGGGGTAGATGCGGTCGGCCATACCGGGCATGTAGGCAAAGGCCACGGCGGCGAAGGTGCCCAGGATAGGGAAGAGGGCCTCCCGGCCAAAGGTCAGAAGCAAAAGAAAAAAGGTCAACCCCAGCCAGACGGCCGAGTAGAGACCGATGAGCCGCGGATAATGGGTCGCTGGATTGTCGGTCAAAAAGGCCGGTCTGGTGGCCAAAGACCCGGCCAATAAGCTCAGTATTCTCGGCCGCCAGTCTTTTTCCAGGTCTAATAGGCCGATATCGGTTTCAGCGTAACCAAAACGGACTTCCTGGTTGAAAGAAATAAAGGTTTCCAGATTATGCTTGGCCAAGGGGGCGATAATCTTGGCTTGGTTATAAACCATTACGCACAAGGCCGTGGAAATAACGGCGATGGCCAGGATTTCCCGGAACGGATTAAGATAGCGAGTCATCTGCCGGTAACCGTCAATTTTTTTATGGTATACGATAAAATTCAGGCCCCTGTCAAGGAGGAAGCCTCGTGGACAGGGGGACGATAATGGGTTAAAGTTCACCGATCCATTTTTTTACCTGCCGGTAAGGGGTGAAAATTTTTTCCAGGACCCTTCCTTTCAAAGAGGCCAAAGCGGCCGGGATATACTGTTCAAAATAGATTTTCCCTTTGACCCGGGAGAGATAGGCAAAGGCCCCTAAGACCTGCAGATTTCTCTGGAAGGCGATGATATCATAATGCTCGCGGAAGGCCTTCTCCTGTAGCGGCAGCCTTTGGGAGAGATCCTCCAGATAGTGTTCCAATAGATCCTTCTGCAGTTCTTCGGAAAGATTGACATAAGGGTCGATGAGCAGGGAAGCCAGGTCGTATTGGGGGGGGCCGATGCGGGCGGCCTGGAAATCGATAAGGCCGATCCCTCCGGACCAGATCATAAGATTGCGGGATTGGAAATCACGGTAAAGCAGCAGCCTGGTTTTTTCCTGATCCACCCGCAGGGCTATTTCCTTAAGTTCCTTCTCTAAGGATGGCGGGACCTTCTGCCATCGACGATAGCCTTTCAAATAGGTTTCGATAAAGTAAAGGGATTCGCGTTCCCAGGAGAATCGCCCATCAAAAAGCGGCGTATCATAACACCAGGCGGTGTTGAAATTTTCAGCCCCATGGATCTGGATCTTTAACAGCAGCCTCAGGACCGTCTGATAGACCCGCTTAATAACCTGAGGGTCTTTGAGTTTTCTGATCAATGTTTCCAGGGTGAAATCCCCGAAATCCTGCATGAGAAACAGACCTTTTGGGGGGTCGAAGGCCCGGATGTCCGGGGCGGGGAGGCCTTTGGCCTGGAAGTGGTTGGCTACATAAAAAAAGGAATCATTTTCCGAAGGGAGCCCTTTTCGTCCCCCGGGGTGGGAAACGCAGATGAGGGAATTCCGCCCTGTGGTCAGCCGAAACACCCGGCGGTCGGAACCGTCACCCTTGAGAGGGTGAATACGGATACGACCGCTGTAACCGTTAATGGCGGAAAGGTTGCTGTTGATAAAGTGAATCAAGTTTCTCATGAGAAAAATTTTCTCTGGGATTAGTAAAATGCGAAAAGGAAAATCGGCTCAAGCGATTATTTCTCCGGATAGGTCCTTTTCAATACGAACGGCCCGGCTGATGATGGATCCCGAAATCGAAATACCGGATTCCACTACGATGTCTTCCCATAATATCGAGTTCTCTATGCGGCATCCGCTTTTTAGACGGCACCCTTTGCCGATACAGGCCCAGCCGGAGAATTCGACGTTTTTTTCAACAAAGGCCTGGGGGTGAATTAAAATCCCCTTTGACAGCCCCCCCACCACAGCCCTCCCCTCCGTGGGGGAGAGGGTGGAAGAGGGGGTGGTCAGCAATTCCTCGTGCACCTTGAGATAGGTCTCGGGTGTTCCGATATTCCGCCAGTAGTGTCCTCGACTGACATAACCATGAATCGGAATACCCCGGTCAATAATTTCCTGATAGGCTGTGGTGATATCAAAATTTCCCGGAGCAGGAAGAAAATCAAAAACGGCTCGATCCAAGATATGAATATTGGCAAAGTCCAGACCTCGTCCGTAACCTTCTCTGAATTTCTGGATGTGAGTTCGGGAATCGACCAAGATTTGATTGAACTCGGGATAGTCATGCAAGATTAGAGTCACCGGATCGGGATGGCTTTGGTGAAACTCAACCGCCTTGGCAATGTCGATGTCGGTAAGAATGTCACCGCTGATTACCAGGAAGGGGTCGGTTTGAAAAAAATCCCTGGCATTAACCAGCCCCCCACCCGTGTTCAGGATTTGGGGTTCATAACGGGTTTCCACTTTTTTAATTTTTCCTTTATCCAGGGAAAGCAACCCGGTTTCAAAATGGGTTGCCAGATGATGGGTGTTGAGAATAACCCGGTCAATGGAAAACCGATTCAAATATCTCAAGGTCCATTGCAGCAAGGCCTCGTTAAGAACGGGCAGCAAGGGTTTGGGGCGCAAATAACTTATCGGCCTTAGACGGGTCCCTTCCCCGGCGGCCAGGATCATGGCATCCATTTCAGCAACCTTTAAAAAGTGTGTTTTTCAGCATACGGTTAGACCAATGACTTGAATGGGTCATCCCCTTCCACCGGCGTTAACCACCGAATCAATCCCTGCCCGGTCCTTTTTCCCCAAATAGGCCTCGATCACCTGAGGGGTTTGAGAAACCGTTTCCGGGGTCCCTTCCGTAATCACCCGGCCATGGTTAATGACCAGGATCCGGTCGGAAATGGCCATAATCACCTTCATGATATGTTCAATGATAATCAGGGTGATGCCCTGGCTGTTGATTTTTTTTATCAGGTCCAGGGCTTGATTGATTTCACTGGGATTAAGTCCGGAAAAAGTCTCGTCCAAGAGCATCAACTGCGGGCGGGTGGCCAAGGCCCGGGCCAACTCCAGTCTTTTTCGCAGCCCGACGGGCAGCCCGGCGGCCGGGTATTCCCCCCGTGACTCCAGTCCGCAAAAAGCCAGGCATTCCCGGGCCGATTCCCGGGCTTGCTTCATCCGGTTGGTCCGGCAGAAGGCCGCAGCCGTAACCTGATCAAGGACAGACATGGAAAAGGAAATCTGGGGTGTTTGAAAGGTCCGGGCAATTCCGAGTTTATTGATCCTCTGGGGGGCCAAGCCATGGAGGTCTTTCCCATAAAAAAAGATTTCACCGGCATCCAAGGTGATAAAATGATTAATCAAGTTAAAGATCGTGGTCTTCCCCGAACCGTTTGGTCCGATGAGGCCGAAGATCTCTCCCTGTTCAACCCTGAACCCGATCCCGTTTACCGCCGGTAATTCCCCAAAAAATTTGACCAAATTCCGAGCCTCAAAAAAAACCAAAGGGCCTCCCTTTATCTAACTGGAATCTAAATATTCTATTTTAACAATTAGTTATAAAAAAGGAGGTTGTCAAGAAAATAGATAAGCCCGGATCCTTCTTTTTCCGGAAGGAGGTGATTCTTTCTGGAGATTAACGGCTATTTTTTTCAATTCCCGGCCTCTTCGCCCCTTGGATCAACCGGTCAAATATCTTGACTTTTAATGACTTATTGAGGTATTAAAGCAACAATCGCGCGTTATTTAGGAAAGGACTTGGGTATGGAAAAAAATCTTGAAAAAATCAGAACCATCGGCTTGGTGGCCCATAGCGGGGCAGGGAAAACCACTTTGGGTGAAGCCCTCCTTTTTACGACCAAAACAATCGACCGGATGGGAAAGGTCGATGAAGGATCCTCCAGTTTGGATTTTGAACCGGAAGAAGTAAAGCGTCATTTGACCATCAATACGGCCTTTCATCATTATGACTGGAAAAAACACAAGGTTTTCTTGGCCGATACCCCTGGGGATGAAAATTTTATCGCCGATACCTTCGCCTGTCTTCAGGTTCTGGACGGTCTGGTGGTGGTGGTAGACGCTGTTGACGGGGTTAAAGTCCAGACCGAGCGCATCTGGCAGGCTGCGGAACAAAATGGTACCCCCTGCCTGATATTTATCAATAAGTTGGACCGGGAAAGGGCCGAATTTCAGAAGACCCTTACCTCCATTCAAGATTTGCTCAAGACCAGGACCGTACCCATGACCCTGCCCATTGGGGCCGGTGAATCCTTGAGCGGGATAATATCCCTGCTTAACAATAAAGCCTATACCTATTCCGGGGGTCAGGGGGAGGGGAAGGAAATTCCCATACCGGCCGATATGACCGATGAAGTGCGGACCGCCCGGGACAATCTGATCGAGCATCTGGCTGAGGCCGACGATGCCTTGCTGGAAAAATTTCTCGAGGGGCAAGAGCTGACCGCCGATGAACTGGCCCTGGGGTTGCGAAAAGGGATCCTGCAAAGGACCTTCATCCCGATATTATGCGGGGCGGCCCTTAAGAATCTGGGAACCGATCTTCTCCTGGAAACCATTAATGCCGCACTCCCTTCTCCGTTGGACCGGGGACCTCAAATCGGGGTGGACCCCAAAACCAAGGCCGAGAAGAAAAAAGAACCCTCGGCGGAAACCCCCTTTGCCGCCTTGGCCTTTAAGACTCTGGCCGATCCCTATGCCGGCCGGTTAACCATCTTCCGCGTTTTTTCAGGTGAAATTACTGCCGATTCCGGTTTTTATAATGTCAATAAAGAGGCGCGGGAGCGCTTCGGACAGTTGTTCGCCCTGGAGGGCAAGACCCAGAAACCCATACCGGCCGGCTATCCGGGTAGTATCCTGGCGGTAGCAAAACTGAAAGAGACCGTCACCGGTGATTCGCTGGCTGACGAGAAAGACCCGATCCTTTTTTCCTTTACCCCGCCGTCCTCAACGGTCATTTCTTATGCGGTGGAGGCTAAAAACAAGGGTGAGGAAGATAAGGTCTTTTCCTCGCTGAGCCGCCTCATGGAGGAAGATCCGACTATCCGACTGGACCGGGATTCGCAGACCAAAGAAATTATCCTTTCCGGTATGGGTCAGGTCCATATGGAAACCACCATCGATAAATTAAAAAGGAAATTCGGGGTGGAAGTTATCCTTAAAGCACCCAAGATCCCCTATCTGGAAACCTTCCGTCAGTCGGCCAAAGGCATTATCTACCGGCATAAAAAACAAACCGGAGGCCGGGGACAATTCGCCGAAGTCCATATCGACGTCTTTCCCCTGGAACGGGGCAAAGGATTTGAATTTCAGGACGCCCTGGTGGGGATGAATGTGCCTCGAAATTTCGTGCCGGCGGTGGAAAAAGGGATTACCGAATCCATGCAGAGCGGGGTCCTGGCCGGTTATCCGGTGGTGGATTTCAAGGTCCGCTTTTATGACGGGAAATCCCACGAAGTGGATTCCTCGGAAATGGCCTTTAAAATCGCCGCTTCCATGGCCTTTAAAAAGGCGGTCCAGCAGGCCCAGCCGGTCCTTTTAGAGCCGATCGTCAAAGTAACGGTGACCGTGCCCGATGAGAATATGGGGGACGTTATCGGCGATCTGAACAGCCGCCGGGGAAAAGTTTTAGGGGTGGATTCCAAAGGGAATTACCAGGTCATCCAGGCCCAGGTGCCCATGGCCGAAGTGGCCAAATACGCACCGGACCTGACAGCCATGACCCAGGGGAGGGGTTCCTTTATTTCCGAATTCTCGCACTATGAGGAAATCCCGGCTTATATGAGCGAAAAAATCGTTCAGGAAGCCAAAGCGGCGATGGAGGAGTAATAAAGATACTGGATACTGGATACTGGATAAAAGCAAAAGAAGATACTGGATAACGATAAAAATAATCCCGGTAAATCCAGCATCCAGTATCCAGCATCCAGTATCCAGTATCCAGCATCCAGCATCGGAAATTAATCCATGATTCAAACCGGCATACTGACCGTCAGCGACAGGGGAGCGCAGGGGATCAGGGAAGATAAAGGAGGACCCCAAATTCAGGCCTTGCTTCCTCGTGATCTTTATCAGATCGAAGCAACGGGGATTGTTCCCGATGAAATCCCGGCTATTGTCAATATCCTGGTGGAGTGGAGCGATCAAAAAAAGCTGGATCTCATTTTAACTACCGGCGGAACCGGGTTGAGTCCCAGAGATCTCACCCCTGAAGCCACCAGGCGGGTATTGGAACGGGAAATCCCGGGGATGGCCGAGGCCATGCGGGCCGAAGGAATGAAACATACCCCTTTTGCTCAACTGTCACGGGGAATGGTCGGGGTCAGAGGGCAAACCCTGATAGTCAATCTCCCCGGCGGAATAAAGGCTATTGAGGAGATGCTGCCGGTTATTCTACCGGCCTTTCCCCACGCCCTGGAAAAAATTAAGGGCGATCCTGCCGATTGCGGGAGATAATTTTTCCTCCTTCCCTATCTTTCAGGGCCTTGCCGATTTAAACAATCCTGGATGCTACTATATATTGGTCGAAAGGGGTCAAGGATTCAAGGTTTCAAGGGGGGCGGCAATGCCGCCCTGTAATCTGTTCCCTTCCGGTCCGGGTTTTGTTAAAACTCTTTAAAACTACCCTCGTCCAGCGGTATGATCTGGTTGGGGTCAATTTCTTTGGCCGAGGCGAGCACCCTCTTTGAATTTTCCGGCCTACTGAAAGGGATTTGAGGTTTCCCGAAAGAATTTGGGGACTTGACTCTAATACTTTTCTCTGATCCAGAAACCGGCTCACCTAAAAGATTTTTATAATTCCCTCCATATCCGTTCCCTCCCACGAGGGCCATCAGTTGCGAAACAAAGCCTCTCATCATCCCCGCCTGGGCGTGGATTTCTTCCGAGGCCGAGGCCGATTCTTCAGCACTGGCGGCATTTTTTTGAACGGTTTTGTCCATTTCAGAGACGGCCCTATTAATTTGTTCGATCCCCTGGGCTTGATCTTGGGAAGCGGCCGATATTTCGCTGACCAGGCCTCCGATCTTTTGAGTCCCGGCGGTCACTTTGGAAAAGGCATCGTTGGTTTTTGCAACGATATCCCCACCATCTTTGACCTTTTTTACCGTCCCTTCAATCAAATTGGCCGTATTTTTTGCGGCCTCGGCGGCTCGCAAAGCCAGATTACGCACTTCATCGGAAACTACAGCAAACCCGGCCCCGGCTTCACCGGCCCGGGCCGCTTCTACGGCGGCGTTCAAAGCCAATAAGTTGGTTTGAAAAGCGATTTCGTCGATGGTTTTGATGATATTAGCCGTTTCTTCACTGGCGGCGGAAATTTCACGCATAGAACCGGTTAATTGACTCATAGAACCGTTGGCCTCTTCTACGACCCGGCTGGTTTCCATCATAAGGAAATTAGCCTGATGGGCGTTATCCGCGTTCTGACGGGTCATAGAGGCCATTTCTTCTATAGAAGAAGAGGTTTCTTCCAGACCGGCAGCTTGCTCAGAGGCCCCTTGAGCGAGGGACTGACTGGCCGAAGCGACCTGGGAAGCGGCGGAGGCCACCAGCTCTGAACCCTCGGAGAGGCCGTGGATGACGGCGTTAAGCGGCTTCATGATACCTCTGCGGATGAACAGGGATATAAAACCAGCGGCTAAGAAAGCAGCGATAATAGTCAGCGCCAGAATGATGATGGTCTGTCTATAGGTAGCCGAAGCCTCAAAGTGGGCCTTTTGGGCGTTCCTGAGAGTACTATCGGTCAATTGATCAATATAACCTCGCATTTCTTCAAACTTTTTTTTCGTCGCCCCTAACGTTAAATCCAGGGCTTCCACCCGCCCTTCTCTGGTATCGGCCTTTCGGCCTTCAACCACTTTGCGGGAAAGCCCTTCCCATTCCCCCCGGGCTTTTTCATATCCGGCTATGAGGGGTCTTTCCTGATTGGAAACAGCCAGTTTTTTAAATTTTTCCCACCGCTCCTGCGATTGTTTGAGATTGGTTTCATACTCCTGCTCAAACCCTTTAAATTCCTCGGAGGACACCTCGGCAAAAATCATGGATCGCTCAGCGACGAGCAATTGCTGGAGGTCCCGGTCGGCTTCGACCAAATAATCAATGCTCGGGAGCCTGACGGTAAAAATATCCTCCAGTTTTTTTTGTACGGTGTGGGTGCTGTAGATGCCCAACAAACCGATAATTCCCATCATTAGAATCATTATTGAAAAACCGGCAATCAGTTTTCCTCCCACCTTAAATTCTTTCCAGTTGAACATAAAAACCTCCTGTTACTACACCATACTATTATTTTTTTGTTTCTCTTAAGGGCCAGAAATTGTTATTTGAACTTGTCGACATTAATGCCGATGGTCAGGGCGCCGATCACTTTACCCCCGTCTTTTACCGGTACCGAGGCCTGGACCAGATAGGCCTGGGTACTTTTATCGAAGCTGACGTCGCTGATGTGGACCGCTCCGTTTCCACTTTTAAAGGATTCCACAAATTTTGGTTCATCCCCCTGCCAGAAATCGCTGGTTTTATCGCTCATGCAGACATTGGCCCCCTGGTTGTCCATGACGAAAATTTCAGCCAGAAAGGGGGCTGATTTTTGAAGACCCTGGAGATGTTTCCCGCAAGGCGAGTCCATCAGGGATTTCATAAAGGGATCCACCCCCGGGGTGGCCATCCATTTTTTGTCCAATTCCTTGATCTGATCCAATGATTTTCCTTTGGCATTTTCGGTTTTTACGGCGTTGACAATGATCGAGTCCGAGCCCCACTTGATTAGTTTGCTGTTGGCATAATCGACGATTTTTTGAGGGGCTTTTTCTCCTCCGTACAGAAAGCCGGAGCCGGCTACTAACACTGATCCAATCGTAAACAAACAAAGAAGCTGTTTCATTTTCTACTCTTCTCCCTTTTAATTATTTGATTTTTTTGCTTCATTTCCAGCGGAAAGGAAAGAAATTACCCTTACTATCGGTATTCAGGAGGGAAAACTTTATAGTCTAAGGAAAAAAGGGGAATTTCCTGTTGATACGAGAGCTTACTCGAACCCACGGCCGGATTTACTGGTCGTCAATCAAGACCGAGTCTTTGCTTGGGAAATGGATCAGACTCTTTTTTTAATTTGAATGGATTGTAGGGTGGGGGCGTCGGGGGGAAATAGGAAAAAAAGGCCGGAGGAGAACTCCCCGGCCTTCCCTTTTCCCTTTAATCGATAATCGCCGGATAAATAATGGCCTTCAGTTGATTTCGGAAATTGAAGGTGGCGTTGGGCATGAATTGAGTGAGAAAAATAACGATCAGGTCTTCCTTCGGATCGATCCAAAAAGCCGTGCTGGCTGCCCCGCCCCAAGCATATTCGCCGACCGAGCCGATGACCTGGGATTTATCGGAGCCCAAATGGACCGAAAATCCCAGCCCGAAACCGTTGCCTTCGGTGGCGATCTGGGTAAAAGTACTGACAGAAAGTTCACTCAGGTCCTTTCCTTCAGGGAGATGATTCATAGTCATCAATTCGATGGTCTTACGCCCGAGGATCCGGGCTCCGTCCAGTTCACCTCCGTTTAAGAGCATTTGGCAGAAACGGAAGTAGTCGGCTGCGGTGGAAACCAACCCCCCACCGCCGGAAAAAAAAGTGGGAGGCTCACCATAGCTGCTTTTCCCCGGATCATCTTCCAGGACCAGAGTTTTGTCCGGTTCCCGACGGTAATTGGCGGCGAACCGTTCCGTTTTTTCCGGGGGTACATAAAAGGCCGTGTCCGCCATTCTCAAGGGTTCAAATATTTTTTTCTGCAAATATTGATCAAAAGGCATCCCGGACATGACCTCCACCAGATAGCCCAGGACATCGGTGGAGACCGAGTAGTTCCAAAAAGTTCCCGGGGAGAATTCCAGAGGGACCATGGCTAATTTTTCGATCATCTCCCTCAAGGTTCCCCCGGCGCCCAAAACCCCGATATTCAGTTTGCGGTAAGCCGCATCAACATTGGTCCTTTCCATAAAAGCATAGGTCAGGCCTGAAGTATGTGTCATCAGATCACGGATAGTCATAGGGCGCTGAGGCGGAGTGGTCAGGAAGAGGGGAAAGTTACCGGAGGCGTAAACACGGAGGTTTCGCCATTCCGGGATGAATTTATAGACTTCATCATCCAATTGAAAATAACCCTCTTCATAGAGCATCATCAAGGCCACCGAGGTGATCGGTTTGGTCATGGAGTAGATCCGGAAAATTGTATCTTCGGTCATGGGCTTGTTGCGTTCCCGGTCCATGAGACCGAGAGGAGAGAGATAGGCCACCTTTCCCTGACGGGCTACCAAAGTCAGGGTTCCGACGATTTTTTTGGATGTAAGATAACGTTGGGTGAGATGCTGTTCGATACGGGCCAGCCGTTCTTTGGAAAGCCCCACTTCTTCCGGGGTTACGATCATAGGTGCTCCTTTGTTTTTATAATAATCGGATTTTTTTCGTTGGATTCAATAAGGGAAATAGAATCCCTGCAGTCCGCTCTGGCGGACTACAGGGTCTTTGATAAAGGTATTATCTCCCCTTCCATTGAGGCGGGCGTTTTTCGGCAAAGGCCTTTGGCCCTTCGATAAAATCCTCGGATTGATACATGGCCACCTGTCCCGGATAGGTGGTGGCCATAGCCTCTTCCAAGGTAACCGTCATCCCTTTCATCGTCGCTTCCTTACAGGCGCGGATGCATAACGGGGCGGCTTTGAGGATCTCGTCGGCATATTTCATGGCCGTGGTCATCAAGTCGGCCAAAGGTACGACCTCAGAGACGATCCCTAACTGCATGGCTTCCTGGGGAGTGATCCGTTTGGAGGTCAGGATCATATTCATGGCGGCATGATAGGGGATCTGGCGCGGCAGGCGATGGACCCCGCCGGCGCCGGGGATCAAGCCCACCCGGGGTTCGGGCAGACCGAAACTGGCTTTATCGGCGGCGATGATGATATCGCAGGCCAGGGCGATCTCAAAACCGCCCCCCAGGGCCAATCCGTTGACAGCCGCGATGAAAGGCTTGAAACAGTCCATCCTGCGGGTGATACCGGCGAATCCACCCTTGACATCCTTCATGATTTCCCGCATTTTTTCCGAGCCATGGGTGGCCTGGTATTTCAGGTCGTTTCCGGCCGAAAAAGCCCGGTCCCCGGCCCCGGTGATAATGCAGATCCAGGCTTCAGGGTCTTGATCAAATTCATTGAAGGCCTTATCCATTTCCGCGCTGGTGGGAGGGCTGATGGAGTTCATCACTTCCGGGCGGTTAATGGTTACGATGGTCACATGGTCTTTCTTTTCCACTTTAATCAATTCATAGCTCATGGTCAACCTCCTTAATAGTCAAGATACTCTCATCCTATCCTTTCTTTTTCTGTACGTCAAAAAAAAAATCCTTTTCTCTTTTTACTATTGAGGTTCAAGCGGTATCCCCCATTCTTTCAGGGTCCGGACCATATTCCGGACATGGGTGCCGGCCCAGAAGAGGTGTCGGCAGGTGGCGCACCAGTTGAATCTTTTCTGCGTTTTAAAAACGTATACCGGCAATTCCGGCCATTTTTCTTTAGCTTCTGCGGGCGTTAGTGAAACCAGGAGCCCGTTGCAGCGCAGACAACGGGTGAAAAGGTCGGAGGTTGTGGGCCGGATACCGGCAAGTAAAAGAAATTCCTGGAGCAGGTCCTGAGGTTCAGTTTCAGAAAGGGAGATAATAGGCAGGTTCTTTTCCTTTAAGGGCAGCGGATACCGATCCCATTGAACGACGGTTTCCTGGGCCGGGTCAAGGATCAGACCTTTTTCCCAGAAGAGGACATTGATCCCCAAGACGCGAAGCCATTGGATCAGAAAGGCCAGATGAGGGGCGATCCGATATAGCAAGGGGTTAACCTCGTTAAGGTCCGATAGGGATTAAAGGTCGGCCGATCCCCTATAGGATTGGACCGGTTACGTTCCTTTTCCCGAGGGAAGCGACCCGGAAAGGGTAGGGGGGCGAAAGGATTCCTCGGGGATTTCTGCCCTGGGGACAAGGGTTTCATAGCGGAGAGTCACAGAAAGGTCCTGAGAGACCCCCCTGATTTCACACTTCCGGGGCACCCGCTGCCCGGCGACCTCAGAGAAATCAGAAAAGCTTACTTCGATGATTTCCCCGGTTGAGCGATTGGTTATGCGGGAACGCATCAGGGAAAAGGGTTCCACAAGCATCCAGAGTTCCTGGCGATCGGGACCGGTCAGGATGAGGTGAAAATGCTTTATCTTTTCTTGGAGATCGGTTTCCAATACATGAGTGTCAAAAGGTAAAAGAGGGACCCGGCCCCAGAATATTTTCAGCAGTTCCTGCGGGGCTATTTGGGGAATGATGGCCCAGGGACCCAGGAGAGCAGGATTGAAGGGGACCTCCTTTTTTTCCGGAATGGAAAAAAGGGTGATTTTCCCCGCGGTGGAAAAAAGATAGAGCAAGGGTCGACCAAAGGGATCGAACAATTCCAGTCGGAAGGCCTCCGGCCCCCTGGCTAAGAGCCGAAACTGAAGACTGTACCGCTCCCCGGGGGCCTGGACGATCAGTGTCCCGGCGCCTTCCCGGGAAAGGGGCGGCAGAAGCCGGGACAGGGGATTAAGGACGGCCAGAATCCCGCTCTCCTGAGAAATTGATGATTCCCCCTTATCTGGAGGAATTTTTTCTTCAGCATAAACCACCGGTCCGCAAAAAACGAGGAAGAAAAGCAGGACCTTTATGATAAGGAACGGTTTAATGACTGGGGTTTTCGACAAGGCCTTTTTCTTCCTCCTGGTTTTGCAGGACCTCTTTGATTTTTTTCAGGATGGCTTCTTTCTCTTTGGCGTTGGGGTTGATTTCCAGGATGCGCCGATAAACTTTGAGGGCCTTTTCCCAGAGGCTCTTTTTAACATACGTGTCGCCGAGATGTTCCCCGATAACCGGGTCGTTGGGGGCCAGTTTCCAGGCTTTTTCCAGTTCAATCAAGGCTTCGTCGTACCTTTTTTTCTTGTAATAGACCCAGCCGAGGCTGTCTAAGATGTAGCCGTCGCTGGGGCGAAATTTGAGGGCCCGCTTGATCAGGTCTTCGGCCTCGTCCAGATTGGTTCCCCGGTCGGCATAGGTATATCCCAGATAGTTCAAAGCCATGACATGAAAGGGGTCTTTTTTTAAGGCCGTTTTCAATTGTTGTATACTCTCCCGTTTGTGACCCATTTTATCCAGCAGTGCCCCCAAGCGGAAATAGAGCTCGGCTTGATCGGGGTCTACTTCAATCCCCTGTTGTAGAATCTTGCGGCTCTCTCCGAACTTGTTGCCCTGTTCCCAAAGGGAGGCCAGGGTCAGGTAGATCTCGATTTTTTTCGGGGCCACCACCAGGGCTTTTTGCAGCAACTGGACGGCCTCGGGAATTTTTTTCTCCTTTTCAAGGATATAAGCATGCATGATCAAGGCCTGGGCATAATAGTCCGAATCGCTGGGTATATTAGCCAGAACCTCGACGGCATTTTTATATTTTTTCTGCTCCACCAAGGTAACTGCCAGAAAATATTTCACTTTGGGGTTGTCCGCTTTCTCCTTTAAAAGGAGGCTGAAATCCTTATAGGCTTGGTCGAGGTGCTTATTTTCCAGGTAGATCAGTCCTATGCGGAAGCGGATTTCAAAATTCTGGTTGGAATTGACTTTCAAGGATTCCAGGACAGCGGACCCCTGATCCCAGTTTCCTGATTTCAACCAGAGGTTCCCCACTTTTTCCTGGGCTTCCAGATGACGGGGGTTTTTTTGCAGCACCTGTTGATAGACGGCCAAGGCCTTCTCGTCTTGATCCATTTGTTCGTAGACCTGGCCCAGGCCCATATGGGCGTTCAGATGGTTGGGATTGATTTTTATCGTTTCTTGAAAAAAGGCTTTGGCCCGCTCATATTGCTTCATTTCCATGTAGATTCGAGCCAGAAAGAAATGCCCTTTTTCCGACTGCGGATTGATTTTTATCAGTTTTTGGAAAGCTTCCACGGCCTGAGGCAGCCTTTGGATCTGCAATTGCAGGATGCCCAGGTGAAGCAGGGCCTCTTCGTCCCGGGGATGGAGGGTTGAAAACCGTTGATAGGCAGCGGCGGCCTCCGGCCATTTTTTTTGCGAAAGATATATTTCCGCCAGAAGGATATGGGCTTCCTTTAAGTTGGGGTCCAGGTCAACGGCCCTCTGGACGTGAAGAAGGGCTTCATCGGCCTTAGAGGAGTTATAAAGGAGACGTCCTAATGAGAATTGCAGGAAGGCCGAATCCGGCACCAGGGTCAGAGATTTCCGGATTTCTTCTATGGCCCGCGAATCATCCTTCTCCTCAGCATAGAGATGGCCGATCAGGAAGCGGTAATAGGCCTCGGTCAGGTCGTCAGTCTTGTGCGATGCGGGTTGTCGGGAATAGGGGGCCGAACCCGATCGGTCCGTGGATATAGCTCCTCGACCCCGGCACCCCGAAAGAACAAACAATAAGGCCATTGAAAAAAATATAAGCAGAAGAATGGGGCAATTTTTTTTTATCAAATGCATTCCTTGCCGAGTCTGAGGTTAAAGGGTGTGGTTTTTATGATGCAGGACGTAATACCCAACCCGGACCATCTGAACCCAAAATTGAAAATCCGAAAATCCCTCATTTGGTCCGGGTTAAATTCCCGTTTTAGAGTAAATTCTATCCCATTGGCGAGAATTCAATTCGTAAGTTACTAAGGGGACTCTTCAAAATAATCCGCTTTCAAGTCCGGCAGTTCTTTTTCCAGATAGGCCTTGACCTTTTTTAAGAGTTTTTCTTCCAGTTGCCTGATCCGTTCGCGGGAAACCTGAAACTGGTCCCCCAATTCCTGCAGGGTCAGGGGCTCATCGGTCAGTATCCGTTTTTCAAAAATAATTTTTTCCCTCTCGGTCAATCCTTTTTGGAAATCCTTAAGCTTGGAGCTGAAAAGGTTTCTTAGCTGCAGGTTAGTGAGTGTTTTTTCCGGAGAGGCTTCCTTGTCCGGCAACAGGGATTTATGATCCACCGACCCTTCCTCAGCTACCGGGGCGTCAAGGGAGAGTTCCCACTCCCCCAACCGTTGATCCATTTCAATGATTTCCTTTTCACTGACGGAGAATCTCTCAGAAAGGAGCTTGGGGACGGGGTCGATCCCTTGGGCCAGGAGTCGGTTTTTTTCCTTCTTTAAATTATAAAAAAGCCTCCTTTGCGCCTGGGTAGTCCCGATTTTGACCAACTTCCAATTGTCCATGATAAATTTAAGGATATACGCTTTGATCCAAAAGGAGGCGTAGTAGGAAAATTTGATTCCCCGAAAGGGATCAAATTTTTTTATGGCCTGCATCAACCCGATATTGCCCTCCTGGATCAGGTCTAAAAGGTTCTGCATCCAGTAGCGTTGGAATTCCATGGCGATTTTGACCACCAGACGCAGATTGGAGGTGGTCAACTTATAGGCCAGATCGGGGTTAGGATTTTGCTGGTACCGGGTTAAGAGGTCTTTTTCCTCTTCCGGGGTTAGAAGAGGATAGCGGTTGATTTCATACAAATAGCGCTGTAGCGGATCAAAGGGGACTACCTGGTCTCTTGGAGAGACCTTGACCTCGGGCTCCGTTCCATCGGAAGGAGGGTTCCAGGGATCATCTTCAGGCAGATCGTGTTTCATTCCCTGCATTAATCCAGGATTTTTTCATCGTACAAGGATTCCAGACGATACTTATGCTCGGCTTCTTGATCGGCCAGATGGGCGAAAAGTTTCTTCTGGGTTGGATCTTCGACTCTGGATTCCCAGGCCCGATAAAAATTCAAAGATTTTTCTTCATTTTTCATGGCCAGGATCATAACTTCCTGATATTTCATATCGGGATGAAATTTCAGGTCCACCAGAAAATCACTGATCTTGAGGTCCGGTATGGTTTTGGACTTCTCCGGCAGGGTGGAGGGGTCGGGGAGTTCTCTAAGTATTTTTTCATGCTTTTCCTCTTCAGCGGCTAGTTCCAGAAAGAGGGGACCAATGCCCGGATAACGGGACAGGGAAGCCACGGAACGGTAAAAGGTCTGGGCGTCTTTTTCTTTGGTAACGGCGAATTGAATGATCTCTTGCAGGGTTGAAAATGACATGTCGGGTCCTCCTGTCGGCAATATAAGAAGAAGGGTTCTTCCGGTCCAGAGGACCTAATACCCCCCTTCTTTAAAAGGTATCGTTTCCCTCCTCTGGAGAGAAGGGAGAAGAAGTAATAATTTACTTTTCGTTCCGATGGTTGTCAAGGAATAAAAAAGGCCTCAACAGTTCCAAAACAGGAAAGGAAAGGGGGGTCTTAAAAAAAACGAAGAATCGAAAGGGGGATTATTCCCAGACCCGGCGGTCTTCAATTTTTTTTGTTTCCGGAACCAATGTCCCCCGTTCCAGAAACTGAACCTCCCCCCGGACCCGCAGGATTTCGAGAAGCATTTTTTTTATGGAGTCGGTAAGGTCCTTAGTGGCCGATTGGGGATGCGCGAGTTCGGCCCGAAAGGTCATACGGTCCTGGTGTCCTTCCCGGGTGACCACCACCTGACAGGCGCAGATTTCATTGAATTTAGCGGCCACGGCGTCCACCAGCCCGGGATGAATGAACATTCCTTTGACCTTGGTCATTTGATCCACCCGTCCGACGATCTTCATCAGCCTGGGAGACGTCCTCCCGCAGGGGCAGGGTTCGTCGCTGTAGTAGGAAAGGTCTCCGCTGCCGAAACGGATCAGCGGGTAGACCTTGTTGAAACAGGTGCCCACCACTTCCCCGATTTCTCCGGGTTGGCACTGTCTTCCGCTGCGGGGATCGACGATTTCGACGATGGCTTCGTCAGGAAAGTGCATGCCGTTTTTAGCGACACACTCGAAGCCCAGGCAGCCGATATCCGCCGTCCCGTAGCTTTGGCGGACCAGGACCCCCAATTCGGACTCCAATCGATCCCGGAGAGACTCCGGCAGCATTTCCGCGGCGACGAAGGCGGTTTGCAGCTTTAAGTCTTTTTTGGGATTGAATCCCATTTCCTTAGCCTTTTCCAGGACAGCGAAAAGGAAACTGGGGGTCCCTAAAAAACCGGAGACCTTCATGTCCTTCATGATCTGGACCTGAAGTTCCGTATTACCCACCCCGGCCGGAACGGAGCGGCAGCCTAATAATTGCAAGGAGGAATCCAGCATAAAGCCGAAGGGTACCAGATGAAAATTGAAAGTGATCTGGCATAAATCCCCCGGCCGAAAACCTCCGGCAAACAAACCCTGGGCCCAGCGGTGATCTTCATAGACCCGTTCGCCCGGTTCATAGATGGGCCCCGGGGAGGCGAAAATGCGCCCCAGTTTTTCCGCCGGGACCCCGTTCCAGCCGCCGAAGGGGGGATTTTTTTTCTGGAGGGAAACCAGATCGGCCTTTTCGGTCACCGGTAGTCTTTCCAGGTCCATGACGTTTTTCACATCTGCGGGTTTGACCCCGGCCCGGTCCAGTTTCTTTTTAACCGCCGGGGCATTGGCATAGGCATAGGCTATGATCCGGCTGAGTTGGTGATTGTGATAGCGCTCCCTTTCCCGGGAGGTCAAGGTCTCCGTTTTGGAATAATAGCCGGAACGTCGTTCCTTTTTAGTGGCCATGAAGGTCCCCCGTTCGGATCATTTGGACAGAGATCAGAGTAAAGAGTTCAGAGTTGAAAAAAAAGCCATGAATCGCTTCGAACCTGATTTCCTCAACTCCGAACTCTGAACTCCGACCTATGGACTGAAAACCGGTTATTGTTTGGGTGGAAAGGTGCCTTCAAAGGGCACGATCATATCTTTTCCGTCCGGGCCGACCAAAGTGGCGGTTCCGTTGACCGAGATGGGAAAGGTGAAGTCGGAAATTCCTTCCCACCATTTTTTCAAAAGATCAGGGGCCTTAACGTTCATTTCCAGCAGACGTTGCCCGTTGGCTACCATTAATGAACCTTGAGCGACATTAAAATCAAACGTGGCATTGAATCTGAAATTGTCGGTGGTATTGGCCGGAATGTAGTTGTCGTCGAAGAATGTCGGGGTATTTAATTCGAATCCCTCAAAGGCCACTGTAAATTTCAGGGAGTCGAGCATGATTTTAAAATGGTTAGGGTTGTGGATTGAATATACAAAGGATAAAACCAGCGGCGCCCCCCTGCGGCCGGCGGTCAATTTGCCTTCCTTGTCCAGGGTCCCGTCCAAATAATAACCCCAGTAACTGGCAATCTCGACTCGTTCCAGTTTGACCACCGGGGTTTTGACGGAAGACATTTTGGCGGCCAGACCTCGGCCGGCAGCCGCCTTTGGAGCCGTTTTTCCCGTTGCCGGGGCCGCTTTTTCTTCGGCGGCCAGGCAGGGTAAGATCAACAGGCTTGTAATCGCTAACGATACTAGTAAGGTGAAAATGAGTTTCTTCATATTATCCTCCCTATCAGGTTAACCAGCGTTTTCGGCGTTTATAATGTTTGACTTCCCTGAAACTTTTCCGGGTCCCCAGGTCGGTGAGCCCGAGATAGAAGTCCTTGATGTCCGGATTTTCCAGCAACTTTTCGGCCGTATCGTCCATGACGATTCGGCCATTTTCCATGACAAAGGCATGGGGTGCCACACTCAGGGCCAGCTTGGCGTTTTGTTCCACCAGAAGGATGGCGATCTTGGATTCCTGGTGGAGACGGGTGATGATATTGAAGATCTCCTTGATCAGCATGGGGGCCAGACCCATGGAGGGTTCATCCAGGAGCATCAGCTTGGGATTGGCCATCAAGGCCCTTCCGACCACAGTCATCTGTTGTTCCCCCCCACTGATGAACCCGGCGGTTTCGGACCTTTTTTCTTTTAAACGGGGGAAATAGTGATAGACCATTTCCAGTCCTTCCTTCACCGACTTTCGGTCCCGTCGCAGGTGAGCGCCGACCACCAGGTTTTGTTCCACGGTCAGGTGTTCAAAGACCCGCCGGCCTTCAATAACCTGGACGATCCCGGACTTGGCGATCTCTTCGGCGTTCTTCTTGTCGATCCGTTCCCCCATGAAAACGATGTTCCCATCCGAAACTTTTCCGTCTTCATGTTTGAGCAGACCGGAGATGGCCTTCAGCGTGGTGCTTTTCCCGGCCCCGTTGGCCCCCAGGAGGGCTACTATCCCCTCCTGGGGGACCTCGATGGAAACCCCTTTAAGTACCAGGATGACTTCATGGTACTTGACTTCAATGCTGTTGATCTTCAGGATCGGTTCCGCTGCCAACGATCTGTCCTCCTTAGCAACATCCAGCATTCAGTATTCGGCTTGACTTTTCTATAGGGTTTTAGGCCGAACACCGAACGCCGAACGCTGAACGAAATTTATCCTACCACCCCAGCCATTCCTTTTCCCATTTGTCAGGCCAGCGTTTTTTCAGGTCCACCGCTTCCACCAGGACGAATTTCCCCTTATCGACTTTGTAAATAGGAGCACCTGTGGTCGGCCGATGATCGGTGGCTGAAAAACTGGCCGGTGGAGAACCCAAACCAAAATCTTTGTTTTTGAAAGTTTCCATGGCTCTCATGATCCCTTCACCGGTCAGTTTGCCCTGCTTATCGGCGATCTTCATGGCTTCGGTCAAGAGCAGGACCGCTCCCCAGGCCTGGACGGTTCGCACCAGTCTTTTGGCGGCTGGGACACCGGGATTGATTTTTTTGGCATAGGCCATGATCTTATCCATCATCGGGGCTTTGCCGCCAAAAAAAGCGCACATAGCAATACCCATCACTCCTTCCGAAGCGGGCCCGGCCAGACGGGGCAAGTTTTCATCAAAGCCCCAGACGTTAACGATATGACCGGCTCCAAGTCCCAGGGAATAGGCATCCCGCATGGCCGTGGCCACGGACATAGTGGTATTACCGTGCCAGACCAGGTCCGGGTTAAATTGCTTGGCCCCCAAAACCTGGCTTTTGGCATCGAGGGCGGTGAGGGCTACATCCTGATCGGGTCCCACTTCAAACCCCAGCAGAGTGGCCTGGTCTTTGATGGCCTTGATCGGGGCGCTGGCATAGGGGGAAGAGGCCTGGTAGAAACATACCAGACGAGGTTTCTCTTTTTTATCCCTCCGGGCTTTAAATTTTGGGTCTTTCAGCCAGACATTATCGTACCAGGCGGTAATGGCCGAGCGGGCCCCGGTAGAATAGTCCGGGGCGAAAAAAAGGTTATAAGGGGTTTTCTTCGGATCGGTCAGATGGGCCGAATAGGATGCCGAAACATAGGGCATTTTGTCCTTGGTGATGGTCGGGGAAAGGGCCTCTGTATCGCCCGTGCCCCAACCCAATACGGCCACCACTTTATCAAAATCACGGAACCGTTTATAGGTGGTTATCGCCTCTGGGATCCGGTACCCATAGTCGTATTGAAAAAGTTTGATCTTTTTACCGTTGATGCCTCCATTATCATTGACATAGGCAATAGCCTCGGCAACGCCCAGGGCATAGTCCTTACCTACGTCTGAGGTGGCGCCGGTCATGTCGTTAATGGCGCCGACCCGGACTTCGGCCGGGGCGCCCCAGACCAGGCCGGAAGCTCCCAATATAGAAATCAATAATACCGTTAATCCCCAAAAAAATCTTTTTCTCATCGTTGTACCCTCCATCCTAAAAGGTTAGTTTGTCTCCGTTTACAAAAGTGGTGGGTTAAACCGCTACAATCATCACCTCCTCAGCTAATGGACGTTAGAACTTGATACGAAAACAGATTCTGGTGTCTTTCCTGCCTGTTTTCATGCTTCGTTGTGCCATGCCAAAAAAGTCAGGGCATGGGAATTAGTATGAAAACGGCCAGAGATTAAAATAATTCTTAATCTGCCACCAGCGATAAGCCAGACCGTTGGGTTCGTAAATCAAAAAGAGGCAGATGGCCAGACCGAAAGTGGCTTCCTTGAGGAAGAGAAATTTCATAGTTAATGCCGGGTAGATAGGGGTTAGCGGGATAATAATGAATTTCAGCCCTTCCATGATCAGGACCATGAACAAAGAGCCGAAAATGGTCCCGTATATACTGCCCACCCCGCCGATTAGGATCACGCCTACCAGCCACAGAGACCAGAACCATTGGAAATGTTCCGGACTCAAGGCCGCCAGGGTGCTGACCCAGAAAGCCCCGGCGATACCGCCGATAAAACCGGCCACAAAAAAAGCCATCAGTTTATAGGCGACGATATTGATGCCCATGGTTTCGGCGGCGATATCGTTGTCACGTATGGCGATCCAGGCCCTCCCCACTTTGGATCGCAGCAGATTGGCCAGACCCATGGTCAGCATAATGGTCAATACGGCCCCTAAAAAATAGACCTTGGTGTCGGTGTCCAGGACGAGGGGGCCGATGGTGATGCTCCCTGGCGGCAGGGAAAAGGCTTGCCCCCGTCCACCGATTTGGCTGACGTATTGGGTGAGAATAAAATCCACGGTGACGAACTGGGCGGCCAGTGAAGTCATGATCAGGTAAAACCCTTTGACCTTGGCCGAAGGGAGTCCGAAAAGCACCGCCCACAGGCCGGCAACAATTCCCCCAATGAACATGCTCAGCAAGTAAGGGAGATGCAGTTGCAGGGTCAGCAGGGTGGCGGCGTAGGCCCCGACGGCCAGAAAAGCCGAATGTCCCAGGGTCACCTGGCCGCAATAACCGATCAAAAGCTGGACGCCCAGGGCACCCATAATGGTGTAAGATACTAAATTGGCTACCCCCACCCAGTAGAGCCCTCCCCAAAAAGGGAGGATATAAAAGATAAAAAGGCCCAGAAAGAGCATTTTACCGATGACAAACCGGGTTTGCCACCAGGCATGATCCTGCCGATAATATTCGTGATAAACCCCGCAAGGCAAATAGGACATGGTCTATACCCTTTCTATCCTTTCCCAACCCCAGAGGCCGTAAGGTTTGTATAACAGAATAATTACCATAAAAATAAAGGGGGCGATTTCTTTAACCCCTCCCGGGGTGAAGCGGTCCAGGTAGGCCCCGCTTAAATTTTGCAATACGCCGATAATGATCCCGCCGACTATGGCCCCGGGTACGGAATTGAGTCCTCCCAGGACGACGGCCGGTAAAACCAGGAGACCCAGATAGCCGACCGAAATATTCAGGCCGTTGATATTTCCCAGCAGGGCCCCCCCGACTCCAGCGGCGATAAAAGCAATGCCCCAGGCCGTGGCGTAAACAAAACGGGCGCTGACCCCCAAAGAAAGGGCGGCCATTTCATCATCGGCCGTGGCCTGCATAGCCAGTCCCCAGCGGGTATACTGAAAAAAGGCGACGAAGACCAAAAGGAGGGCGATGGCGGCCACGAAACTCCAGAGATAGACCTGTCCGATGATGATCCCGCCGATGTCGATGGGTTTCATGGGGAATACGGCGGGGGAAAAAATAACCGTATCAGTGCCGAAGAGAAACTCGACGACTCCCCGAAAGAAAAAGGATAAACCCACCGTGACCATAATGACCGTTAAGACCGGCTCCCCGATCAGTTTATCCAGGAATATCCTTTCGGTAATGAGCCCCAGGATGAAACCGATAATGACCGTGAAAAGCAGGGCCAGGAGGAAGGGAAATCCCCACATATAAAAGGTCAGACAGGTATAGGCCCCGATCAAAGTGAGTTCCCCCATGGCCAGGTTCAGCACCCCGGAACATTTATAGATCAGGGTCCAACCCAGGGCCACCAGGGCGTAGATGCCGCCCATCAGGATACCGGTAATAATCACCTGGATGAATAAATTCATGCCTTCGCCTCCTTATTTAGACAATTCCCGGATATGGAGATCGGTTTTGATATGGATAACCCGTCCGTCCTCATAGGTGATGGTGGTATCCATATGGATGTTGTCCCTGTCTTCGTACAAGGCCCGGACAATATCCTGATAGCGGTTTTCGACAAAGGCCCGACGCAGTTTTCGGGTCCGGGTCAGTTCCTCGTCATCAGCGTCGAATTCTTTGTAAAGATTGATGAATTTATTTATTTTGGCGACAGGTTTGAGGCTTTTATTGGCCTCCCGGATCTGCTTTTCCACCAGATCATAGACCTCGGGTTTTTGGGACAACTCCTGGTAACTGGTGTAATTGAGCTTTTTTTCATCAGCCCATTTTCCCACTACGGCGTAATCGATACAGACCACGGCCGTTATATAGGGTTTTTCATTTCCGATGACCCAGGCATCTTTCAGGTATGGAGAAAATTTCAACCGAGTTTCGAGATATTGAGGAGAGAAGATCGACTGATCGCTTAGGATCATGACATCCTTGGTTCGATCGAAGACCACCAGATGACCTTCTTCATCGATGAATCCCTTGTCTCCGGAGTAGAGCCAGCCGTCTTTCAGCGTTTTGTTCGTGGCTTCGGGGTTTTTATAATAGCCGAGAAAAACGGAGGGGCTCTTGGAAATGATCTCGCCTTCTTCGGTAATCCGGACTTCGGTATTGATGATGGGCGTGCCGACTGTGTCGAACTTGATATCCCCGCTGCGGTGTAAAACCGAGATTCCGGCGATCTCGGTCTGACCGTAAATTTGTTTGAGATTGACTCCCAGGGCATGGAAAAAACGGAAATGGTCCGGTCCCATGGCCGCTCCTCCGGTATAGGCGTTACGGATGCGGGAAAGTCCTAAATGGTCCCGAAGTTTTTTAAATACCAGGGTGTAGGCCAGTCCGTTCAATGCCTTCCATGCCCAGGAGACGCCTTTTTTTTCAAATCGAAGATCGGCAACCCGATAGCCGATCTTCATGGCCAGGTTAAAGATGGATCGTTTGATCCAGGTGGAATCCAAATGTTTTACCTGAACGGTGCGGGTCATTTGTTCGTACATGCGCGGAGGGGCAAACATGACATGGGGACCGATTTCCCGGATGTTTTCCTGAGCGGTTTCCGGTTCTTCGGGGAAATTGATGGTGAAACCGACCTGTAATCCACAGGAAATGGACATCATCTGTTCTCCGATCCAGGCAAAGGGCAAAAAAGAAACAAAATCATCATCCGGGGTGCAGGGGTCCACTTTCATCATGTTCTGGCCCATGGTCAGGAGATTATAATGGGACAGCAAAGCCCCCTTGGGCAGGGCTGTGGTACCGGAGGTGTAAAAGAGCAGGGCCACATCTCCGGCCTTTCCCTGGGCCACTGTTTTTTCAAAAAGTCCGGGGTCTTGTCGGTCCAGTTCCCGCCCTTTGTCCATCACCTCCTTCAGACTGACCAGGAGGGGATCGTTATAATCCCGCATACCTTTGGGGTCATCCCAGATGATTTTTTTTAAAAAAGGACATTTGCCATGAACGGATAAGGCCTTATCCACCTCTTCCTGACCTTCCCCCACCAGGAAGGCGGCGTCGGAATGGTTGATGATATAAGCCACCTCGTCCATGAGTGAGTCCTGAAAAAGCCAGACAGCGATTCCACCGACGGAAAGGGTGGCCATTTCCACCCATAAACCTTCGGGGCGGTTGTCCCCGATCATGGCCACCTTGTCCCCCCGTTTCAAACCCAGGCTGACCAGCCCCAGGGCAATGGCCTTGACGTTTTCCAGATAGTGGCTCCAGGTGATGGGGCGCCAGATGCCGAACTCTTTTTCCCGCATGGCCACTTTGGCGTCTCCATACCTTTTGGCCGTTTCCATCAGGACCTTGGGCAGGGTCAAGTCTTCGCTGATTTGAAAAGGGATGGTGAAGGATTTATCTCCTCGTGGCATATAAGTCCTCCTCGCCCAAATAGGCCTCGATGACCTGTGGATTGGTCTGAATTTCGCTTGGGGTGCCGGTGGCGATTTTATTGCCGAAACTTAAGACAGAGACCCGATCCGAGATATCCATAACCACACCCATGTCGTGTTCGACCAGGATGCAGGTCACTTTCCAACGTTTCTCTTGGTTGATATCCAGGATAAAGCGGGCCATATCCTCCACTTCTTCCAGGTTGAGTCCGGCCAAGGGTTCATCCAGAAGCAGGAGCTTGGGATTCAAGGCCAGAGCTCTTCCCAGTTCCACCCTTTTTTGCAGGCCATAGGGCAGCATCCCTACGGTTTTATCACGGATGGATTCGATCTCGAGCAGGTCGATAATCTCTTCTTCGATGAATTCCCTGGTTTTGATTTCCTCACGGGCTGTCTTCCCTATATAGATAGAACCGCTGAGAATGCCCGATTTCAGATGTAGGTGACGACCCAGGCGGATGTTGTCCAGGACGGTCATGCCCCTGAATAATTCGATTTTTTGAAAGGTCCGCGAAATGCCCAGTTGGGCCCTTTGGTGGGGCCTTAGAGGGGTGATCTCTTGACTGTCGAGAAAAATCCCTCCTTTTTGGGGATGATAAAGGCCGTTGATGCAATTGAGCAGAACCGTTTTCCCGGCCCCGTTGGGGCCGATGATGGAATGGATTTCCCCTTCCCGGACATCGAAGCCGACACCGGAAAGGGCGGCTACTTTACCGAAAAACATGCTGATATCATCGACTTTCAGCAGTACCCCCCCAAGTTCATGGGATGACATCCGATCCTTCTCCTTCCTTTAAAGAAACAAAAATGGGGTCCTCCCCTGCCAGAAGGGGGGGAAGACCGTTTACTTGTCAATAAAAAGAAGACCCATCAAAGCATTAAAGAAATCGCCATGAATGTTTTTTATGTTTTGCTGCCGGAGGTGGGATTCCCGCCGGCGGTCATTGATTGATCTGAAAAGGATATGGACACCAGGTTGCTAAGGTATTCGGTTCCGCCATAGAAAGGCAGGGAAAGGTTCTGAAACGAATGATCGGTTTGAAGGGCCTTTGGATTCATTTCGAGTAAAGTAGAACTATGGGTTTGAGGTTACTATTACCCAACTTTCCCGGCTCTGTCAAGCTTATAAAATAGTGGCTAATCAGTAGTATAAAACCACTATTCATCATAAGACAAAAGATGAGAGCGCAGGTTTATTTTTTTATTTTTCAATTGAAGTTTACTCCGGATATTATAACGGTGGAACATGACCGTGTTTTTGGAAAGAAAGAGCAGCTCGGCAATTTCTTTGTTGGTTTTTCCTTCTTTGACCAGATTGGCAATTTTTATTTCCGTGGAGGTGAAATTGAAGTATTTGGAAGACAACCGGCTGAGAAAAGGAGAAATAATATTATTCAGATTCGATTCCAGGATGTCGGTCAGGGTCTGCTGGGTGGTGTTCAGACGGCTGCTTTGTAATTGTCCCAGATAGGGGAAAATCAACTCCTTGACATTGGAAAGGATGTTTTCTCCGGTTTCCTTTTTATCCTCCTCCCTTTGTTTTAGCAGAACTTTCAAAGCGGTATTGACTTCTTCCAGGTGATGGGACTGGGCTTTCAGTTCCACCTCCCGCTTCCTTAAGGTTTTTTCCGCCCGTTTGCGGTCCTCCACCTCCTGTTTGAGCTGGGTGTTGATCTTGGCCAGTTCCGCGGTCCGTTCGGCGACCATATCTTCCAGTTGTTCCCGGTATTGTTTCAGCTCTTTTTCAGCCCGTTTCTGGGCGCTGATGTCCCGTAGGATGACGATGTTGCCTTCCGGCTTACCCTCGTTGTTTTTATATATGGTGGAACTGATCTGGACGTCCAGGACCCGGCCATCCTTGGTCAACCGCTTGGTTTCAAAGAGCTCTATTTTTTCCCCTCGCAGCATATGTTCGATGGCTTTTTGCGTTTCCATTTTACTTTCTTCGGGAACAAAATCTATTTGCCTGCCGAGGACCACCTCCCCGCCAAAACCGAAGGTCTGTTCAAAAGCGGGATTGACATAGACGGCCGTTCCCATCATGGTATAAACTACAATAGGGTCCGGTGAGGATTCCAGAAGCTGGCGGTACCGTTCTTCGCTGCCCCGGAGAATTTGTTCGGTCAGTTTTCTTTCCGCCAATTCCCTCCGGACCGCGGTATAAAGCCTGGCTTTATCCAGGGCCACCAAGGCCAGATCGGCAAAACGTTTCAGGAAGATGATATCTTCGGGCTGGAATTTTTTTTCGGGATCGACGCAGGCCAGACCGAGGACCCCATGAAAACGCTTTTTGTCCTTAAGAGGGATCCCGACGGCGGAACGGAGGGCATCCAGGCTCGTATCTTCGATCCGGTCTTTCCAATAGCGGTAATCCTCGACCAGAATAGGTTCGTTGGTTTTCCAGACCGTCCCCCCCAACCCTTCTCCGGAAGTAACTCTCCGCCCCAGTTGGTTTTTAAAAAATCCCATCCCTACCCGCATTTGCATCTCAGTTTCTCCCGGTTCCAACAAATAAATAAAGCCGTTTCCCGTTCCACTGAGCTTGGCCGCCCGGAGCAGGATGGCTTCTAAAAGCTCCTCCTTGTCCAAACGGTCGATCAGGCTGAGAGCGGTTTCGTGCAGAGCGGTCAGGTGTTCGTTTTTCCGGCGGAGGGTTTCCAGGATATTGATTAAATCCCGGTTTTCTTTTTCCAGCCTAACGAGTCTGAAATCCGGCTGGTCTGGGTAATGGGCAGGGGAAGGATCGGGGTAGACGGGAAATTCCTTTTTTGACTTTATGGCCTTCATAATCCTCTCACTCCAGGGAGATGATCGGTTTGGTATTCAGGAGACGTCAGCATCCCAAGGGAGGTTTCCGCCTTGGGACAATCGGTGATTTTTATGAAGTCAAAGATAGGCTGCCCATAATCTATCAAAAAGGTCCTTAGTCGCTTAGTGCTCATCCATCGACAATGTTTTGTCGATGTGGTTTATCACATTAAAATCATGACCCTTCTCCCTCACCCCGGCCGGTCGACTCCATCGACCTATAATTGAGACTTCCGAAGGAAGTCGAGCGAAAGCCGGGGTCCAGATTTTTTACCTGGATTCCGGCTTTCGCCGGAATGACATCAGTGGTAATAACTGGGTTTAAACAACTGCCACGTTGGGGGCCTCCTCTTCCGGGGAACTCCCGGACGAGGCGTAGGACCGTAGTGCCAAACAAAACCGAAAATGGAAACGTATTACAAATGACCGGTCAACCATTCTTCCATGTCAGCCAGGACTTCTTTATATTCCGGCTCGTTAAAGATTTCATGCCGGAGACGGTCATAAAGCTTGAGGGTTTTATCTTTTGAGCCGATCCGTTCGAACAAGGCCCGGCTGCGGATCCCGTCGGTAACCAAGGGGTCGTTTCCGGCCATGATCAGGATGGGCAGTTGAATCTGGGCGACCTGTTCGGCCAGATCGTTCCGTGATTGGGTAATGGCCGAGTTTTCCGGGATGGGTCCACGGAAGACCAGGGGATCGTTTTCGTAGGCGGTGATGACCGCCGGGTCGCGGCTGATAAAGGCGGTATCCAGGGGCTGGCCGACCGGCCGCGGGGGTTGGGGGGGCATGTCGGGAGTGACGATTCCGCCGCCGGAGAGTATCAGCCCGGCCAGTTCCTGCTGCTGCCTTATGACATAGGCGGTGCTGATGGCCGCGCCCATGCTGTGCCCGACCAGGAATATCTTTTCTTCCGGCCTTTCCCGGCGAACCAAATCAAAAAAGGTCTTTAGGTCTTTGAGATAATCGGTGAATTTTTCAATTCGCACCCGTTCGCCGTCGGATCGTCCGTGCCCGCGGTGGTCCAAAGCATAGAGGGCATAGCCTTTAGGGACGAAATAATTCACCAGGTTTCCGTAGCGGCCGCTGTGCTCGGCGAAGCCGTGAGCGATCAGAAGGACGGCCAGGGGTTTTTCCTCCGGCAGCCAGCATTGATAAAAGATATTGAAATCGGCCACGCCTTTAAAAAAACCTTCCCGGTGGATCATGGTGCGCTCCTCACTTTTGGTTGAAATGAAAAATTTTACTATGATTGCTCAGGAAAAGGCAAATGTAAATATTGCCTTGTGTGGTCTGAATTCGATGAATCCCGCTTCTTTGACTATGGCTGGCCCCAAAGTTGTGCCGTTTTGACAAAGTTTAATCGTTTTTAGATACAATGAGGGAAGACCTGCTTGGGCCAGTTGATCCCATAAGGAATAAATTCTCTCTTCAAAGGAAGAATCGAAATACAACTCAATGGAATAGCCCATCCGATTAATGAACCTTCAGGCCCGCCACTAAAAGTTTATTGATGAACATTCTGGGGCAGGGGTTTGCCGTGCGCCGGGACAGGTTTCGATATCCGCAGGTTCATCCTTTGTCGACCGAGATTAAAATCCATTTTCATTTGCTCCCATAAGTTCCTGTGGTGTACAAATTCCAGGATAACCGTATCGGTTTTCCAAGCAAACTTTTCTTATTAAAAAGGGGCCTCCGTTGCTTCCACCATTCTTGCGTCACTTTCTGCCAGGCGGCGGCCACTAAGTTATTAGAAATTCGGGCGGTTAGATAAGAAATAATCGAGGTTTAAATATAAATATTTTTCTTATCCATATGAAACACCGAAATTCATAGACCATCGGGATCGATATTTTTTATAACACCTCTTGTTTTTTCTGTCAAAATGACTGGTTATTCCCTGAGCTCATCGTAATTTCGGTCCTTATCTAATGATTTGGTAAGGTGCTTATTACTTTGTGTTCCATCAAGATAACTTTATCGCACGTCCATAATCGGCGGGCCGACGGTGCGCAGATACTCCTTTAATTTATTTTCATTCGTTGGACTGACCCGGAAAACCACTCCCCGAGTTTTCTTCCCTTCCTCTTCCGGCAGTGTGACGGCGCTGACCAGGTATAACTCCAGCTCCTTAAAAAGTTTGGTGGTGTCGGCCAGGGCACCGATGCGGTTTTCCAGTTCCAGTTCAATGCGGACGCTGGGCTGATGGATACCCAGGACCTCGATAAAGGTTTCCAGGATGTCCAAATTGGAGATCAAGCCCACCAGGTGTCCATTTTCCACCACCGGCAGTGCTCCGATTTTATGGTCGTAAATGAGCTTGGCCGCCACCTCGATCGGCTCTTCAGGGCCGACGGTGATGACCTTCTTGGTCATAAAATTGGCTACCTTGATCTGGTCCATCATGTAATTGATTTCAAAGACCGAGAGGGAGGTGGAATCGGAGGCCCCGGCCCTGCGGATATCAAGCTCGGTGACTATCCCGACCACTCTCCCTCCATCAACCACCGGGAGGTGACGGATCCTTTTTTGCTGCATCAGGGTCATGGCCTTGAGCAGGGTTTGGTCCGGGGCCAGGGTGACGATATCGGTTGTCATGTGGTTTTCAACGAGCATTGGGCCTCCTTTTTTTTCGCAGATAACCGGAATTTTCCCTTTTCCGCCAGGGGTATTTTCAAAGCGGTCCGGTTCCCCCTTGGTCTAAAAATTGGAATTCGTAGGTTCCCATTATAAATGGCTCAGGCCTCCTATGTCATTAAAAAAATTAGGGACACTTCCCTTATTTCTGCGAAATAATATCGAAATAATAGGGGAAGTGTCCCTAATGCCGTTAAAGGCCACTACCTTCATAAATTTTTCTCCTTTTCTTATCTTTTAATTTTCCCCGGAAGAATAAATTCATATCGTTTTTGGAACAGGCGGGTAGTCATCCAGCGGTCGAACCGGCGGAAGGCCAGAAAGAGGGTCCAGATAAGCCGGTCGGTGCGGTAATAGTTTTTAACTTCTTCGGCTTTCAGCGGGACCTGGTCTTCCGGCAAATGATGGTTGATCACTTCCATGGTTATCGGAATCAGATCCGGACGCTGTTCCTTGTAGAGATTAGCCGCTAAATCCAGAAAGACCCGGCGCAGGTCATAATAGCGGTCGAAAACGTCCTTCAGGAAAAAAAGCCGAAGAATCCATCTCAGGAATGCTGGAGCGCTTTTTAAGAAAAGCTCGGCCTCCAGTTGTTCCACCCCCTTTTTTCGAAACAAGGGGGTTCCGGTGTCGATGTACATCAGGTTTGAACCCTTTTTATCTCCAGAACATACCCAGTTGGAGATCTGTCCATCCAGGGCAATCTGGATATCGGGAGCCAGGGACCGATTCAAAATCCAAACTTTTGAGGTTTCCTGAGCGATACCTTCCAATAATTCCTTAATCTCCTTTACTTCCAATCTTTGCAAAAGGCGGTGTCCGAACGATTCCGCGGGAAGCATTTCCTGGGCGATATAAAGGACCGTTGGACGTCCGGGGATTTCTATAATGAAGGTTTCCTGCAGGGGAAGACAGAGCCCCGCCTCCGAGAGAAGCCGGCAATATTCGTTGAACAGACCGGTATACTTTTCGGCCGAGGCATAATCGGAAAAGAGCGGGAGCCGTTTATAGGCGGTACGGGGATGGCCCTGGATGCGGAAGATGGCGGATATCTCGCCGTAACCGATGATTTCGGCCTTTACCGGGGAATCCTCCAGGCGCTGCGGATTCAAGCCTTTTTCGAAGGCATTAAGAAGCGTTTCGTCGACCAGCATTAGCTTAATCTCAGAAAATATTAGAAGCGGTTCAGGCTATGGGCTAATATTTCACTTTCTTTATAGTTCTATCTGTAAATAAAATCACGAAATCTTTTTACCTGGGAGGTGGGTACGGTTTTCGATTTTTCTCTTGCTCGGTTTTTCTGCTTAGTTCTACTCCGGAAAGTCGAGTTTCCGGAGAAGAACTAAGCAGGAGAAGAAGAGTCTGGGTTTATCGCTCCAGGAATGATTTCAACGCCCGGGCAGAGGACAAGGACTCATCCAGACGGTTCATAACCCATTCCATCTGGCTTTCCTCCATAACCAGGGGAGGTAAACATTGGCAGATCCGGGGATCGTTATTGGCATAGATCATCAGCAGGCCATGATCATAAGCCGTCTTGGTCAGGAGGGGGCCGCAAAGTTCATCTTCCAGGACCAGTCCCATCATTAACCCGAGCTGCCTGAACTCTTTCAGGAACCCGGGATGCTTTTCCTTGAGCCGATCGACCTCTTTTCTAAATGCTGTCGCCAGCCGGTTGACCTGATCCAGGAAACGAGGTTCCGAAGTGATTTCTAAAACACGCCGGGCGATTAGACACCCGATTTCAGCTCCACCGAAGGTGGATATATGAATAAAAGGATCCTCCAGGAAAACGGCTTCAAGCGGTTTTCGAAGGACCGTTGCCGTTATGGGATAGAGGCCTCCGGAAAGTCCCTTGCCGATAACCACCATATCCGGGAGGATACCGAAATGCTCGAATCCCCAGAGTTTGCCGGTCCGACCCAATCCGGTCTGGACTTCGTCCAGAATAAGAAGGACCCCTTGATGATCGCAGATGCTTCGGATCGTTTTCATATAGGCCCTGTCTGGGATGGGCATCCCCAGGGTTGCGGGTACCGTTTCGATGATTACGGCGGCGGTATCTTTTTCGACCGCCTGCGCGAGGGCTGCCGGATCATTGAACGGCACCTGAACAAAACCCGGGGCCGGCGGGCCAAAGGGCTTCCGATATTTTTCATCACCGGCGGCCAGGGCCAGTCCGGTGTGCCCGTGATAACCGCCCTTGGCTGAAATGATTTTTGTCCGACCGGTGAAAGCCCGGGCCACCTTGAAGGCCAGGTCGACGGCTTCGCCCCCACCGACCCCAAAGACCGTGACTTCCAGGTCTCCGGGCAGGGATTCGGCCAGCTTTTCAGCCAGGTCCGCCCGGGCCTTGCTCATCAGATGGTGGTTGCCGATGTCCCAATCATCCAGGGCGGCCTTTAGGAGGTCAATAAGTTCCCTGTTCCGGTGGCCCAGGTTAAAGACCCCGCCGTTGCAATGCAGATTGAAGAGACGCTTTTTCCCGTCCAGGTCCCACAAATAGGGTCCTTCTCGCCGGCCCATTACAAAATCCATTCCGTATTTTTCAAAGAAGGCCGCCTTGCCGGCCGAAACATGGGAACCGAATCGGGCAATCACCTGGGCTTTATCCAGGGGAAGGTTGGGATCCACAGTCATGGTCCTTTGATCTCCAAAAACAGTTTCGTTTGAAAAAAGCAATTCACATCTATGAAAAAGGATAAAATATGGGAGGAGAAGGGTCAAGGAGAAAAAAGGTCAACGTCCTTCCAGTCCTATTGATAGGGAAGAAAGGTGAATCGAAAGATTCGGAAGCGATTAGCTGCAACTTTTAGAAAAAAACAAATCCATCTGATCCGCTTTCTCAATTTTTATTATATAATATTAATTGGTTATAGACACCGATTCGGAAAAATTCTCTTGATTTTTACCTCCTTTTATGATAGGATTTAACTCAATAAATAATGTTGTCGGGGATTAACTTTCATTTAACTGAATCTTTGAAACCTGAGGCATTCAGGTGGAAGGAGGACGGATATGAAAGCGGGAATTTTTTTTACCGGTACAGGCCCCATCCTCATATTAACCTCATACGACTCTCTAACCAATCCGCAGTTCACTCAGAAGCTGGCTACCAAGGGATTCAGTAAATTCATCGCCTATGAGGTATCGGAGGGGCTGGTCAAACAAAAATATGGCAACCATTTTAATGTGATCCTGGGAGACCTTCATCAGGACGATGATCTCCGGGTACTCGACTATGATGGGCATCGCATTCTGAATAATTTCTCATTAAAAGAACTGGGGCCGCCTATTTATCAGGAACCTTAATTATCCATACCACTGTCTGATAGGGGCCTAAAAATTTATAGGGTTTTTAGGGTAGAATTATCTTCGATCTGTATCCCTTGGGGAGAATAACCTTTGTCCGGATTGAGGGACATTGCCCAGAGGTCCTCCGGATTGATGCGGCCGAAGGTCGTGGGTATGATCGGGCAACTGGTATTGACCAGGCGAATTTCTTCCAGAAATTTCGGGATCGTCTCTTGCGGGAGGAGATCGATTTTATTCAGCACAAAAAGGTCCGCGGCCCGGATCTGGTTATAAAACACCGGGCCGAAACAGTCCTTGGCCTCCCAGAGTTCGGCGTCGAAGACGGTCACCACCAGAGGGGGAGAGAGCCTGGAGGAGCTGACCATCGATCCCTACCGGTCCGAATTCGTTGACGATGAGGGCGGTTCCGGCCAAATCCCCGAACCAATTAAAAATATGACGCAAGAGGGTGGTCTTCCCCGACCCTAAAAATCCGGTGATCAGGAGCACGTTACACTTTGGATCAGGACCCCGGATTTCTCTCTGGTGTTTTGCCATGGAAGGTAGTCTCCTGCCTTCAGGTTTGAAAGGCAATACCCCTGAAATTTTCCCGCTCTGATTGCCTGCGTGTATTAGCGGCAGAAGCGATCCTGACCCAGGACCATTTTGGAAATAAGCAAAGTGGACATGATCTTATGATCCAGAGGATCTAAAAATTAACCATCCCGTGGAGGATTTCATTTTTTAAATACTCCGGCAGGTCCGCCAACTCCACCAGAGTTTGTATCTGGTGCAAATACCTTTTTATTTCCCATCCGGCCTGAGTCAGATAGGTTAGATTGATGGTGACCTTCAGGTTTCCCTTCAAGTATTTTTCCAGCGTCTGACGGAAGGCCTCCAGGTCCTGGTCTTTCAATCGGCCGTCCACCCAAATCGTAATGGCCTTATGGTCTTGATCGGATTCCCGGATACGAAACATAATCTTCCCCTTGTTCAAAACTTAGCATAATTTGTGCCAGGAGTTTATTTGCGAGAAGGGCAAGAAGGGTTTTAGATTCTTACTCGACAAGTCTGAGAATTTATCTCTAACTTTTTCTTTGAGGCGGGATAGACCGCTTCCGTCCGGAAGATACTGGATCATAGTTCCGATACCGGATAAAAACCAGTATCCAGCATCCAGTATCCAGTATCATTCAAAAGAATGTATGCTGCCTGCATATCTCGGGCAGATTGTTTGAAAAAGCAAATTTCAAATCTCTTTGGTTAGGATTCAATTTCAATATTATTGGTGATGGGCTATTGTTTCCTTCCAATAAAGACAGGGGAGCAGCTTTGAATCCCGAAAAAACAAAAATATTTTGATATTTCAAAAATAACATTGATCGTCCTGTGAATTTAAGTTAAAAGGAATCTTCCTGGAATCCATTGGCTGTTTGGAAGGAAACCAAAATGTCCCCCTTTCTCCTCCCCCTATTTAAAGAACAGGAAGAGCCGCTTCTGACCCTGGCCGCCTTTTTTGAAGGAAAATTTTCAATCGATTGGATCCAGGCCCTAACGGAGGCCAAAGCCACCGAGATATTAAGGTTCTTTGACCGATATTGCCGGGATGGCCTTCTGAAAAGGCATGATCTGGGGGAATTTTCTTTTATTGATCCCAAGAAGAGAAGGCAGCTAAGGAATTCCGTTCCGTCTGATCCGGCGACAATCGTTCATCAAAGGATTGCCGAAACGATCCTGAAGGAGACAACCGCCGGCGATAGTCTGCTCCAGGCGTCTTCTCAACTTCTTAATATAAAAAACGAGTTGGAAGGATGTGCCCTCCTTTGTCAGGCCGGGGATCTGTACCGGAAAAGCGGAAGGTCGGCCGAGGCCCTGGCCTGTTATGAAAAGGCCATTCAGGACCTGAAAAAGCTGGAAGGGCTTGAGGTGGACCGCCTGTATATCCAGGTGGTGATCGGCTACTCGAAAGATCATCGAGCGGTCGATAATTTAAATCAAATCGTTTTTTACTTACAAGAGGCCCTGGCCCGAGCCGAAAGGTGGAAAAATCCCGCGCAGCAGGCCTTGGTCCTGATGCATCTGGCCTTCAATATTTATCTCGGGCAAAATGCCGAAGCAGCCCAGGCCTACCTGGATCGGGGTTTTGAACTGGCCAAGGGGCTGCATGATCCTAATGTCGAACGAACCTTGATTACCGGGACTATCGTCAGCCATTTTTTTTCAGGCCGCTGCAAAGAAGCGGTCAAGATTTTTGAAACCTCTGAGCCCCTGTTTGCCAAGAAATATCCCAGCCATAAACTTTCCTTACGTCTGGGCATCTTGATGGGGTTGTCCTATGCCTATCTCGGGCAAATCACCCAGGGTTTGGGCCTGTTGGATGGGATTCGGCTGCATGCCATGCACATCGAGGATTACGACACAGCGGCCACTGCTGCGGTCGATATGGGTTTAGTGCTCATGCTGAGCCATAAATATGATGAGGCGATCAGCTTGATATCCAGCACCCTGGTCTCAAAAAAAGGCAGTGAATTTGCCAAATATTTCGGCCTGTATTATCTGTCGTTTTGTTATTTCCGAAAAGGAGAAATGGAAAAATCAAGCCGCTATTTTTCCAAGGCCTTCAATATAAGTAACCAGTATAATTACGATCAAATAAACCTACCCCATTTTATCGAAGTGTGCCTGGCCATAAAGCGCGGGGAGTACCCTTCTATTCCCAACATTCACCCGAAAAAAGAAATTCAAAATGCCTTGACCAGTCCAAATCTGGTGGTCAAAGGGGCGGCTTACCGATATTGGGTTTTATTAAAAGGAAACCAACTGTCGGCGGAGGAGCGTCTTAATCACCTGAAGCAGTCCCTGGTTTTTCTTGAAGAATCAGGCCAGGTCATCGAAATCGCCAATACCAAGCTGGAATTAGGACGGCACTTTTTACAAACCGGAGAGCGGGAAAAGGCCAAAGTCTTGGTGGCCGAGGCTGCCAAAATACTTTACCCCATTGACCGCGGCTTAATGCCCGATGATTTGGAACATTTGATCCAGGATTTTCGAGTCGAGGATAATCTTCTTTCGGAAATTCTCAATCTCGGGCAGGAAATTGTGGGTCTCCGGGATACCCAGGAGGTGGTCCAGCATATTTTTTCAACCGTCAACCGCATCACCGGGGCGGAACGGGGGGCGATTTTCCTAAAAAATGCCCCGGAAGATCCGCAACCCATCAGGCTCTGGGCGGCTAAGAATTTAACGGCTAACGATCTGGAAGGACCTGAATTTTCTTCTTCCCTGGTTTTGATTAGTGAAACGGCCAGGAACGGGAAAATTCAGATCAAGAGTTTTCCCGTTGGTTCAAAAAAATCATCAGAAACCGGTAACCGGTTTATATCCTGTCTCTGTGTCCCTTTGTCTCTACGGGGGAAGACGATCGGGGTCCTCTATCACGACAACCGGTTTTTCAAGAACACCTTTAAAGACCAGAACCTGGAGATCTTATCCTATTTTGCCTCCTTAGCCGCCATTGCCCTGGATAATGCCCTGGCCTATGAAGAAATAAGCCGTTTGAATCAGCGTTTGTATGAGGAAAAGCAATATCTCGAAGAACAACAAATGGAGGGCCTTCATCCGGATAATTTTATCGCCGCCAGCCCGGTGATGAAAAAAGTGCTGTCCATGTGCCGCAGCGTGGCCAAAACCGAATCCACCGTTCTTATCCTGGGGGAAACCGGAGTGGGCAAGGGCATGGTGGCCCGGGCCATCCAGCAATTCAGCTCCCGCAGCGAAAGGCCCTTTATCCGGGTCCATTGCAGCGCTTTGCCCGAAAGCCTGATTCCCAGCGAGTTGTTCGGCCATGAGCGGGGGGCCTTCACCGGGGCCGTCGAACGCAGGATTGGACGATTCGAACTGGCCGACGGCGGCACCCTCTTTCTGGACGAAATCGGGGATATTCCCCCGGATGTTCAAGTGCGGTTGTTGCGGGTGCTGCAGACCGGGGAATTCGAACGGGTGGGGGGACGGGAAACCCTCCGCTCCGATTTTCGCCTTTTGACGGCCACCAACCGCAATCTGGAAGAAGAAGTCGCGGCCGGGCGATTCCGAGCCGACCTCTATTACCGTTTGAATGTCTTTCCCATTACCGTTCCCCCTCTACGGGAAAGGCGTGAGGATATCTCTTCCATGGCCAACTATTTTCTCCACCTCTATTCGGAAAAGATGGGCAAGGCTTTTAAAGGGATCCCGGAAAGGGAAATGGCCAAGCTTTTAACCTATCCCTGGCCGGGGAATGTGCGGGAGCTGGAAAATGTCATCGAACGCGGCGTCATCCTGACCAGCGGTCCCTTGTTTCGCATCCCGGAGTTGAGCGCCAGTGGGGCCCATACCCCCTCCGGTCCGCTGCCGACCCTGAAAGAGATGGAACGCCGTTTTATCGTTGAGGCCTTAAATAAAACCAACTGGAAAATCTCCGGGGCCGGGGGGACGGCCGAATTATTGGGGATCAATTACAATACCCTATATTCCCGGATGAAAAAACTGGGCCTCAGAAAAAAAGGGTCCCTTCCCAATACTCGGTAAAAAAAATTAATCTCTGGTGCCGTAGCCCTCCACCCCTTCTTGCCGAGTTCCTTTCCCCTTGGATGATGATAGGGTGTAAGCCAATGGTTGATGAAATTTCAATAATGGCATCCCCTTTGCATAGGTTAGTTGAGAACTCCTCTCCCCTCACCCCTTCCAAGTTTTTGGGGAGAGGAACAAATTGAGCGTGTAACCTGTTAAAACGGATTGGGAGAATTTATAGAGTGAAGGAGAAAAAGATGGTTCTCGTAGGCGAGTTAATTAACGCATCCCGCAAGAAAATCGCTGCGGCTATTGAAGAGAGAGACGGCCAGACCATCCAAAAAATCGCTCAGGATCAAGACCAGGCCGGGGCTGATTATATTGATGTCAATGCCGGTATTTTCCAGGACCAGGAAGCGGAACATCTCCAGTGGCTTATTGAGCAGGTCCAAGCCGTTTCCCAAAAGCCCTGTTGTATCGACAGCCCGGACCCGAAAGCTATTGAAGCGACCTTGGCGGTTTATCGAGGATCCAGACCCATGATTAACTCCATATCTTTGGAGAAAAATCGCTGGAAGAACCTCCTGCCCATCCTTGCCGGAAGTGATTTGCAGGTGGTGGCCCTGTGTATGTCCGATGAAAAGATGCCTGAAACGGCTGATGAACGACTAACGATGGCCGACAGATTAATAAACGGCCTTGTCCGGAACGGTATTCGAATGGAGAATATCTTTGTGGACCCCCTGGTACAGCCATTGGCTGCCAATGTCAAATACGGCTTGGCCTTCATCGAGGCCATAGAACGGATCCGGAATACATTTAGTGGTGTTCATACGATTTGCGGTCTGTCCAATATATCTTATGGACTTCCGGAACGGAAGTTTCTGAATCAGACCTTTATGGTCATGGCCATAACCAAAGGGCTGGACGGCGCCATCATCAATCCCCTGGACCAGCGGATG
>JBFMBU010000312.1:0-27673 GCA_040755035.1 Thermodesulfobacteriota bacterium
AAAGGGCCCGGACCCCATTTTCATAACTTTGGCGGCTTTCCAGAAGGGTCTGAAGGTTCCTGATCTGAGATTGGTCCTGTTTAAAATGGTGTTCCAGGTCCCGCAGTTCTTCCTCCGTCTTTTTCCGGGTCAGGTCCAGCTCGCCTTTTTGTCGGCGCGTGCTTTCGCTCTGTTCTTTCACTGCCTCCAAAGCTTCTTTCCCTTTGTTAAGAAGACTGTGAATTTCTTCTGCAGAAGTCTGCAGGAAATCCAGACGGGAGACGAGTTGGCCTTTTTCCTCCAACTGCCGAACGAGGCGACGTTGACGGTCTTCCCGCTGTTTAATCAAACCGCTGCGTTGGTTTTTCACCCCGGTCTGTTCGGTCAGCTTGGTCACCAGCAGGTCTTTGATCCGCTCAACCTCTCCCTGGGATTCGGTTAAGGCCTTTTTAGCCTTTTCCACCCGATGTTCCCCTTCCCGGACCTGGGTTTCTTCTTCGGCCAGGGTCTGGGAAAAAGTCCGGACCTCCTCGGCCAACTGTTTTTCTTTACAGTCGTTCTCCTCCAGCCATTTTCGAATTTCCTGGAGTTCCTTTTCCAGATCCAGGGCCTCTTTTTCCAGAGCCCTCAAGGCATTCCCGTATTGCTCCCTCAGGTTTTCCTGTTTTTCCAGGTCTCCTTTTTGACGGTAAAACTGCTCCTGCTTATCCTTGAGACGTTTCTCCAGGGCGGACAGATCTCCCTGCAGATGATCCAGGGCGGCCTCCTGTGATTGACATTCTTCGCGCAGTTCCCCGGTCCGGGTTTGCTGGTTGAGGAGTTTTTCTTCTTCCCGGGCTTTTTCTTCCGACCAGGTCTGATATTCTTTTACCAGCAGGACCAATTCAATTTCCTTGGACTGTTTTCGGATTTCTTTGAATCGTTCCGCTTTCTTGGCTTGACGATAAAGCGAATTCATCTGCCGTTTGACCTCGGCGATTACGTCGCTGACCCGCAGGAGGTTCTGTTGCGTCAAATCCAGTTTCCTTAAGGTTTCGTTCTTTTGGCTTTTATATCTGGATATGCCGGCTGCCTCTTCGATCCAGTGGCGGCGGTCTTCGGGTTTGGAGTCGATAATAGCCCCGATCCGTCCCTGTTCGATCACCGAATAGGCCTTGCTGCCCACACCGGTGTCCATAAATAAAAGGGAAATATCCTTTAGGCGACAGGGCTTGTTATTAATGGCGTATTCGCTCTCCCCGTCTCTGAAAAGACGGCGGGTAATGACCACCTCGCTATACTCTGCGTATTCCTTAGGAATGGAACCGTTGTCATTGTCCAGGACCAGCGAAACTTCGGCCATGCCCACAGAGGACTTGCCGTTGGAACCTGCGAAAATGACATCTTCCATGCCTTTTCCCCGGAGTTGTTTGGGACTCTGTTCCCCCATGACCCATTTAATGGCATCAACGATATTGCTTTTCCCGCAACCATTGGGCCCCACTACTCCGCTGATCCCTTTCGGAAATGATACCACAGTTTTTTCCGAGAATGATTTGAACCCATTAAGCTCTAATCTCTTAAGTTTCACTTTAAGTTTTTCCTTCCTTTGCCTTTTTTATTTTCACTGGATTTGGCCGGTTAGGAACGATGGTTTTCCTGCTTTTCCCGAGGTATGATTGTAATCCAAAATTACTTTTTGTAAAGAAAAAAATACAACAGAAAGGAGTCTGGTGAATAAAACATACAATATGTTGTGGTTACAGAAGAAAAGGAAGGGGGTAAGGGCGGATTGGGTTGATGGATTCTCCTACAGAAACGTGAATATTTATTTCAGAATGCGCACAAATCAGCCATCAACAATAGAATATTCTAAGTATTATCCGATAGTTTACTGATTTTTTGGAACGCCGAGGGCTGAATTGAGCAGGATATGGACCCGGGCTGACTTACCTTTAAGGGATATAGCCTTATCGACGGCCTCCTGCAGGGAGGGCATAGGTCGGATGAAGGTTCGGGAGAGGAGGCCTTCATCCACTCCGGTAATGCCCCAAACCTCCCCGCCTTGCTCCAGGAATTTTATATTTCTGATAATCCTATGGAAGCCCAATTGGTAGGGTTGATAGAGTAAAAGCCTGGCCTTTTTTGAATCTCCAGTCTCCAACAGCAGATCTTGAAAATCCTTCGGCCCCGGCCCTTGAGGACAGGCCATGACCAGAATCAGGATGCCATCTTCTTTCAAAGCCATTTTCCCATGCTCAATAGGCTTTTGGCATTGATATAAGTCTAGATCAAGAGGCGGAAAAACGACGCTGACCAGGATGTCGGCTTTTTCGGTAAAAGGGATGGCATAGATTTCATCGGCCTTACGGGCTGCGGGGAACAGGGTTTGTTGTAACGAGCCGCCATAAGCGGCATAAAGATCATTCTCCGCCGTCTGTACCAGCATAAGGGAAAAAACAGGCGGCATGGTTAAGAGTTGCAGGGCTTCCTCCAGATCTTCATGTACCGGGTTGCCCTGCAACCGAAGGGGTTGTGCTTCCAGGTCCAAAGCCAGACTGTGATTGGCAACGATAGTGGAATAGGCCGCCAAACCGGGGACAATCCCTTTCCTCCCCCCGGTATATCCGCAAAAATAATGGGGTTCCACGGATCCGATGACCAGCAATCGATCGGCCATCATGATCTCCTGATTGATCAGGACCCTGGTTCCACGGGAGGTTTCCCCCAAATAGACCATTTCCTTTTCCTTTCGACAGTCATGATAACGGACCAGGGCGGTCACCTTGGTCCAAAGATCGCCGAAAAGCATCTGAGATGACTCTTCCCCAGCGGGAAGATGGGTTCCGGTAGCCACCAGGATTCTCTTGAGGCAGGGAGCAATCTCCGGCCAAAGACATTCCAGGACTTTTGCGCTGGGGGTTGGCCGGGTTTGGTCATTTATCACAACCGTAAGGGACCGACAACCTTGAAGAAATCCTTCCAGGTTGGGTAACTGCAGAGGATGATTTACGGCTTCTTGGATGGTCGCGGCAAAAGGAAGGGAGTGTCCGCCTCGGGGGAGGAGCATCTCCCCCCAATGGGATTCAGGGATCCGGAGCGGAAGGAACTGCGTACCGTAGGGGATGGAAAAGGTTGGCATAAGGGTTGTCTCGCTGGCTGAAGGTCCGATGCACACCCCCTTAGGGTTCTTAGGGTAAGGAGTCAGGCTTCGGACCTTCCGGAAATGCGATCAGGCTGCTTTTCTTGTTTTCTTTTTCAGGCGGCTGATACGACGTCTGAGCCTTTCTATGGATTTACGGCCTTTGTTTTCCCCGGATTCGATTTTCTCGGTCCGCAGGTTCTTGATCTGTTCTTTTAATTGGCGCATGGACCGGCCCCCTTTTTTTCCGGCCACCTCTTTAATTCCCCGGGCTTTCTTTATGGCTGAAAGCACTTCTTCTTTGTTCATTCCGTGGACCCCGCTGATTTCCGGGAGGGTCAAGGCCAGATCACGCAATTCTTTGGCCGTCATTTTTTCCAAAGGTTTTTCTTTTTTTTCCGTTTTTTCTTTTTTCCCCATAAAAAATCTCCTTTATTTTTCCCTCTGATTCATTATTTTTCAACGAAATGATAAAAAATTGCCTCCTCGGCTTCTGGAGGCCTCCGTACTTTCTTTTACCCAACCCGGACCAGCCGGAACCAAAACGGCCTTCCGAAAATTCTTCATTCGGTCCGGGTAAATTCCCCTATTAGAATAAACTAAATTCTATCCCTTTTTATTTTCCATCGCTTCCTGAAGCTTAAGAAAGGGCTTGAAAAGATCGATCGGGATCGGGAAAAGGGTGGTGGAATTATTTTCCGAGGCCACCTCCCGCAGGGTCTGCAGATACCGAAGCTGCAAGGCGATGGGATGATCTTCAATGATGGCGGCAGCCTCAGCCATTCGACTGGCGGCCTGGAATTCCCCTTCGGCATTGATGACCTTGGCCCTCCGTTCCCGTTCGGCTTCGGCCTGCTTGGCCATGGCCCGCTGCATTTCCTGGGGGAGGTCGATCTGTTTCACTTCCACGGTAACCACTTTAATCCCCCAGGGGTCGGTATGCATATCCAGGATCTCTTGGATTTCCGTATTCACCTTTTCCCTTTCCGAAAGGATCTTGTCTAATTCAGCCTGACCGCAAACACTGCGCAAGGTGGTCTGGGCTAACTGGGATGTGGCATAAAGATATTGTTGGACTTCCACCGTAGCTTTTACGGCGTCCATGACCCGGAAATAAACCACGGCGTTGACTTTGACCGAGACATTATCCCGGGTGATGACGTCCTGGGCCGGGACGTCCATGGTTACCGTTCGCAAATCCACTTTGATCATCTTATCGATGATGGGGATGAGGATAATCAGGCCCGGGCCTTTGGCCCCCAAGACCCGCCCCAAACGAAAGATGACTCCCCGTTCGTATTCGTTCAAGATGCGGATAGCGCTGCTTAAAAAAAAGATCACCAAAACAACAATGGCCACCAGGGTATACATGGAGAACTCCTTTCTGTGTCGAACCTTAAATTTTTTTCTTTACCCGCAACAATAAATGTTCCACTCCAACCACTTCCGCGATATCCCCCAATTCCAGGATTTCCTCTGCGGCGGCGTTCCAGATTTCGCCATGGACAAAGATTTTGCCGGGTGTTTGGGGGGTGATCCTCTGTGAGACCCTTCCGACCTCTTTAAGTATCCCCTGGACCCCGGTCCGGGGTTTCCGCCGATGAGCCTTAATGGCCAGGGAAATAACTAAAACAAAAAAAGCGGAGATAACCAAAACCGTGCTGATCAGGATTTGCAGAGAGATGGCCATGGTTCCATCCGTTGTTTTAAAGAGCATTAAAGATCCCAGGGTCAGGGAAACAATCCCGGCCACCGTCAACAATCCGTGACTGATCACCTTGACCTCGGCGATAAAGAAAACGATGGAGAGTAAAATCAGCAGCACCCCGGCATAATTGACCGGGAGGGTCTGCAGGGCGAAAAAGGCCAGTATAAGGGAAATCCCGCCGATGACCCCGGGAAAAATGCCTCCGGGATGGGCCAGTTCAAAAAAGAGGCCCATCATCCCCAGCATCATTAAAACATAGGCGATATTGGGATCACTTATAGTCCGCAATATACGGTCGCGGAGGTTTTCCTGAAGATGGATCAGCGGCAGTCCTTTGGTCCTGATGGTCTTAGGAGGCTGAGAGGTGGTGACTATTCGGCCATCGGCTTTTTCCAGGAGGTTATTCAAATCATCGGCCACCAAATCGATCACCTTCAGTTCCAGGGCCTTTTCGGCGGTGATCGATTCACTTTTCAGCACAGCCGTTTCCACCCAATCGGCGTTGCGTTTGCGCTGATCGGCGATGCTGCGAACATAGGCCACCATGTCCTTTTCCACTTTTTGGGCCATGGTTTTTTCAATGTCTTTTCCGCCCACATTCACCGGGTGAGCGGCGCCGATATTCGTACCCGGTGCCATAGCCGCCAGATCAGCGGCCAGTACGACCATCAACCCGGCCGAAGCCGCCCGGGCCCCACTGGGAGAGACGAAAACCAGAACCGGAATTTTTGCATTCAACAACCCTTGGACGATATTCCTCATGGAGGTATCCAGCCCCCCGGGGGTATCCAACTGCAAAACCAGAGCCGAGGCCTGATCCTTTTCGGCTTTGGAGATCGACCGGTTGACAAACTCCGCTACCGCCGGATTGATGGAGCCGGCAATAGTGATAACGTAGACCGGCCGGGGGGGTTGGGAGGCCGGTGAAGAAGGGCTGGGGAAAAAGAAGGAGCAGAAAATGATCAAGGCAAAGAAAAAGGAGGTTCGGAATTCAGGGTTGGGGGTCCGGGTAAAGTATCCAACGGGTTGCGGAATCGCAGAGAATCTTTTAAGAAAAAAATATCCTGCATTTGAAAGGCAGGGGAAAAAAAACCGTAACCGGCCTCTCTGAACTCCGAACTCCGAACTCCGAACTCTTTTTTTACAATCGATCATATTCTTTTTTTACTTTTTTCAGATCTTCCCAGGCTTCCCTTTTGGCTCCGGGGTTCCTGAGCAGATAGGCCGGATGATACATGGCAATCAGGGGACGACCGTAGGCTTCCCTTATTTGGCCTCTGAGCTCCGAAATCCTGCCCTGGGAACGTAAAAGGCTCTGGGTGGAACAATTGCCCAGGGTTAAAAGGAGTTTAGGGGTGACCAGTTCAATTTCCGCGTCCAGAAAAACTCGGCAGGCCTCGATTTCATCCTCGCGTGGGACCCGATTCTCCGGGGGACGACACTTGACAACATTGGTGACGTAAACCTCTTCCCGTTTCAACTCGATAGCCAGCAACATCCGGGTCAACAATTGTCCGGCCGGGCCGACGAAAGGATGCCCTTGTTCATCTTCCTCCCCTCCGGGCCCCTCCCCTATCAACATCAACCGGCAGGGGGAAGGTCCCTGGCCGGGTACGGTGTTACGGCGCTTCTGGAATAACCGACAGCGCTGGCAGCGAGCGATATCCCTCTCTAATTCCGGGAGGGTGTCATAGGACCCGAAAGGAGGTTCAACCTCCTCCCGGATCCGGCGGTTAAGGATTGATTTTGACGTTGTTGGTAAAAAAACCCGCCCCTGTTCTTTCTGGTATTCAAAAAATTCCCGTAGCGGATCTAAAACAAACCCGGAAAAGGATTGAGCGGATGTTTTCTCCATCAGGGTTTACCGGATGGCTTCTTTTTTCGTGAAAGGACCGTATCAAAAATAAGATCGGCTACGTCATCCTTAGACATAACCGGAAAAGAGCGGCTCTTTCCATCGGGAAAAAGAAACAGCACCTGGTTGGTATCGCTGCCAAACCCGGCCTCCGGCTTTCCGATGGGGTTGGCCACGATCATGTCCAGATTTTTTTCTCTTACTTTTTGCATGGCGTTTTGAAGGAGATCCTCCGTTTCGGCAGCGAAACCGACCAGGAACTGGCGCTTTTTCTTTTCCCCCAATCGTCTGAGGATGTCCGGGTTTTCAATCAAATTCAATTGCAGGGAGGACCGCCCTCTTTTTTTGATTTTTTGGGAAACCGCCTGCTCCGGCCGGTAGTCGGAAACCGCCGCGGCTTTAATCACCAGGGTGGCTTCCGGAAAAACTTTTAGAACTGCTTTTTCCATTTCCAGGGCCGAGGTAACGCGGACGACGGTCACCCCGGGGATATCCTCTAAGTGGGTGGGGCCGGAAATTAAAAAAACCTCGGCTCCTCGCCTTTGGGCTGCCCGGGCCAAGGAAAATCCCATCTTTCCTGTAGACGGATTAGTAATAAATCGGACCGGATCAATGGCTTCCCAGGTACATCCGGCGGTTATGAGGATCCGTTCATTTAAAAGGTCCTGAGGCGAAAGAAGCTGGAAAACCGTTTCCACAATAATTTCCGTTTCGGGTAAACGGCCGGCCCCGGTTTGTCCACAAGCCAGCAGGCCTGATGACGGGTCCAGGATCGTATGCCCCTGTTTTTTTAACCGGGTCAGGTTGTCTTGGAGGATGGGGTTTTCAAACATTTTGACATTCATGGCCGGGCAAAAAAGCTTTGGACCCGGACAGGCCAAAAGGAAGGTGGAAAGGAGATCATCGGCCAAGCCGTGGGCGGCTTTGGCCAGGATATTGGCCGTGGCTGGGGCCAAAACTACCATATCGGCCCAGGAGGCCAATTGAATGTGGTCCATGGCCCCGGGGCGGTAAGCATCGAAGAGATCAGTAAATACGCCTTCATCCGTCAAGGCTTGAAAGGTAAGGGGGGTAATGAAACGTTGGGCATTCCGGGTCATGATTACCGCTACCCGGGCTTCCTTTTCCGTAAAACGTCGAAGCAACTCCACGGTCTTATAGGCGGCAATACCCCCGCTGATCCCTAAAACAATATGCTTATCCTTCAAAATGGACCCCATAAAAAAACCACCCATCTCAAAAGCGGGAACCCCCCGGCTTTTTGTTTCATTTGCCCCGCAACAAAACTTTGGGGCAGGAATCCTTATTCCTTATTGCCCTTCCTGGGTCGGGATCACCCAAATCTCTACATGGGTGTTAAAATAGCTTTCTTCAATGATAAAAACACTGCGCTTATTCTTTTTTTCAAAAAGCAACACGGTCTTGGGGTGCAGTTTGAAATTTCCTTTGGCCTGCCAGTTGTCCTTGACCATGGCGTCTTTGAAAAAATTGTTCAGCGAGGCCACTTCGACATATCCGTTCAGGACCAGAACCCCTGAAATATAATTGGGAGATTGAAAGACCCTGGATTTTTTGACGTCGAGTTTAAGTTCATTGGGGACTTGAATGTCTTCAAAGTCATAGTACCTGGCATCGGGGCGTTCCATTGTTTTGCCGGAGGTCTGGGGAAGAACCATGGTAGTTGAAGTTTCCTTTTTTTGCTCCTTCAAGACACTGCCGCATCCCCAGAGAAGTCCGGACAGGCCCAAAATGGCCGCGGCCAATCCCCAAGATTTCCAACCTTTTTTAGATACCATCCCTTTGCTCCTTTCCAACTATAGGATAAATTTCTTTTGAAAAATTACCATCTTCCTCAAATCAAGTCAAGAGAAACCGAGATTTTTAAAGCCAGGTCAGACCGTTAACCACTCCATGGCAGCGGCAGGCCGTGGCCAGATAAAAAGGGGGACCGGTTTTCCGGGCCATTTCTAAAATACTCCGTAGATCTTTAAAAGGAAACCCTCCCAACCCTGGAGCGAGTTGGCGGCTTTCCAGTACCGCCAAGGTCCCTTTCAACCCCTGGTGCGCCCGGAGGCCTTCCCAGAGAGGTATCGGACGGACTTTTTTTGTTTTAAAACAATAATGGGGCGGGGCCGGACAGTTATCCGGACAAACGAAATCAGCGTAACTCAAATATAGGTTTCTTCCGAAAATCTTCCTGAAGGGCAATCCTTCCCCCAGGGTTGCGGGGGGGGTGAGGATCCCGGGGGCGGTTTTTGTTTGCATATTCAACCGCAGCCATTCAAAGGCCAGGTGACGGGGCAAGGCCGGAATAACCCAATCGGTATCGTTGATCGCGGTATTATTTTCAAATAAAAATCGAGGACCGTCGCTGACTACTCGGATAAGGGACCCTCTTTTATTAACACCCTCAACCAGGGATTCCGGTCGGGAATCAATCAGCCAGACCTCGGCTTTTGTCCATCGATGCCGGATTCGGGAAAGGGCGCTTTTCCCGAACTTACCATATCCGACAATAAAGATCCGCTTCATTAGCGCCCCCGGGGAAAAATCCCGATAACAGAAGGCAGCCTTACCGGATCGACCGCGAAAAGCCTGGAAACCTCTTTATTTTCTCCCTGACCTGCAAAAAAATAGTTAAAGGAATTTATTCTTACGGCCAGTTGAGTCCGATAACCGCCGTCCAAATTCAAGACAAATCGGAAGCGAAAGGGTGTATTTTTCAAATAAACCCCAAAATCGTGCAAAGTGAAGGAGGGTTTTTCGGTGATGATCAGATAAATGAATCCGGAAGGGTCCTCGGCCACGATGGTTCGGTTGGCCTGGAAGCTGCTGGGGTTGACCCTGACCTGGCCTTTGGAGTCCAACAAGATAGGGAAAGACTGGATGCCCTGTTCGTAAAGGGATATTTTTTCTTCGCTGTTTGGTTCTTTCAGATCTATCAGGGTCGCCTTGGGGAGATGATCCAGGCCCTTTCTGGGTTCGGCTAAAAACATCCCTTTCATGTAACGGTTCCGGGTAGGTCCCAGGGAAGTCCCGTTGACCAGTATCCTACCCGCCGGCTGAAAATTCTCCCGATAAAACCCCCCGTTACAGACCACAACGGCCTTCGTGCTCTGCTGCCACTCCTTCAGGGTTTTGGGTTCCAAATTATAAAAGACCCGGAAGGCCCATATTTCCGGATCAATACGAAGGATAGCCAGGGTATTGGGAGCCAGCCGCTCCTCTCGTACCACCCAGCGCAACCAGGAAAGCCCCGGTGCCAACGAGCGCCATCCCGTCGTTCCCGAAAGGGGCAGGTCCTGTCCCCAGGATAGGGGGGGAGAAAAAATGAACAACGAAAGGATAATAAACCATTTTATGGATTTCATGATAAGCGAGGAAGGTTGAAAAAAGCCCAAAATTGGAGGCGGCAACCGGATTCGAACCGGTGAATAACGGTTTTGCAGACCGCTGCCTTAGCCACTTGGCTATGCCGCCCAATAGTATAGAAAGGACTGCTTTTTTGGAGCGGGAAACGGGATTTGAACCCGCGACTTCAACCTTGGCAAGGTTGCACTCTACCACTGAGTTATTCCCGCTCAAATTTTAAAAATACTCGATAAGGGGTTTTTTGTCAAATGAAAAAAATGCCTTTACCTTTCCCCTGAAAAACATCGGGCTTTTTCTTTCTTGCTAAACCGGTTTAAAATAATTATCTTTATGTGTAGTGGTTAAGGCAAGGCCTCATTTTACCCAACCGGAGACAGATCGATGGTCGCCCCCGAAAATATAGCAAATGAAAACGCAATCAACCGCGACAGTCTGCTTGAAAATCTTATGCCGGTCATCCAAAACAACTGCCATATTTCCAATGCCCAACACAGCGGACTTTTCTCTGTTTGCGGTCTGTTCCTGCGACTGAAGGACCGTTATCATTGGGAGAAAAACCTTCCGCCCTGGCATCCGACCGATAGAGAGGACCTTCTTCAATGGATTGACGGCCAAGAAGAGCTCTGGTTGGAATCTTACGATACTCCTTTTGAACCCTTGCGGATAAAGGGCCGCTCTTACCTCCCTTTAAACAACCAACCGCTGAATAAGCTCCTGCTCCCCTTCGGACTTTACTACGGAGCGGGGTACGGTCGGGGTCTAAAACCCACGTTTTTTCTGGGAACCCTCAAGGAGGAGCGTCAGGCTTTCGGCTACCGGATTATTATTCTGGATCGGGACCTGGCCTGTGACCTTTCCCTCTCTCCGGGCTTACGACAAGGCCGGACCATTATCATCCGCCTCGATCCCCTCAGGTTTCTTCTCTGGGCAAAAATCCAGGAAACCGAACAATTAGAACGCGAAGGGACCGAGATGGCCCTGGCCGGATATGGCTGGTCTCCTGACCAGCCCCCGGATGATCAGATGGAAGCCGTAGTTTTATCGGAAATGGAAACGATCCTCCATCATGAGTTGGGAGAGGCCTTGGACCGTACTTTCCCCAAAAAACTATGGAGATCAACACTGGGCCTCTTCCCCTTCAGCCGGATTGAATTATATCTAAGGACCCTAAAGGACCTTTTGGCGGACACCCACCCCCGGGGGACCCTGTCGTTTATCATTAGGGGGGAAAAAACCGGTGCCCTCGGGTTTTACCTCTCCAATATGCGGGGTCTCCGAAGGGCCTTATTTCCGGAAATGGTCCCCGCCATCAGGCAGTTTCGTTCTAAGGGAAATTGGGAGGAAATGGATGCCGTCCGGAAGCTGGGAAGAGAAAGGATGATGCAATCGGCGCAAAAGATTATTGAGCTTTCAGGTCTCTTTCTTCCCGGCCGAGCGGAAGAATTCTCACATCGCTTTGAAGCGCTTTTTTTCCAGCCCCTGGGACTTTAAGTCTGTATTTGACATTCTTACTTTATCCTTGACTCCTCCGGGCGCTCTATCTATACTTCCTCCAACCAATAGGAAAAAAGCAAAAGGAGTATTGAATACAATATGCTGTCTTACAGAAAAAACCCTCTTCAACACGGATATGCCGATCAAACCCTGACGGTGGATTTGACCACCCGGACTATCCGCATAGAAAAGCTGGATCCCTCCGTGAGGGACTTTTTTATAGGCGGCCGTGGTCTGGGGCTCTATTTCCTTTACCGCCGTTTAAACGATCAGGTTTCCGCCTTTGACCCTGAAAATCCCCTTATTTTTTCTCCGGGTCCCCTGGGTGGAATCCCTCAGTTCCCCGGCACCAGCAAGTGTATGGCCGTTTCCCTCTCTCCCATCACCCATATCCCCGGTCTATCCAATTTCGGTGGTCATTTTGGTGCTTATCTCAAATATGCCGGCTTTGATGCTTTGGAGATAATCGGCAAGGCCTCGGACCAGATGATGCTGGTTATTGACGGTTTTAAAAAAGAAATATATTTTGCCCCGGCTCCGGTGGATAACCAGGTTTTTGAACTGGAAAAAAAATTGATCGATCGTTTTACCAAAGAAGGATATGATAAAAAGGAGATCGTTTTCATTTCCAGCGGTATCGGTGCCGCCAACACCACCTATGGCTGCATCAACAGTCATTACTTTGATCCCACCAAACCCCTGAATGGTAATCGGGGACTTTTTCGAACCAAGCAGGCCGGCCGAACCGGTCTTGGTTCAGTGATGATGGATAAACAGCTCAGGGCCGTTGTTGTTCTGGCCGAGTATCCCAAAGGAGAAAATCCTTACGGCGCTCATGATTGGGAGCAGGTAAAAAAAGCCGGCATCCGGCTGCATAATGTGGTCAGAGAAGTGGACCCCCATTCCTTGCAGATGTCCCGTAAGGGATCGGCCGGACTGATCTCTTTCATGAACCAGGATACCTATCAATCCCTGCCGGTAAAAAACTATCAATACGGCTCGGATCCTCAGGCCGGTAAAATTTGCGGCTCCATGTTTGCCGAACGTCTTTTCGAACATCGAGGGGTAGACGGCTGTTTCCCCGGCTGCAATCTGCGCTGCACCAAAGGAGGATGTGTGACCCTGACCACCGGATCCAAGAAAGGACAGGTCTGGGTCGATGGGCCGGAATATGAGACCGCCGCCGGTTTCGGGTCAAATCTGGGCATGTGGAACCCGGAATTTATCATGGAGGCCAACTGGCATTGCGACAATTACGGAATAGATACGATTACCGTGGCCGTCATTATGGCCTTTATCATGGAGTGCTTTCAAAGGGGCTATTTAACGGAAGAGGATACCGGAGGCATCACATTGTCCTGGGGCGATGAAAAAGCAGCTTTATCCTTTATCCACCAAATTGCCCGCCAGGAAAATGAACTGGCTCGGGCGGCCGGCAAGGGCATGGTTGAAATGATTCGTTGGGTGGCCGAAAAATTCAGCCAGAGGAGCGGAAATCCCGCGCCGATACGGGAACTGGAACGCTTTGCCATGCACAGCAAAGGGCTCCCCTTCTCTTTATACCGCACCCATCGTTCTTTATCCATGCAGGGATCCTATGCCGCGGCCAGCGATATCGGCGCCCATCATGCCGCTGCCTGGTTGATCAAGGTGGATTTACTGGGGGCCTTTCCCACCTTTGAGGCCAAGGCCAAGGCCCTGATGACCTATCCCCGGGTCCGGCTGGGAAATGACAACCTCGGCTTGTGCAAGCTCCCCTGGGTTGATGTTTTCAACCCCGAATCGGAAAAAACCCGGGAGGGGGATAAATACATCAATCCGGCCTCGCAGGAGATCTATGCCGATTTCTACAACGGTATGCTGGGAACGAAAATGACCTGGGAACAGATTTTTGCACAAACCGACCGGGACATCAACCTTCAGCGGCTCATGAACGTCCTGGCTTTCGGCGTCAAGACCGGGGAGCAGGACTGGATACCCGACCGGGCTATCGGACCCACTGATAATCCGATCTATGAAGCGGAAACGGAATACAATGATGAGGAATTGGGCCGGTTCCTGGGAAAGTCTCTTCCGGAAATAAAGGCCATAACCGTTTCGGAAAGGCGGGAGGCCTTGATGCGTTTCAGAAAAGAGCAATTAGGCAACCTGATCCAGGTCTATTATCAGGAAAGGGGTTGGAATGCGTTCGGTATCCCAAAAATCGAAACCCTGAAAGAGCTGGGGCTATGGACTTTTCTGAAGGAAGATACTCGATCAAAGATCCAAAACTTATTAATGGTCTCAAAATAATATAGACATAAGAGGATCAAGGGGGTCTTTTCTGGAGATTGTCCACACCAAACCTGGAAGCTTCTTTGCCGGGCAAATTAATTAACTAAATCAGAAGAAGGCCTTCACCAGTGCCGGAAACAGGCTACGGGAAAAAAGGGAGGGAGCCAGTCCCTCCCGGCCTATTCCGCTCAGAGTAGGGGTTTTATCAAACGTTCCATCTCCCCTTTCGGCAGGGCCCCTACCTGGCGGTTTATCAGTTTTCCTCCCTTGAAAAAAAGCAGTGTTGGGATACTCTGGATGGAATATTGTCCGGCGGTTATTCGGTTTTCATCGGTATTCAATTTGGCAAACCGAATCCGTCCGGCATACTCCTTGGCTAATTGATCGATAACCGGCGCCACCATACGGCAGGGTCCGCACCAGGGGGCCCAGCAGTCCAGGACTACCGGTCCGGGGAAAGAAAGCACTTCCAGGGCAAAGTTTTGATCGCTTACCTCGACCGGACGGCCCGGCGTGGAATAGGAAGAAAGGGGTGCGCCACATTTTCCACAGACCGGCTTGTTTTGCAGACGGTTTCCGGGAATTCGATTTTTTACCCCACACCGGGGACAGGCAAGGATGATTGCATCATTTTCCATAAGACCCTCCTGCTCGTTGGCAATGAAATAAAAGAAACCATATGGCCTTCCCAACCAGAACGGTTTTGAAAGACTGGAGAATCGTCCTGTCAGACGATACCGAAGAAATCACGGGCGTTTTGAGTCGTCTTCATGGCCGTCTCCTCTACGTCTATTCCTTTAATTTTGGATAACTCCTCAAGGGTTTGTAGAACCTGTACCGGGGCGGATACCACTCCCTGATAGGTTTCCGGGGCGTCGGTTTCGACCAGGATTTGCTTCAGGGGGGCGGCGGCAACCGCTTCCCGGTGTTTGGGGCTGTAAAGCAAGGCCGGCGTGGCCGAAATATAATAACCGGACAAAAGCAGTTCTTTTAAAATATTCAAGGGCCCGCTATACCAGTGGAACACCACTTTTTTCAAGGCCTGTTTTCGGACCATTTCAAAAGTTTCTTCAAATGCCAGGCGGGAATGGATGATAAGAGGTTTATCCGCTTTCCCGGCCATTTCCAATACCTCTTCAAAAACCCCGAGTTGAATTTCCTTGGGGGTTGGGCATTTAAAATCAAGCCCCACCTCACCGATGGCCACCACCTGGTTGAGGTGGTTTTCAATAAAATCCAGATTACTCCTGATGCCGGAAATACTTATATTCCAGGGATGATACCCTATGGCTGGAAAGATGACCCCTGGATATTGACCGGCAAAATGCAGAATTTTTTCATTGGAAAAGATATCCACACCGACGGCTACCAGTCCGGAGACACCGGCCTTCCGCGCTTCCAAAATAGCCTCTTCGGGATGGAGAATTTGATCCAGATGAACATGGGTGTCGATAATGGGTGGATTCATTTTTCGCTTTGATTTTAGTTTTCGGGTTTCATGGAGATACTATGCGCTTCTTTGTTTTAACCGCCTTTTTCACCCCAAATCAGAAACCGGGGGGATCGAAATACCGCCTCGGTTTATCACTGGGGCTCATTGCTTCCTCGGTTTTCGTCGATATGAACCAGGAGGAGGCTGCCAGGAAAAATCCATAGACCGGGAATTTGGTGACGGCAGTCCCCATGGCCCCCAGAAAGTAGGTTAGGGTTAGGCTCATCCCCACACCGACGAAGAGGGTCGGCAAGGTTATTGAGAAAAAAAATTTTCGTAAATCGCAACGGGTGATGATCATGGCCTGTAACGGTTTAGCTGAATTGATAACGGCTACGGTTAAAAGAAGAATCAAACCTACTTGGTAAACAAAGGCCATATCCCTGACAGTAAATATGTGCGTCAAGACAAAACGTCCCAGAATCGCATAACCGCCGGCCAAGGCCAAGGAGGAAAGCGAAATCAGTCCGGCGTAGCGCCACATCACCCGATCCTTCCCCCTCCCGTCCATTTCCTGAAATGAAAGACACATAGCCTTTTCCAGGAGGCTGACCATCTCGAAAGAGACAAAGGCGATCTTCAGGGCAACCGTATAGTCGCCGATCATATCCAGGTCGGCATAGAAGTAGAGGATGACCGTATCCAGAAAAAATAAGGCCTGAATCGTCACGGTATTCAGGTTATTCCAAAGCGAAAATCCGAAAATATTTTTTCCGAGTATGGCAAAACTACCGCTGAAATCCGGTCGGAACCCCAGGCAAAGGCGAATCCCGCTGAAGAAACCCGCAACCCTTGCCAGGGAGACGGTGAGAAGGATCCAGGCATAATAGATGAGGCCGGGATAGTAAAACAGGAGCAGAATCAAAAAAAACTGCAAAGCCCCCGTAGCTGACTGGAGAAAAAAAACGAGTCGGTGGCGGTAATGCATGAACAGGGTGAAGCTCAGCATATCTCCCAGCTGATTGGTACAGTTAACCACGGCAAAGATGATAAAGAAACGGCCGAGCAAGGGCTCTTTCTTTGAGAGAAAGAGCCCGATGGCAATCCCGAGACCGATCATGACCAGACTGCGGAGGACCCAGAAAAGAAGGAAGGCGCTGAGTTCCCTGTCCTGCTGTTCCAGCTTTCGCCGCATCATGATCCCTTCCGGATGGACCACAAAATAATTGAGGAGGACTATGTATCCGAGACTGACGCCGATCATGCCTATTTCACCGGCGGTCAGCGTCCTGGTCAGGACAACAAAAGCAGCCAGATTGAAGAGCTTCTGGAAGATACTCCCGCCTACGGTAAAAGCCCCCTGGTCGGCGAATTTTTGCCTTCGTAACATTATCTCGAATCAGGACGTATTGGGTTAATAGGAAAAGGGCATAAGGTAGAACCGCTGCCTGTCGGATCTTGGAGGGGATATACTATCGTTTCGGAGGGCCTTCGTCAAAGGGAAAATTGGCGGGGGATTGAACCGCCGTCCAAGCCCCTGTCGATTGAAGGACCGGATGGGGAAACCGGAGATGGATGGTAATCATCGTTTGTAGTCTCTTCGATGGAGAATGCCGCTTTTAAAAAGACCAGGGGAGATCGATCCCCTTTCCCCCATAGCCGGCGTTCACCCAGGATCATTACTTTGCTAACTGCAGCGGGAAAAACCGCAGGAATGGCAGGTCAGACAACCGTTTTCGTGCACCACCTGCCCCCCGCAATCGGGACAGGAACCCATCATGCGCTCCTCATCCTCCACCTCAACCTTGGTAAAGTTGCTGATCACCCGGCTGATGGCGTCCGGACAGGAAAGGATCTGGTGGCCGTTTCCCCAGGTCGGCGAGGGACAGCGGATACCGGAAATCTGTTTTAATATGGCCGGAAGCGTCACCCCGGAACGAAGGGCCAGGGAAATCAGACGACCGGTGGCTTCTATTTGCGAGGAGGCGCACCCCCCGGTTTTTCCCATCTGGGCGAAAACCTCGCAGATCCCCTTTTCATCGGAATTAATGGTCACGTACAATTTCCCGCAGCCGGTGGATATTCTTTCCGTAATTCCGGTGGTCCGGGATGGACGGGGCCGGGGGCTGATTTTAGAAGGATCGGCCGGCCTGGCCAGGTTTAAGACCTGGGTCTCCCGGCTGCCGTAACGGTAAATGGTCACTCCCTTGCAACCCTGATGATAAGCCATTAAATAGGCGTTCTGTACGTCCTCAGGAGCGGCACTATTGGGGAAATTGATGGTCTTGGACACGGCATTGTCGGTATATTTTTGAAAGGCAGCCTGGATCTGAATATGACACTCGGGTCCGATATCATGGGAGGTGACAAAAATGGCTTTCACTTCATCCGGGATTTCAGGAATATTTTGGATCGAACCTTCATTGGCGATTTGCTCCATCAGCTTGGCTGAATTAAACCCCATCTCCTTGGCAATTTTCTTAAAAAAGGGATTGACTTCGATCAGGCGCGTTCCGTCTAAAACCGTCCGGAAATAGGAAACGGCAAAAAGGGGTTCGATGCCACTGGAGGTCCCGGCGATGATACTTATCGTCCCGGTAGGGGCAATGGTGGTTGTGGTAGCATTTCGCATCCCTTTCCACTTTTTAGGTTTCAGTTCAAAAACACTGCCTTCATAATTGGGAAAATTCCCCCTTTCCCGGGCCAGCTCTTCCGAAGCCAGGCGGGATTCTTCTTCGATAAAACTCATTACTTTTTCTGCTATTTCAACTGCTTCAGGGGAGTGATAGGGGACCCCCATTTGGATCAACATATCGGCAAAGCCCATGACCCCCAAGCCGATTTTTCGATTCCCCTTGCTCATTTTCTCTATCTTAGACAAAGGGTATTTATTGACATCAATGACGTTGTCCAAAAAGTGTACACCACTATGGACCAGGGTTTTCAGTCGCTTGTAATCCAGCTCCCCTTTTTTAACAATTCGGGATAAATTGATGGAGCCAAGATTACAGGATTCATAGGCCAGAAGCGGTTGCTCGCCGCAGGGATTAGTGGCTTCAATAGGTCCCCAATGGGGGGTGGGATTGTCGCGGTTGATGCGGTCAATAAAAACCACCCCCGGTTCCCCGCTTCTCCAGGCAGAGTCGACGATTTTGTCAAAAATAGCCTGAGCCGATACCGATCGGGATTTCATCCCATTATGGGGATTGATCAAGTCGTAGTCTTTTTTATTTTCCAAAGCCTCCATGAAAGTGTCGGGAATCAGTACGGATAAGTTGAAATTGTTCAGTCGGTCGGTCTGAAGTTTAGCCTCGATAAATTTTTCGATATCGGGATGGTCCACCCTCAGCAACCCCATGTTGGCACCCCTCCGGGTCCCGCCTTGTTTGATGGTCTCGGTGGCTACATCGAAAACGGTCATAAAAGAAATGGGGCCGCTGGAGATACCGTGGGTGGATTTGACCGTATCTTTTTCCGGGCGTATTTTGGAAAAGGAAAAACCGGTCCCTCCCCCGCTTTTGTGAATAATGGCCGTTTGTTTAATGGCCTCGAATATACTATCTATGGAATCTTCCACCGGCAGTACGAAACAGGCCGAAAGCTGCCCCAAGGACCTTCCGGCGTTCATAAGTGTCGGCGAATTGGGAAGAAACTCCAGTCGGGTCATCATCTGATAGAACAGCTCTTCGGTTTTTTTAACCCGGGCCTTTTTTCCATAGAAGGCGTCTGCCGAAGCAACCACCTGGGCCACCCTCCTGAACATATCTTCCGGCTTCTCGATTACCTGTCCGTTGAGGTCTTTCTTAAGATATCTTTTGTCAAGGACGATCTTGGCATTGGGGGTCAAATTGGAGGGAGAGGCTTGATTGGTCATAATTTTTGTATTCCTTTTCGGTAATGACGATGCTTATGGATTAATAGAGGATAGGGAACGCTTTCTTTCCTTGGTCTCTCTACCAGGGGTAGGGATGGAACTTTCATTTTCCACAACAGGTGGTGGTATTATAGGCAGATAAAGGGCGATTGGGAAGAAAAATATGAAGGCCGAGGAAAAAATTTTAAAGCCCATGAAATAACAACTTATTTTTGTATATCCGGTCAGAAAAACCGAAAGCAGCAACGGGTACGGCGGTGAAATTGACCCTTGTCAGGAAAGAAAGGATATGGTATTATTGCTGAAAAGTTAATAACTTTAGGAGGTTTTATGAAAAAAGGGCTTTTTTTCCTCATAATGGGTTTAATGGTCTTCTCCCTCTCATCCTTGTGGGCCCAAGAAAAACCCCGCATCGGGGTCCTGCGCTTCACCAATCAGACCCATGCCGGATGGTGGTCCGGCAGTATGGGCTATGAATTGCAGGATATGCTGGCTTCGGAATTGGCCAGCACCAAGGCCTTTCAGGTCCTGGAACGAAAAGAGATCAATGCTGTTCTCGGGGAACAGGATTTTGGCGCTTCGGGGAGAATAGATCCAAAAACCAGGGCCAAAATGGGAAAAATTAAAGGGGCTAAATATTTGGTTTCCGGAACGGTTTCCGCATTTGAAGCCAACACCCAGGGAACCGGTGGCGGATTCAGCGTCGGTGGTTTCTCTTTTGGCGGGAAAAAGGACAAGGCCTATATGGCGGTTGACCTAAAAGTCATCGATACCGAAACCGGAGAAATTGTAGACAATCGGACCGTTGAGGCCACCTCGGAGGCAACAGGTGTGCGTATGGGTGCCAGTATCGGGTTTGCCTCAGGGAGCTTTGGGAAATACGAGAAAACCCCGACCGGAAAGGCGATTCGGGCCTGTATCATTGAAATCAGCGAATACCTGGAATGCTCACTGACCAAAGGGAAGGAGGATCCCTGCCTGGCGGCCTATTCGGAAAAGGAATATAAAAGAAGAGAAAAAACCAAAAAGGCCATTGAACTGGAATAACGTTTCCCGAATAAGGAAGAGAGAGACCTTTCTGCCGACCTCTCTCTTCCTAAAAAAACCTCCTGTAAAATCCATTGCGTCTGCTTTTTTCTCCTTGACCTTTTTACAAAAAATTTTTATGATTCGGCGGCTTAAGAATCGAAGCGGTTGATGCCTCCTGAGCAGGACCCTCTGCCGGTAGTATGTTACCCTGAGTCTACCTTAAGAATCTGGCAGAACATTCCCCGTCACCCCGTACTTCCGGGCTAAGGTGACGGTATAGGTCATATTCAGAACAAAGAAAGGAGTATTTGTTTATGTCGGTAACCCCCTTTATCGAAGTCAACCAGGCTATCGTGGCCATGGGTGGCGATACTTTGAATCAGTGTATGCAATGCGGACTTTGCGCCGGACTTTGTCCCTGGGGACGAGCGGTGGAAGGGTCCCCTTTTGTAGTTCGGAAACTGATCCGCATGGGTCAATTGGGCATGGAGGGCTATGAATCGGATGATATCCTTTTTGCCTGCACCACCTGCAACCTCTGTGTCCGAAACTGCCCCCGCCAGGTAAAAATAATCGATGTCATCCGCTCCATGCGCGGTATGATCGCCGAGACCGGGGCTATTCCCCAGGGGTTGCGGCCTATTCTGGGCAGTGTACACAGCAACGGCAATCCCTGGGCGGAGGACAAGGGCAAGAGGACCCATTGGACCCAGGGGCTGGATGTCCCCGTCTTTGGCCCCGATACCGAGTATTTCCTCTTTGTCTGCTGCACCTCGGCCTACGAGTCCCGGAGCCAGAAAATTGCCAAGTCCATAGTGGAATTATTGAAAAAAGCCGGAGTCAGCTTCGGGATCATAGGAAATGAAGAGGCCTGCTGCGGGGAATCGGTGCGTAAAATCGGGGATGAGGGCCTTTTCTCAAAACTGGCTGAACAGAATATCGCCCTCTATAAAGAGAAAGGGGTCAAGAAAATCATCACCACTTCCCCCCATTGTTTTACCACCTTCACCAAAGATTACCCGGAATTCGGAGCTGATTTCGAGGTCCAGCATTACACACAGCTATTGGCTCAACTGGTAAAAGAGGGAAAGCTTAAACCCGAAAAACCGCTGGCTAAAAAGGTCATCTATCATGATCCCTGCTATCTGGGCCGGCACAATGATGTTTTTGACCTGCCCCGGGAGTTGATTCGGTCCATTCCTGAAACCGACCTTTTGGAATTCGCCCAAAACAAGGATTTCAGCCTCTGCTGCGGGGGAGGGGGAGGAAGGTTGTGGATGGAAACCCATCCGGAACAACGTTTCTCAGACAAAAAGATGGTCGAAGCCGCCGAGAAAGGAGCGGAAGTTTTTGCCACGGCCTGTCCCTATTGCGTCAGTCTCTTTGAAGACAGTCGCAAAGGCACAGGCAAAGAAGATCAGCTGGTGGTCAAAGACCTTACTGAATTGCTCTTGGAGTCATTATAAAAAATATTTGCCGGGTGCCGGGTGTGGAACCTTCTTCACCCGGCACCCCTTTTTTATGGTTATGGACACTCTTCCTTAATTTCTTCCCTTATTTGTTTTACGTCCTGAAAAATCTGTTCCTTGACCTCCCGGCACTTTCCCGGTCTCTCCTTTCCCTGGGGATACACTTCCACCCGTTGAAACCCATCCAGACTGATATAGGCGACTGGGAAATTCTCGCGTAGCGCTTCTTTCCGGGCTCGCGTGGCAATGCCGGTTATCTTTCCCTCCAGGGGCGGGCCCCATGCCCCTCCCATTATCCCGCCACGCCAGGTTTTTCCATCTTCATAAACCGGAACGGCTTTGGGGCCGACGATCGACTTCATCGCCTCCTTGCCGCTGCCGCAGGCGGTCAACAGCAATAACGGGCCGATAAAAAACAGGAAAAAAAACCGATGGTATCTAAGGAAGCGCACGGTATCGAAAAACGCCCTGCGTTATTGCTTTCCTTTTTTCTGCATCTGTTTCATCATTTCCCCCATATTCCCTTGGCCCATGCCCATCACTTCCTGCATACTGGCCACTTTCTTGTAGTCTTTGGGGACCTCGAACAGGGAGGGTTTGGCGGCGCCGACCTTGATCTCCTTCATTTCCGATACAAATTTATCCGGCCCCCCTTCCCTTCTTTTTTCCGCCGGGATGGTCACTTCACTTTTTATCGGAAGCCCCCCCAAATCCTGCGCCTCCCAGAGGATAGCGGAGAATTTTTCCTGGGGTTTATCTTTGGAATAGAAAACGGCGCTGTACTTAAGGCAGGGATGCCCGTCGATAGTTTCCTGTCCTATTTTCTTTTTTTCGATGACCGTCTTGGGATTATAAATGGAGGGCATCCTTTCCTGAAGGGCATGCTCAAAATAGGTCTTGTTCTTGGTGTTCATATTGATGGTCTTGTTTTGATCCATTAAGGTGACGGTCACCAGGTCGGCGAACATGACGCTGTCGACACGGGTTTTATTTCCCATTTTAGCCATGGGCATGGCCATGCCCATGAAAGACAATTTGCAGGTATAGTTGTCCGGCGGGGCGGCCAAAACCGAAAGGGTGTTCAGTAGAAAATACAAGGCGATGATTCCGCTGATAACAAGGGATTTCTTTTTTGATTTCATGTCAGCTCCTTTTTCTTTTATTGGAAAGCGAAGGGTATTTTTTTTTCGATTTCATTCCATAACCGATCCCGACCTCGGCCGGTTTTGGCCGAAAAATAAATCGGTTCGGGTAAAGGTGGCGGCAGGGCCTTGCCGATAAGACCCCAGGTTTTTTTCCAGGCCCCCTGTCCCAGAGTATCCGATTTGGTTAAAACCATCCGGGTTTCCAGGGCAGAGGACTGAAGCAATTGATAAAAGGCCCTGTCCTCCTTGCTGGGGATCCGTCGAATATCCAAGAGCAGCACCAGCAGGACTAAAGATCTCCTGTTTTTTATATATTGGATAATGGCTTCCTGATACGTTCGGATGACCTCCTTGGGTGCTCGGGAGAAGCCGTATCCCGGTAAATCGACAAGCATAAATTTATCATTGATCAAAAAAAAATTCAAGGTCCGTGTTTGGCCGGGATGACGGCTGGTCCGGACCAGGGTCCTTCTTTTTAGAAGGGTATTGATCAGGGAGGATTTTCCGACATTGGAGCGACCGGCAAAGGCAATTTCCGGGAAATCCGTTTTGGGAAAATGAACGGGCTTAAGCGCGCTGGTAATGAATTCGGCCGAACGGATAATCATTGGATGGATTTATATTCCTGACGCTCTAAATATTCCCGCAGTCTTACCATCCCCTCTTCTATTCTTTCCAGGGAATTGGCATAGGTGAAACGAAGGTATCCCTCCGCTCCTTCTCCGAAATCGATCCCCGGAGTCACTCCGACCCTGGCCTTTTTCAAGATATCAAAGGCCAGCCGATAGGAGTCGGCGTGAAACTTCCGGGCATTGGCTAATACATAAAAAGCCCCGGTGGGTTCCACTTTAAGGCCGAACCCCATATCCTTGAGGCGGGAGATCATTAACTTGCGGCGTTCGTCGTACAACCGCCTCATCCGCTTAACCTCTTCCTCGGCCTGGGTTAAGGCGGCGATACCGGCCCACTGGGCTACGGAATTGGCGGAAATAAAAAAATTCTGGTGGATCTTTTGCAGAGAGCGCATGAAGGACTGGGGGGCGATCAAATATCCCAAACGCCAGCCGGTCATGGCGTAAAGTTTGGAAAAACCGTTCAAGACAAAGGCGCGGGGGGTGAATTCCAGGATGGAGTGCTCCCGCCCCTCATAAACCAAACCATGATACACTTCGTCGGAAATAATATAGGGATCAAAATCAGAGATTTCCCCTATCCGCTCTTCCCCTAAAAGGGTCCCGGTAGGATTGGAGGGAGAGTTAATGACAATACCCTTGGTCTGGGGGGTTATCCTGGATCTGATCTCCTCAGGATGGTATTGGAATCCATCTTCCTCATAAACCCGAATTTTAATCGGGTTGCCTTGGGCAAAGCGGATAAAATTGGGATAACAGGCGTAATGAGGATCGGAAATGATGATTTCCTCTCCCGCTTCCAGGAGGGCGGAAAAAACCATAAACATGGCCGGAGAGGTGCCGGAGGTGATTAAAATCTGGTCGGGAGAGACCGCAACCCCATATCGGCGCAGATAATATTCACTGATCGCCTGGCGTAGCTCAAATAGACCACGGCTGTCAGTGTAATGGGTTTTACCTTCTCCCAAGGCCCGGAGGGCGGCTTCTTTTATGCACTCCGGGGTGTCAAAATCCGGCTCTCCCACCTCCAAATGGATGATCCTTTCCCCGGCCCGCTCCATAGCTTGAGCGGTCTCCATCACATCCATGGCGATAAAAGGGGTTATTTCCCGGACACGCCTTGAGACCGCGGTTTGTTCCACCCCCCCTTCTTTCATTTTATTTCTTTCATTTTTTCCCGGGCCCGCTTTCCCAGTTCACTTTCGGGAACCAGGCTGACAACTTCCTGAAAGGCCAATCGGGCTAAAGAGGCTTGATTCAAAGCCAGAAGGACCTCACCCAGATCGAAATGGGCCTGGGCAAATTTCGGGGCGTTTTCAATGGCTTTTTTCAAGGCTTCTCCTGCTTCTTCCATCTGGCCCGTGGCCTTCCAGGCCAGACCCAATCCATGATAGGCCAGGCTGTAGTTGGGGGAGATCTTTACGGCTTCCAAGTAATATTCCCGGGCCTTTTCGAAATCCTTCAGGGCGGTATGGGCCTGGCCCAGATTGAACATAACATAGTGAGGCGTAGGATAGGTTGGGTTCTCCAAGGTCTTATTAAAAGAGGTGATGGCCTCTTTTACCCTTCCTTCCCGAAGCAGGGCGGTGCCTAAATTGTTTTGGGCTTCGGCGTAATTCGGGTCAAGATAAAGGGCCTTTTCAAATTGAAAAATGGCCTGACGGACCATATTCTTTTCCAAGTAAGCCACCCCTAAGATATTGCGGATCAAGGGATTGCTTGGATCCAGATCATTGGCCTGAATCAGTTCCGCCAGGGCTTGTGTGGGACGGCCTTCCCTGAGCATGGATTCACCGACCCGCATATGGGATAAGGCGTCTTCCTTCTGTTTCATGGTCGAGGCGCAAGCCGTGAGGAAGGCCAGCAACAGCAAGAGAAAGAACCCCATAGCCTTCCGCTTGGCGTTCGGCGTTCGGCGTTCGGCGTAAAACCCGGGAAGACAGCGACTTCTTAATCCACAATCGTCTTTTATTTTCATGGACTATTTCCCTTTCAATGATTTTAATGGAATCTTTTTTTAATCCTATTTCGCCGAACACTCTACTTTTTTATCATGTTATATTACCTTATTCAACGGGTATTCAATAATCCCCTCAGCCCCTTTCCGCATCAGGAGAGGGATCAATTCCCGAACCTGGGATTCTTCGACCACAGTCTCCACCGACAACCAGTCGCTGCCATAAAGATGGGCGATGGTCGGGGCGTTGAGGCTGGGAAGGATATCGACCACATCTTTTAGTTTAGGGTTCGGTACATTCATCTTCAGGCCTACCAGTTTTTCGGCCTTCAAGGCCCCTTGCAGCAGTAAAACAATCTGCTTGATCTTCTCCTTTTTCCAGGGGTCTTTCCAGCACTCCCGGTTGGCGATAATCTGGGTATTGGACTGCATTAACTCTTCAATGATTTTCAGCCCGTTGGCCCGGATGGTGCTGCCGGTTTCTGTCACTTCAACAATGGCATCGGCCAGTCCGGAGATGATCTTTCCCTCGGTGGCCCCCCAGGAAAACTCCACCTGCACCGCTATCCCTTTTTCGGCGAAATACCGGCGGGTGAAATTGACCAATTCGGTGGCGATCTTTTTTCCGGCCAGGTCTTCGATTTTTTTATACTTGGAGTCATTGGCCACGGCCAGGACCCAGCGGGCCGGCCTCAGGCTGACCTTGGAATAAATCAGATCTGCCACGGTTTTCACTTTGGAATTGTTTTCCAGGACCCAGTCCCGACCGGTGATGCCCACATCAATCGTCCCGCTCTCTACGTAACGGGACATTTCTTGAGCACGACAGATGGAGCAATGAATCTCCTTGTCGTCAATCTCGGGGAAATAATTCCGGCTGTTCAGTTCTATCTTCCAGCCCGATTTTCGAAATAGACTGACCGTAGCTTCCTGCAGGCTGCCTTTGGGAATGCCCAGTTTTAAAATAGTCACTTTTTATAGACCTCCTCGGGATCAAAGACCGGTTTCCCGCAGATTTCAACGGTCCCATCCTCCTTGACCTTTTGGAAAAAACAACTCCTATATCCCGTATGACAGGCCCCGCCGCCCACCTGTTCCACCTTCAGCAACAGGGTGTCACCGTCACAATCGATAAAAACTTCTTTTACCACCTGCACATGGCCGGAGGTCCCGCCTTTGAACCATAACTCGTCGCGTGAGCGACTCCAATAATGGGCTTTTCCGGTTTCCAGGGTTTTCTCCCAGGCTTCCCGGTTCATAAAGGCCATCATCAGTACCTGTCCGGTTTGGAAGTCCTGGGCGATGGCTGGAATCAGACCTTGGCCTTTTTCAAAATTTAACTTTATGTCCTTCATCATAAAATTTTATCAGGGATTAATCATGATGTCAATGAATTTATTGACAAATTAAATGGTTAAGGCTTCAAAGACTTGAAGAAAGAAGTGGGGGTTGGTTTTGCCTTCTCCATAGCGTTCCTCGTTTTCGGAAGGTTAAGCCGGATAAGAGGACAGGAGCAAACCCGGAATCGACGGAAAGAACCAAAAAGGTCTGATGAGTTTCCTCAGACCCATAAACAACACCCCACGCTCCCCTGCATTCTTCATGACAACGGGGAGCGCGGGTTTTTGAAATTATTTTAATATCCTTTCAGGGTGGCGAAGCGATCCCGATGATAAGCGGCGTCTCCGAAAGTCATCTCCGCCGCCCGGGCCCGTTTCATATAGAACCCGGTGTCTTCTTCATCGGTCATACCGATACCGCCCAGCATCTGCACCGCCTCGTTGGTAATCAGGATGTAAGCGTCGGAACAGCGTGCCTTGGCTGTGGAGACCAGGATTTCCTTGTTGGGTGCGTTTTCGTCCAGGGCGCGGGCCGCAGCCATAACCACTGAACGGGAAAGCTCGCTCTCCATGAACATCCTGGCCGCTCGATGTTTCAGGGCCTGGAAAGTTCCGATGACCACATCAAACTGCACTCTTTCCTTTAAATATCCCAAGGTACGATCAAAGGCAAAACCCATCCCCCCCAGCATCTCCCCGCAGAGGGCCACCGTGGCCATATCGATGACGGTTTTAAGCAATTCCACTCCCTGGCCAACCGCCCCGACAACCTGGGCCTCCGGGGCCGGCACGTCTTTTAAAGTTACCTGGGCGATATTGCGGGAATCCAAACGCCACTGGCGGGTAACGGTCAGACCCGGCGTATCTTTGGGAATCAGGAAGAGGGTGATGCCCTCCCTATCGCCTTCCGCGCCCGAGGTTCGGGCCGAGACGATGATGGCATCGGCCCCATAGCCATCCATGACCTGTGCATTTTCTCCATTCAGGACATA
>JBFMBU010000313.1:0-68582 GCA_040755035.1 Thermodesulfobacteriota bacterium
CCGGGTCAAACCGAATTTGCTGGGCAAGGTTAGTCCATGTATTGATTGTACCATGGTTATTTATCTCCCCACCTGCTTCCCCCGCCTTCTGGACTGGGTGGCGGCCCTATTGGGTCGGCGTGGGGAGGCCCGTAACCATTATCATGAGGCCATCCGGGTTTGCACTGAGATGCGTTCCTGCCGGAGTTAGCCTTGAGTCGGCTCCAATTGGCCGAGCTGCTCATGGAACAATATCCCCAGAAACGTAGCGAGGCCATCGCCCATCTGGACTTCGTCATCCCCGAGTTCCGGGATATGAAAATGCAGCCATCGCTGGAGCGAGCCCTTAGGCACAAAGAGATCCTCAAGGCCTAAGAATTGGCCAGAGATTTTTATCTTTACCTCTTCACTTTTTCGTAATTGACAAAAAAAAAGAATGATACTATTGTATTTAAAATGAATACAAATAAATACGGAGGAATTTAGATGAGGGTATTAACGGTACGATTACCGGAGACCATTGAAAAAAAGGTACGCCTAAAGGCCAAATTGGAACACCGATCGGTATCAGAACAAATTAATAAATACATCCATGACGCCATTATTTGTGAAGAGAATTCCGATTTGCCTTATTCATTTATTAAGGAAACCCTCCAGGCCAAGGCGGAAATTGAGGCAGGACTGGGAAAGGAATATCCCTTCGGGATTATTAAATGATCAACGTTATTGCTTCCAACCAAGTTTTGAAATTTAAAAAACGGTCACCTTCCAGGTTACAAATAGAAATAGACCAAAAAATTAAATCTATCATGGAAAACCCTGAGATAGGAGAATTAAAAAAGGGGGATTTAAAAGGGATAAGGGTATTAAAGTTCAAATACAACCAACAATTGTATTTATTATCCTATGAGAAGAAAGGAAGTATTTTAAATTTATATCTTATCGGCAGCCACGAGAACTTCTATTTAAAATTGAAAAAATATTTGAGATGAAGAAAAGTGGAATGATTCCGCCTGGAGCTGGCCGAGCTGCTGCGCAAGCACTTCCTCCAGGAAAGGTCCATACCCCTTACCTACCAAATAATTAGATGTTAAACCGCCTAACATCAAGCTAATTTGGGAGAAGAACAATGACTAATCCGAAATATGCAAAAACTGAAAAAACCGGAGAGGACAGGAAAGCCGTCAGACAAACCGTATTGGATTACATCGAGGCCTGGTATCAGGGGGATCCGGACCGGGGGGCCCAAAGCCTCCATCCGGATCTGGCCAAGCGGATCGTTCGTTTCGATAAGGAATCGGGCCAGGAAACCTTGGATCCCATGAGCGCCGAAAGATTAATCGAACGCTGGGGTTCGGGAGACGGTAAAACGACTCCCGTGGATAATCAAAAAAAAGAGATTACCCTCCTGGACCTCCAGGGGGGTATGGCCAGTGTCAAACTGGAGACGGCGGCCTGGACCGATTTTATGCACCTGGCCAGAATAAACGGCCGCTGGGTGATCGTCAATATTCTATGGGAAAGAAAAAAATGATAGTTTCCTTTATCGTATCTTTTTAGCCCTGGCCAGATAGGACGGCATATTTTCTTTGATATAAAGCTTATTGAATTTCCCGACACTGGTCTTGGGGATATCATTGGTGATCAGGATATAATCCGGGAGCATCCAGCGGGCGATTTTGCCTTTTTCCACCCCTTCTCTTTCCAGGTAGTCCAAAATGTCCGCTTCGGTTTTTTCCGAACCGGCTACCAGGGTAACGATGGCCATGGGCCTTTGACCCCATTTGTCATCGTGGACGCCGACAAAAGTGGCCTCGAGGATGAATTCGGCCGAGGCGGCCAGATTCTCCAGCAAAACCGTGGGAACCATTTCGGCCCCGCTGCGGATCATGTCTGAGACCCGGTCGGCTATGGTCAGGTAGCCCTCGGTATCGACCTTGGCCACATCCCCGGTGTAAAACCAACCGTCACGCCAGACCGCAGCCGTTTTTTCCGGGTCCTTAAAATACTCCTTCATGACCCAGGGCCCGCGGATGGCAATATGACCGATGGTGGCGTCATCCCGGGGCACCGTTCGGCCCTGGTCGTCAACCACTTCGACTTCGATACCGGGCAAGGGGATCCCGGTTTTGACCCTGACCCGGTCCAGTTCCTCTTTGGGCCGGTCGGCCAGATTCAGTTTGATGAAGGCCCCCACCAGGGATGGAGCGGTTTCGGTCATGCCGTAAGCCGAGGTGGCGGTAAAGCCCGGTATCAGTTCTTCGGCCTTGGTCTTCAGGCCCAGGGGCAGGGCCGCCCCGCCGACGCCGATATTTTTTAAACTGCTCAGGTCATACTTTTTCAAATTCGGATATTCGATCAGCATGGTCAGACTGGTGGGCACCAGATTGGACAAGGTCACTTTTTCAGTCTGAACCAGGTCGCAGAACCCCTCGGCCGTGAATTTTCCGGGAAAAACCAGTTTGTTGGCCGAAAAAAGATATTGATAGGGATACCCCCAGCCATGGATGTGATAGAGGGGGGTGTTGAGAAGGACTACCTCGCTTTCTCCCAGTTTAACCAGGGCCGGATCATTGTTGAGGTAATCCCGGGCCAGTTTATGAAGGGACTGGAGGTATAATGCCCGGTGAGAAAACATGACTCCTTTGGGGAGTCCTGTGGTGCCGGTGGTATAACATAAGGTGGCATAGGTGTCTTCATGAAGCAGGGGCCAGTCGAATTCGGGAAGCTGTCCGGAAAGCAGGTCTTCATAAACCATCAGATCGGCGATTCTGGTATTGGGTTGGCCTGAAGTATCTGAAAGGTAGACGAAGGTTTTTACCGTATCTTTGATCCGGTCGTAGATACCTTCAACCATAGGCAATAGCTCATCGTCAAAGAAGAGGATCTTATCCTGGGCGTGATTGATGGTATGGATGATATGCTCCAGGGAGAGGCGGATGTTGATGGGGTGAAGGACCGCCCCCGAACAGGACACCGCATAATAGAGCTCGAGATGACGATGATGATTAAGGGCCATGGTGGCCACCCGTTCCCCTGGTTGATCGGGCCGGCCCGGTACAGCCCCCAGGGATCGGAGGACATTGGCCAGCCGACAGGTGCGTTCATACCACTGCCCCCAGGTGAAGCGGGAATAGGTCTTGGTTTCCGGATTTCTATAGACGACACCGATCCGGTCGGGATAGAGATTAACCGGCCGCTTCATGAAAGTGGTTAAAAGCAGGGGGTAATTCAGGCTGTACTCAGGATAGGTCTTGACTTCCATATTTACTCCTTATGGACAACGTCCTTATGATTTTTCCGATTTCGAAAGCCATTTACAATAGAGAAAAAAGATAATAAAATACCCCTAACCGGACCAGCCAGAATCAAAATGGAATTCCGAAAATACTGCATTCGGTCCGGGTAAATTCCGTTTTTAAAATAAATTCTATCCAATTTGCGTAGAATTCTATTCGTAATTTAACAACGTAGTCAAGGAGAAAAACGTGAAGCATCCACATAGAAAAAGCCTCAGCCTGGGCTTAACCCTGTTTACTGTAGCCCTGATGGCCATTATGGCCATTAATGTTTTAGGGACGGAGCCGGAGAAGTCACCAGGGAAACCCTTCCCGATCTCCGACCATTTTGACGGGAAACTTTTCTTCAATCCCTGGGTAGCCGATCCTGCGGGTGAAAACCACAGCAATGCCTCCAATCGGGGTGTTTTTTGGTATCTCTGGCGCTGGGTTTTCAGCAATGAACGCCCCGAATGGCCGAAACGGGAGGAGATCGCGCCCGGGCCTGCCCCAACGGTTCGGGTACCTGACGGGTCGATCAGGGTTACGACCATTGGCCATGCCTCTTTTTTGATTCAAATGGACGGGGTCAATATCCTAACCGATCCCATCTGGTCCAAACGCTGCAGCCCGGTTTCCTGGGTCGGACCAAAACGTCACCAGCCCCCCGGCCTGCGCTTCGATGACCTGCCTCAAATCGATATGATTCTGATATCGCACAACCACTACGATCACCTGGATCTCCCCACTCTTAAACGGCTGGCCGATAAAGACACTCCCCGCGCTTTGGTGCCCCTTGGAAATCGGGAGCTGGTTTTGGAATCAGGGATACCGCAGGTGGAGGAAAAGGACTGGTGGGAATCGGTCTCTCTGAGTCCGAAGGTTAAAGTCACCCTGGTTCCGGCTCAGCATTTTTCAGCACGGACCCCCTGGGACCGCAATAAGACCCTTTGGGGAGGATTTGTTATTTCCGGGCCTTCCGGAAAGGTCTATTTTGCCGGGGATACCGCCTATGGGCCGCATCTCCTGGAAATCGGGCGCCGTTTTGTTCCAATCCGATTGGCCCTTCTACCCATTTCCCCTTTCCGAACCGGGAAATCGAACGATCTGACCCCTTCCAGGTTTTCCATTGTTCACCTGGGGCCGGTCGAAGCCGTTCGGGCTCATATGGACCTGGAGGCTGAAAAGAGTATCGCTGCTCATTTCCGGGTCTTTCGTCTGGGGTGGGACGGTTTTGATGATGCCGTCAACGAACTGGCCAGTGCTATCCGGAAGCAGAATCTCCGGCCAGAGGTATTTCCGGCCCCGTCCCCCGGTCAGGTTTTCGAATCGGGGCCGTTCATTGCAGAAAAAGAGGTAGCCGGGAGGCCCAGGCGGTCAGCCCTTGGGGGATGATAAGGGTATGAAATCGATCAGCTCGTTCGCTTGGGTTCTTCTTTTATGGATCGGGGTTGCTCACGGGGCAGAGGATCACGAGGGGGCTAGGATCCAATATCTGATTTCCTCGGTCGAGACCCTTGAAGGGGCTGTATTTATTCGAAACGGACAGGCCTATGACGGAAAAAAAGCAGGGGAGCATTTAGGGCTTAAATTAAAAGCCGCCGGAAAGCGGGTTAAGACCGCCGAGGACTTTATTAAGTTATGCGCTTCCCGATCATCGGTGACGGGCATTCCTTATCAAATTCGGTTTCCCGACGGCCGGGTTCTGAAAGCGGAAACTTTCTTTATAAGCACTCTGAAAAGTTACTCTGCCAAAGGGGCTCGGGAGTAGATCCTTTCCTGTCCCTTCCGTCCCCTTATTTGGGGCCGAAATAGGGATCTTTGGTTTTGGCCGGTTGGGTTGGAGACGGCGACGGTTTTTTGGTTTTGGTTTTGGTGCCGGATTTTTCCTCGGCTGCCCCCTCCGTGGTGACAGTTGTGGCCGTCGTTTCCTGGGCCCTTTTTTCTTCCAACCTCTTCAACTCGGCCCGAATCTCTTCCAGCCTTTTTTCTTCAGCCCGGATTTCCTCCTGTCTTTTCTCCTCAGCCTTTTTTTCTTCCAGACGTTTGATCTCCTCGCGCAACTCTTCCAAACGTTTCTCTTCGGCCCGGATTTCCTCCTGACGCTTCTCAGCCGCTCTTTTCTCTAAAAGCCGTTTTTCTTCCAAGCGTTTTTCCTCGGCCCGGATTTCCTCCAATCGTTTCGCTTCCAGCTTCTTTTGTTCGGCTTGGATTTCCGCGTTTTTTTTCTCTTCTGATGGTTTGTCTCCGGCCGGTTTCTCCTGGACGGATTTATCTTTTTTCTCTTTTTCCGGTTTTACCTCGGTTGTTTTTTCTTTAGCTGTTTTTTCTTCGGACGGGGCCGGTTTGCTTTCTTCCACCAGGGCGGCCAGGAAAGCCGAATCGGCCAGGATTTGTTCCGTCACCCTGACCAGGGACTCACTGATGCTTTCCTGATAGTTCACCTCAGAAAGGCTACGTCCCCGATTCGTTCCCACACCGGAATAAACGTGCTTGAACAGAACGGTCCCCGCTTTATCCTTGATCTCAAGAGCCAGCCGGGTTTCGGAATTATAGGTCCGCCCTTCGATAGTCCAGAACTCCATGACGGAACCGGATAGTAATCGATCCGCGGTGTCAGCGTTATTGGCCAGTCGTAAACCTATGGCATTAAATTCATTTTTTAAAACCGTCAGGATGAAATTCCTGACCTGACGATCGTCCGAGGTTACTATACGAATGAATTTATTTTTTTCTTCCTGATTTTCGCCGATTTCCCTGGGGCGTTTTCGAGTATCCCGGATCCCTTCCCAAAAGATTCTGATGGGCGGAACTTTTTTTATTTGAACATTGACGGAGCTTTTGGGCTTATACTGAAGCTGGATCACCTTTTCATTGGCCTCGGCCAACAGGGGAATCAGCAGGAAAAAAAGGCAAATAAATAGATATCGTTTCAAGGAAGGACCTCCTGCATGAAGGATACAAACTCTAACGTACCTTAAAAGATGAATGCTACGCAAATTGGATAGAATGCATTAAAAATAAGAGATAAACCCGGACCAAATGAGGAATTTTCGAATATCCAATTTGGGTTCCGGCTGATCCGGGTTGGGATATTACACTAAGATGAAGGGATTATAAATCAAGAAAAAATTTCGGTCAAAAAGAAAAAGGATTTAACAGTAAAAATTTGGTGGGCCGTGTAGGGCTCGAACCTACGACCTACTGATTAAGAGTCAGTTGCTCTACCTGTTGAGCTAACGGCCCTAAAGATGTTATTTTCTAACATAAACGGCAGAAATTGACAAGGGGAAAAATGTATCCCGGGAAAAAGAATTATGGACTATTTTTATCTGGTTGCGGTTTCCCCCGTTCTTTTTCTACCCCTTCCAGAATCCTTTCTATTCTCGATTTTGGCAACCGGCCGAAAAGTTTTTGCAGGGCTTCCTTGGAAAAATGCTCCTGCAGAAAGGCGTTTACTGGGATTCGCTCCTGCCAGCAACCGATCAGATTGCGGCAGGGCAGGGTCCCTTGAGAACGGCGACAATACTGGAAGTTAAGCGTCATCCCCAGTTGGTTGCAATAAGCTTCCAGAGTATCGTAGGCGTCGATCATGATCCGGAAGGGCTTCAAGTGACCGGGAGGACCGGACACGCTGACGCGGAGCAGGGGGGGACACGGGGAGCGAGAGACAGGGAGACACGGGTAATAATAAAGATGTGGTCAAGAACAGATAGAATATCATCCTTTACGAGGTCCTTCACTTCACTGTTCACCCGTGTCGCCAAATTCTCCGCCTCACCGTGCCTCTCCAAATAACGGTTCAAAAGCAAAACAGCTCCTTGACTGAAAATCAGATCTTTGGTTTGGGAAATTTTTCCAGGGCTTTTAAGGATTTTTGAATGTCTTCGTCAGGCAATTCGAAATCAGCCAGTTTGCCTTCGAAGTAGGCATTGTAAGCCATCATATCCACCAGCCCGTGACCGCTCCAGTTCACCAGGATGGTCTTGGCCTTGCCTTCTTCCTTGCATTTTTTAGCCTCGGAAATAACCGCGGCTAGGGCATGGTTGGTCTCCGGGGCCGGGATATACCCTTCCGTTCTGGACCAGGTCACGCCGGCGGCAAAGGTTTCCAGTTGCTGTACGGCTCGGGGTTCAATCAGTTTATCCAGGATCAATTGAGAAACAATAGGAGCCATACCGTGATAGCGCAATCCACCGGCATGGATTGGGGCCGGGACGAAGTTATGGCCCAGGCTATGCATGGCCAGCAAGGGGGTCATCTGGACCGTATCCCCGAAATCATAGACAAAGGGACCTTTGGTCATGGTCGGGCATGAGGCCGGTTCTACGGCGATAATTTCAATCTTTTTCCCGCCGATCTTGTCCCGGACAAAGGGCAGGGCCATTCCGGCGAAGTTGCTTCCGCCTCCGGCACAACCGATGACGATGTCCGGATAGTCTCCGGCCTTCTGAAGCTGCTTTTGTGCTTCCAGGCCGATGATGGTCTGATGAAGCAATACGTGGTTCAAGACACTGCCCAGGGAGTACTTGCTGCCGGGATTGGTTACGGCATCTTCCACGGCTTCACTGATGGCAATCCCCAGGCTGCCCGGGGAGTTGGGGTCCTGTTCCAATATGGTTCGACCGGCCTTGGTGTCCGGGCTGGGGCTGGGGATACAGGTCGCTCCCCAGGTGTTCATCATCAGCCTGCGGTAAGGTTTCTGATCATAACTGATACGGACCATATAGACCTTGATTTCCAGACCGAATAGGGCGCCGGCAAAACTCAGGGCACTGCCCCATTGTCCGGCACCGGTTTCAGTGGCAATGCGTTTGGTCCCGGAAATTTTATTGTAATAAGCCTGGGGAACGGCCGTATTGGGTTTATGACTGCCGGCCGGACTGACCCCTTCGTTTTTATAATAGATCTTGGCCGGGGTTTGTAAAAAGGCTTCCAGGGCATACGCTCGTATTAAAGGAGAAGGACGCCAGATCAGGTATTTTTCCAGGACCGGTTCCGGGATATCGATAAACCTTTGGGGACTGACCTCCTGTTCAATAAGGGGCATGGGAAAGATGGGGGCCAGATCGTCAGGGCCGACCGGCTGACCGGTCCCGGGATGCAAAGGGGGTTGCATTCCATTGGGCATGTCTGGCAAAATGTTGTACCACTGGCGGGGCATTTCATCTTCGGTCAATAGAATTTTTTTGGGCACCATAAATCCTCCTTCTCCAATATTCGGTTTTATTTTTGTTGCATATTATAGTGTTTTAAATGAAAATATGAGGCCGAATGCCGCAGCTGAAAAAAGCCGGGAGGGCTATGGGTCACACTATATATAAGGACCCACTTCACTGTCAATGGTATTTATTCAATGGAGAACGATACAAAATCAATAAAAAGCGTAGTCGGGGAGCTATGGTCCGGCGGGGACGCGGTGATCGATCCCACGATCACTTCCGTTATCGCGGCCTGGTCCAGGGTCGTACCGAAATCCTTGAGGTCGGGAATGTGTCTGGAAGGTTTTAGGGAGGGGACCCTTCATGTCCTCGTCTCCAATCCGGTAGTCGGCCAGCAGCTGCAATTTCAGAAAGAAATCCTAAGGGAGAAGATGAATGCCCTTCTGGGGAAGCCGCTGATCAAGGGTTTTCGGATCAAATCCGGTACGTTTGCCCCTATCCATCCAACCAGCGTTTGAACTGAGGATTGTAAACCCCGACCTCCCGGTAAACCGTGAGCGGCGGCAGGACACGCAGATCCTCTCGGCCTTGATAAACCGCTTCCATTAAGACCCATTCGGCTTCTTTTTCGGCAAAAGAATGAACCAGTTGAATTTTTTTGGGCTCCAGAAGGTACTTCCGAGAAGAGGCCAATAAAGAAACCAAACGCCAGGCCGGATAGATGACAAACCATTTCCCTCCGGCCTTCAAGGCATGGGCCACGGCCATGAGCAATTCAGGCAGGGTGACCCTTATTTCATGGCGGGCCAGGGCTTTTTGCGGATCAGGGTTAATACGCCCCTTGTGCAAAGGGCGAAATGGCGGATTGCTGATGACCAGATCAAAACATCCTTTTTTAAGGTACCAGGGGAGGCGGCAAAGATCCCCGCGAATGACGAAAATTCGTTTCTCATAGCCGTTCAAAAGGACGTTTCGCCTGGCCAGATCGGCGAGGGATGCTTCCAGTTCCAAAGCGACAAAACGGGCCCCGGGAAAGTTCCGGGCCAGGAGCAGGGTCAGTATCCCGCTGCCGGTTCCCAGGTCCAGGATGCTGGAGGGTGTCTTGGAATGGACAAAATGGGAGAGGATCAAGGCGTCAATGGAAAAACGATATCCGTTTTTTTTCTGGATAAGCCGAATTCCCTTTTCCCCCCAAAAATCAAGGGTTTCATCAGTCCCAAGGCCCATCGGCTTTTCAGGGGGAAACGGATTCATCACCTTTTAGAGAATGCATCACCAATCCGGTCAAGGTTTTGGGATAAAAAAAGGTGGATTTTCTGGGCATGACCAATGAGGCTTCAGCAATACGCCGGACTTGTTCCACCGGGGTGGGGTTCAAAAAGAAGGCCAGTCGATCCCTGCTTTTTTCCACCGATTCCAAGGTCTGTAATCCATCATGGCAATAGGTGATCATGTTTTCCCGGTCCAGATCCTCGGGTTTGATGCCCAGGATTTTTTGAAAGATAAGCCGGCTGAGAATCATGACATCCAGCCCATAAAGCAGGGGATGGAGGTCTTCGACCCAATGGCCTTTCAAGGCCTTATTTTTAAGGCTCAAAAGATAAATGAGATTGGTTTGAGGCAGGAAAAAGCCGAATGAAGGTGACGATCGCCCCTTTTCCTTTTGACGGGATTTTAACTCTGCCAGTATCTGTGACTTGAGGTCAGGGTTATAGGGGATTTTTTCAATGATAAAATCTTCAGCCAGTTTGTTTTCTAATGTGGAAGGGGTGAGTTCGATGGACCGGTTCAAGATGCGATGAACCGGAAAAATGGTCAAACCGGGGTCTTCCATGGGGCAGAAAAACATCAACGTATAGTTGAAAGATCCTGTTTCGACCAGCTCCGGAAATTGACCGAGCATATCGGCTTGAAAAGCCAGACTGGTCTCATAGCGGTGGTGACCATCGGCGATATAGACCGTTTTATTGGAAAAATTTTCCATTACCCTTTTCAGAGCTGAAGGGTCGGAAATCCTCCAGAGTTGATGATGAACAGCATCCTGATCGACAAAGTCGATAAAAGGTTCGTTGGGACGCTTTTCGGAGAGGGTAGGAATGACCGATCCCTCCGGATCCAGATAAAAAGAAAAAATCGGGCAGAATTGCATTCGGCAATGCTGAAATAATTCATACCGGTCTCGTTTGTGGGAAGAAAAAGTTTTTTCATGAGGACGAACTTTGCCGGATTCAAAACTTTCCAGTCTCAAAAGGGCAATAAATCCGTTCCGGACCCTTATCTCTCCCCCGGGGACCTTAAAGTGGATTGTATAAAGATAGATAGCCGGTTCTCGGTCCTGAATCAGAATATTATTCTCTTGCCATCGGGATAAATCCCGGGCGGCCCGGGTGTAACGGTTGTCTTCGGCGGTGTCTTGGGGGGAAGTCTTCCCAAAATCAATCCGTATAATATTATAGGGGTGCAACCGGTAATAAAAGCTCTGTCCTTCCTCATCGATCACGTCGTAGGGAGGGGTTAAAACCCGGGAGAGGTCTTCAATGAGGTTGTGATTATAGAGAATTCCCCGAAAGGGGGCGATATGGGCCACCTTCGTCTGTGCTCCTTTCTATTCACTGTCTATGAGGATTTTTATTACCATGACCGCGTTGCCGGGTAAAGAAAAACATTTTCAAATTAAATCACATTTAATAATGCAACAGCGAACTATGGAGGCGAAAAATAGCTTTCGGTGGGAAAGGGCTTGGTTTTGTTAATTTCTCCCGAAGCCCCCTGCTTGGGACCGTGCAGAGGACTTCAGGAATGAATGATTGCGATGCGTAGAAAAAGCTTTCGGCCTTATTAGGTTAACGGAAAGGATTATTTTTTCTTGGGAAGGGGTTTGACTTTTTTCCCTTTTAAATAAATCCTCAAGGCCTCATCGACTACCTCTTTAATCCCCTTTTTCTCCCAATAGGTGATGGATTTGATCTTACTGTGACTGGTCCCCCGTATCATAACGGTGGTACGTATCCATTTTTCTTCCGGTTTGAAAGGTCCTTGAGCTTTTCTGACGGTACCAGGGCGGCTTCTTTTTACCGCCGATTTTTTGCGGACAACCATATGGTTTTGCCCCCATTCAAATTAAAACCACTTATCCTGATACGGATAAGGTTATTTCCCTCCGGCCTGTTTTATGGACCGTCGTCCAGGAAAGACTATTTTTTGGGTGGAACAACAGCGTCCTTAAAGGCCTTGGCGATCCGCATTTTGGTAACGGTCTTGGCCGGGATCTTGATGGGTTCGCCGGTTTGGGGATTCCTGCCCGTTCTGGCTTTCCTTTTGGAAAGGACCATCTTCCCGATGCCGGGGATGGTAAACGAACCGCTTTTTTTGGTTTCTGAAACGGCTAACCGGGCCAATTCATCCAGGACCTCTTTGGAGGTGTTTTTAGTCAGCATGAATTTTCCCGCCAGATGTGAAACTAACTGGGTTTTGGTGAGGGGTTTTTTGGTAGCCATAGCCTAAGTCCTCCTTTAAAAAAAATATTTTCTTTGTTGTATATAATAGAAAATAAGCAAAGGTCAAGGGAAAAAGTTGAAAACACCCAAAAAAAAGCAGAAAAAATACCTTTTTCTTTTTCGTTAACGTTCTTTCCTTCTAAGAAATGGGTTTTTGGGAAAAGCGCTGGGTCCCAATTTTTGACAAGAGGGGCAAAAGTGTGTGCCTCTTCCGGCTACGCGAATTTTTTTTATCAAAAAACCACAAATCGGGCAAGGCTCTGCCGTCCGGCCATAGACCTGATGGTAGTTTTGAAATCCGCCGCTGGTCCCATCCGGTTTGCGGTAATCTCTCAGAGTGGATCCCTGGGCGGTGATGGCGCGTTTCAATATTTTTTTGATGATCCGAAAGAGGTTTTGGATTTGAGACTTCGACAAAACACCGGTTTGGGTCAGGGGATGGAGGCCCGATTGGAATAAGGCCTCGTCCACATAAATGTTCCCCAGACCGCTGATCATCGTTTGGTCCAGTAAAAAGGATTTGATATTTCTTCTTTTCGATTGGATCAGGTCGGTAAATTTTTGACAGGTGGTCTCAAAGGGATCGGGTCCAATTCGACGAAGGCCGGACAGGCTTTCTGGTCTGTCGGCCGGTTCGTATTGAAAAAAGCCGAATTTTCTGACATCCCGGTATCGTAATTGAATGTCCGAATCGTCAAACCGGAAAAGGAGATGGGAATGACGGTCTACGGCGGCGGATTGGGGTTCGATAAAGACCTGCCCGGTCATTTTGAGATGCAGTATCATCGTTCCCGGGGGATCGAGAACAAAAAGGATGAACTTGCCTTTACGCCGGATTTCCCTTATGATTGACCCCGTTACCTGACGAAGGAAAGCTGAGGGAGGGCCTTGGAGGACGCTCCGGCTGAGAATCTTTACGCTTCGGATTTTGCGGCCGGTCAGAGGTAAGCGAAGACGGCGAACCACGGTTTCAACTTCGGGGAGTTCCGGCATACGGATAGCTCAGCGTTCAATGTCCGGGGTTCGGCGTTGATCCGGTCGGGGACGATAACGGTTGATGAACCATTTCATTTGACGGCAGATCCCGCGGATCAGACGTACTTCGTTGCTGTACAGTCCGATGCGGGAAAAAAAACGACGCAAGCTCATCATCCACAGGTCAGGATTTTGCTTATCCAGGAAATCCATTAGCTGCAGGACCTCGGACAGGTGGCCGTACATACCCTCCAGTTCGAAAGAAGAGGCCAATGAATTTCGGATTTCCAATTTCTGATTTCGGGCTGGAAAAATCGGAGAATCGATAGCCGAAAGATCTAAAGTTTCAGGGGTGGGGGGGATGGGTTCTTTTCCATTCCGAAATCTGAAATCCGCAATCGGCAATGATGGGTCCTGCTGGGCCAGGAGGACCTCATAACAAAGGATCAATACCGCCTGGGCCAGATTAAGGGAACCGGGCCGGGCTGTGGGAATGGTGACCGTGGCCTGACAAAAGCGTAATTCTTCATTGGTCAATCCTCGGTTTTCCGGACCGAAGAGCAGGGCGATACGGTTTTTCCTTCCCAGGGAGGCAATTTTTTGAGCGGCCCGGACCGGATCAATGACTTCCTTGCGCTGCCCCCCCAGGCGGGCTGTAGTTCCCACGACGTACTGAAAAGGGGATAGGGCCTCGGCCAGGTCGGAGTGGGTCTCCATAGTCTCCAAAAGTCCCCGGGCCACATGGGTGGAGAGTTTGGTCATCCTTTCCCAGTCGGTGTCCTCGGGATTGACCAAAAGGATGCGGGAAAACCCCATATTCCAGGCCGCTCGGGCCGTAGCCCCGATGTTTTCGGCAAAACGAGGACGGTGCAGAACCACCGAGATATGATCGAATCTAACCGGTTCCTTCATTGAAATTTTACACTTTTAACCCAACTGGTTTATAGGTTATAATCTTTGAAATCTGAACTCTTGGTTTATTATCACACTTAGGCGGGTAAAACAACAACCCTCAATGGTTAAAGGAATTTTTACTGTTTTCATCGTTCTTATTTCCCCCTGGGCCATGTTTTTCGCCGGATGCGGAAAGACCTGGAACAACCCTTACCCGGCCGGAGACCAGGGAGGCAACATCCTGTATTCGGCCTTTTCCGAGCGGCCCAAACATCTTGACCCGGTACAGTCCTACAGCGAAAACGAAGCCGTTTTTCTGGGCCAGATCTATGAGCCTCCCCTGCAATATCACTACCTGAAAAAACCTTATGTCCTGGTTCCGGCCACAGCCAAAGAGATCCCCCGACCCAAATTTTTTGATAAGGCCGGACGACGTCTATCGGATGAGGCGGAAGCCGGGGAGGTAGCCTTTAGTCTCTATGAAATAAAAATCTTTCCAGGAATTTTTTTCCAACCTCATCCGGCCTTTGCTAAAGACAGGGCCGGAAATTTGCGTTATCATAACCTAACGGCCACTGATCTCAGATTTATCGAAACCCTCTCCGATTTTAAATATAAAGGGACCCGGGAATTGACTGCGGCAGATTATGTCTATCAGATCAAGCGCCTGGCCCACCCGAGGCTTCATTCGCCGGTTTTCGGACTCATGAGCGAATATATCATCGGTCTAAAAACCCTGGCCCGCCAACTCAAAGAAGCCGACTCGATTCTGAGCCGGGGGGGTAAAGAAAACCCCTTTCTGGATCTGAAGGGGTTCGATCTGGAAGGGGTCCGGGCCATTGATCGTTATACGTTTCAAATAAAACTCAAGGGTAAGTATTCTCAATTTGTTTACTGGCTGGCTATGTCTTTTTTCGCCCCTGTCCCCTTAGAAGCCGACCGGTTTTATGCCCAGCCGGGCATGGCGGAAAAGAATCTGACCCTGGACTGGTATCCGGTGGGTACCGGGCCGTATATGTTGACCGAAAACAACCCCAACCGTCGAATGGTCCTGGAAAAAAACCCCCATTTCCACGGGGAGAAATATCCCTCGGAGGGGGAAAAGGGGGATGCGGCGGCGGGCTTTCTTAAGGATGCGGGAAAACCTTTGCCTTTTATCGATCGGGCGGTTTTCAGTATGGAAAAGGAAGGCATCCCTTACTGGAATAAATTTCTGCAGGGATATTACGATGCCTCGGGGATCAGTTCCGACAGTTTCGATCAGGCCGTTCGAATAACTTCAGCCGGTGAAATCGCCTTGACTGAAAAAATGAGGGAAAAAGGGATTGGTCTGACTACTTCCGTGGCCCCGACGGTTATTTACGTGGGATTTAACATGCTGGATCCGGTGGTGGGAGGGTTTTCGGAAAAGGCTCGAAAACTGCGGCAGGCCCTCTCTATCGCCGTCGATTACGAGGAATACATCAGCATCTTCGCCAACGGGCGGGGGATGGCCGCCCAAGGCCCCATACCTCCGGGAATTTTCGGGACCCACGACGGTCCGGAGGGGATCAATCCCTATGTTTATGATTGGGTGAACCTCCAGGTGAGGCGGAAACCCATTGAAACCGCAAAAAGGCTTCTGGCCGAGGCCGGGTATCCGGAAGGGATCGAGCGGGAGACCGGCCGGCCCCTGGTCCTTAATTTTGATGTGACGGCCCGTGGACCGGATGATAAATCACGGCTGGATTGGATGCGGAAACAGTTTCAAAAATTAAACCTGCAATTGGTGGTCCGGTCCACCGATTACAACCGGTTTCAGGATAAGATCCGTAAAGGGAACGCCCAAATTTTCAATTGGGGTTGGAATGCCGATTACCCGGATCCGGAAAATTTCCTCTTTCTGCTTTACGGTCCCCAGGGAACGGTAAAAAACCAGGGGGAAAACTCGGCAAACTACGGTAATCCGGAGTATGATCGACTTTTTGAGAAAATGAAAAACATGGAAAACGGTCCTGCCCGTCAGGCCGTTATAGACCAGATGGTAGAAATCGCCCGTGGGGATGCACCCTGGCTGTGGGGATTTCATCCCAAGGAATACAGCCTTTATCAGGGCTGGATGCATAACCGGAAACCGAATCCGATGGCCAGGAACGGTTTGAAATATCAACGTATCGACACGCTGCAGCGGGAAAGGCTGCGCCGGGCATGGAACCGGCCCGTCTTCTGGCCCTTGTCCCTGATCCTGGTTCTGGGCGCCGCTTCACTTTTACCGGCTATCCTTGTCTTTCGGCGAAGGGAGCGGAGGACAGCCATCTGATGCTGAATTATATCATCCGCCGTGTCCTTTATGCCGTTCCGATCCTGATCGGGGTCAATATTTTGACCTTCAGTCTCTTTTTTGTGGTCAACTCAGCGGATGATATGGCCAGGGTCCATCTGGGCACAAAACGGGTCACCCCGGAGGCTGTCCAAAAATGGAAACAAGAAAGGGGATATGACCAACCCCTTTTGTATAATCCTCAAGCCACCGGGATAGGCCAAATAACCCGGACCATTTTTTTTCAAAAATCGGTCCGATTATTCGCCTTCCAATTCGGCCGGGCCGATGACGGCCGGGACATCGCTTACGAGATCCGGAACCGGATGATGCCCAGTCTGGCCATTGCCCTGCCGGTGTTCCTTTTAGGTCTGTTCTGTTATATTTCGTTCGCTTTGATGATGGCCTTTTTCCGGGCCACTTACCTCGATATCTGGGGGGTGGTCTTCTGCGTAGCTTTGATGTCCATCTCCAGCCTCTTTTATATCATCGGAGGGCAGTATCTGATCAGTAAGCTTTGGAATCTGGTCCCGATTTCGGGTTATGGAAACGGGATCAGCGCTGTAAAATTCCTGATCCTGCCGGTGCTGGTAGGGGTGGCCAGCGGCGTAGGGGCCGGTGCCCGCTGGTATCGAACCATCTTTCTGGAGGAAATGAATAAAGACTATGTCCGCACTGCCCGGGCCAAAGGGCTTTCGGAATGGCGTGTACTCTTTCGGCATGTCCTCCAGAACGCCATGATTCCCATTTTAACCGGGGCGGTGGTGGTCATTCCCGTTCTTTTTATGGGAAGTCTGATCACCGAATCCTTTTTCGGAATCCCGGGCCTGGGCAGTTATACCATTGATGCCATACATTCTCAAGATTTCGCTGTGGTCCGGGCCATGGTTTTTCTGGGGTCGGTGCTCTACATCATAGGGCTGATCCTGACCGATATCTCTTATACCCTGGTAGATCCGAGGATCAGGTTGGAATAGTGGGCTTCAAACCGATCATACTCTGGACGGATGGATTGCTGGCCTTGCTGCTATTGGCAGGGCTGACCTATGGTTGGGCAGTAAAACACCGGGAACACCTGCGAACACCATGGCAGCGGGTGATCCGGAACCGGAGCGGGTTGGTTTCTATTTTGATTTTGTCCGTTTTCCTGTTTGTCGGTTTAGTGGACAGCCTCCATTTCCGCCCGGAGTTGAAGTCCTCCAAGGGCCGGGAAAAAGCCTATGCCGTGGAAGTGTTGAGTCTGCTGGACGTTTTGCTGGCCCCCCTGCGGCTGCACACGGAAAAGACGTATTCCGCACCCTTGGCCGCCAGGTTATTCTCCAAAGAAACGGTGGAAATGCCGGACGGGCGTCAAACACGGATTTTCCCACGTCTGCTTTACGGAGGGGCCCATCTTCAAGAGCCGGAAAGGGAAAAAAACGGAGATATCGTGAAAAGGACCTTTTGGGGTCTGTTGACGGCCGTGGTGATTTGGGGAATGCTGGCCTTTTTTTTCCTGATACTCCTGGCCCGGCGGAGCCAGGAACGATTATCCGTCAAGGCCAGGAGTCTGTTCCGGGGTAAGGAGGAGGTCCCCTGGCAGGCCGCTTTGTGGACCCTTTTGGTACTGCTTTTGTTCGGGATTCCTATCGCCTTTCTGAGTATCAAGTACCATGTGTTGGGGACCGATAAAGTGGGGCAGGATGTTTTATTTCTGGCCCTGAAGAGCATTCGCACCGGATTGATCATCGGCACCCTGACCACACTGGTGATGCTGCCCTTTGCCGTGTTGCTGGGAATCATGGCCGGATATTTCCGGGGTTGGGTGGATGATGCCATTCAGTATATATACACCACACTGAACTCCATTCCGGCGGTGCTGTTGATCGCCGCGGCCGTGCTGATGACCCAGGTCTTTATGGATAGGCATGTCGACTGGTTTGAAACGGTCAGCGCCAGGGCTGATTTTCGTCTCCTGTTTCTTTGCCTCATCCTGGGGGTGACCAGTTGGACCGGCCTTTGCCGTCTGCTGCGTGGTGAGGCACTGAAATTGCGGGAGATGGAGTATATCCAGGCCGCTCAGGCTTTGGGGGTTTCCGAATTCCGAATCATCCTCCGGCATATCCTGCCTAATGTCATGCATATTATTTTGATTGCCGTGGTGATGGACTTTTCCGGCCTGGTCTTGGCCGAGGCCGTATTGTCCTATGTCGGCGTGGGTGTGGATCCCTCCATGATCAGTTTCGGGACCATGATCAACAGCGCCCGGATGGAAATGGCCAGGGAGCCGATGGTCTGGTGGTCCCTGGCCGCCGCTTTCGGTTTTATGTTTTTGCTGGTACTCTCCGCCAACCTCTTTTCCGATACGGTGCGGGATGCCTTTGATCCCAGAATTCAAACCCGCTCTATCCGTCTCCTCTTCCGGCGGCAAGCCCTTTTAGAAAAAAAAGAGGACCGGCCATGAAAGCGCCCTTACTGGAGGTTGAGGGTCTTAATACCCGGCTCTTCACCGCTGATGGGGTGGTCAGGGCCGTAGATGGTCTATCCTTTTCTCTTCAGACCGGGGAAACCTTCGCCCTTCTGGGGGAATCCGGTTGCGGCAAGACCATGGCCGCTTTGTCTATCATGAGGCTGTTACCGGAAACCGGGATGATCACCGGCGGCCGGGTCCGGTTGAACGGGACCGATCTTTTGCGGCTGCCGGAGATGGAAATGCGGAAGGTTAGGGGTAGAAGAATCGGCATGATTTTTCAAGAGCCGATGTTGAGTCTGAATCCGGTGGTAACCGTAGGCAGCCAGGTGACGGAGGTCCTGCTGCATCATTTCTCTTTGTCCAGGGGGGAGGCCGAAGGACGCGCCTTGGAGATGTTGGAAGCCGTTGGCCTTCCTGAAGCACGACGACGAAAGGATTATTATCCCTTTCAGTTCTCCGGCGGTATGAAACAAAGGGTCATGGCCGCCATGGCCCTGGCCTGCGGACCGGATCTATTGATTGCCGATGAACCGACGACAGCCCTGGATGTGACCATTCAAGCCCAGGTGCTTGATCTGCTCAGAAATTTGCAAGCCCAAAAAGGCATGGCTGTTTTGCTGATCACCCATGATTTAGGTGTAGTAGCGGAAATGGCCCAGCGGGTGGCGGTCATGTATGCCGGTGAGGTGGTGGAAACCGCGGACCGGGCCCTTTTTTTCACCCGACCCTCTCATCCCTATTCTCAGAAGCTGTTTGCATCTATGCCCTTAAGGGATAAGCGGGGGCAGGCCTTGTCGGTTATCCAGGGTAATGTGCCCTCTCTGGCCCGGGAGTTTCCCGGCTGCCGGTTTGCCGAACGTTGCGAAAAGAGCCGCGGTCAATGTTTTCGGGAACCCCCCCCCTGGATTGAAACCGCTCCCGGTCAGGGGGTCCGCTGCCATCTTTTCGCTCTTGGAGCAGAGGGAAATAGTTCGGCCTTCAGCGTTCAGTGTTCAGCGTTCGGCGTAAAACCTGAAAACCAAAGGCTTGCGGGAGAACTTTTTCAAGACGAGCGAGATACGGGATACGAGATACGAGATACACCGATTGAAGGCGGGCACTGTACTGGAGAGCAGGGCCGGGAAGAACCGCCTACCCTCCTGCTGGTGGAAGGATTGAAGGTCTACTTTCCTATCCGCAAGGGTTTGCTGAAAAAAACCGTAGGCCAGGTAAAAGCCGTCGACGGGGTCTCTCTCTCCATCCGAACCGGTCGGACCCTGGCTTTAGTCGGCGAATCCGGTTGTGGAAAGACTACGCTGGGGAAGGGAATTTTGCGGCTTATTCCCATGGCCGGAGGGTCGGTATCCTTTGAAGGAAGGGAGTTGGCATTGCTCGGGGCCGAACGGCTGCGGTCTCTGCGGAAGTCATTTCAGATTATTTTTCAGGACCCCTATGCCTCATTAAACCCCCGCCTGCGGGTGGTGGAGATCATCGAGGAGGGCATGAGTGCCTTAGGGGTGGGAAAAACCCGGGAAGAACGCCTGTACCGGATCGACCGGCTGTTGGAGGAAGTAGGGTTGTCCCCGGAAATCAAATTCCGTTATCCCCACGAATTTTCCGGAGGGCAGCGTCAGCGCATTGCCATAGCCCGGGCCCTTTCCGTGGAGCCCAAACTGATTGTCTGCGACGAACCGACCAGCGCCCTGGACATCTCCGTCCAGGCTCAAATCCTGAATCTGCTCAAAGACCTCCAGGAAAAACACAAACTGGGCTACCTGTTTATCACCCATAATATATCAGTGGTGGAGTATCTGGCCCATGAAGTGGCGGTCATGTACTTAGGCCGGGTGGTGGAACAAGGTACGGTCGATGAGCTCTTGGATCATCCCGGTCATCCCTACACCCGGGCCCTGCTTTCGGCCGTACCGACCATAGATCCGAAAACCCGGAGGGAGGTTATACGCCTGGTGGGGGACCTGCCTTCCCCGGCCGCACCTCCTGACGGCTGCTTTTTCCATCCCCGCTGCCCGGAGGTGATGGCCGTCTGCCGGGATCGTTATCCGGGAAAAAGCATGATAAGCGCAACCCGTTATGTCCACTGTCATCTTTATGGGGAGCGGGAATAATTTCTCGTATCTCGTATCTCGTTGCTCGTATCTCGTCTAAACTCTCTTCTGATGATCTCAAAAAAAGTTAAAATCACTAAGTGGTCATTTCGACTGGAAGGAGAAATCTTGAAATCTCGCATCCCTGAACCCTTGAATCCTCGAATCCTTGGACCCTTTTGACCAACCCCTCGTGAGAAGAACCCTTCTTATTTGCCGCTGAAGCGGGGTTCCCTTTTTTCAGCAAAGGCCCGGATGGCCTCCTCCCGGTCTTCACTTATTTCCTGGGGAAGGACGTAGTCCACATATTCCCTTTCCGCTTTTCTGACCGACCGCTCCGTTTGCGTATAGTATCCGTATTTTACCGAACGGACAAAGAGGGGAGGGACTTTTTTTAGCATTTCCGCCCATTTTTCGGCTTCGCTCAACAGGGCGTCGTCCGGGACCACTTGGTTGACCAGACCGAATCCCATGGCCCTTTGGGCATTCATCAGACGGCCTCCCTTCCAGGAAAGCAGCATGAACTCCAGGGCGATTTTAAAAGGCATATAGGGGATATATTGAGGAGGGACCTGGGCCACCCCGGCCTTGCTTTCCGGATAACCGAAGAAGGCGTTCTCGGAAGCGATGGTGATATCGCAGCCGGTTACGGCAATGAGATAACCCTGGCCCAGGGCATAACCACGAACAGCCCCGACAATCGGTTTGAAAAGGGCGGTCCCGTTAAGGGGATACGCCTCGTGGTATTGCCAGGGTTTCCCGTTTTTTCGGTCCTCACCGGTCAAATCGACGCCCACGGAAAAGGAGGTTCCCTTTCCGGATAAAATGGCCACCCGGGCTTCGGGATCGGCCTCGAAACGTTTCCAGGTATCCCGGAGGGCGTAACTCATTTCAATATTGAAGGCATTCAATTTCTCCGGCCGATTGAGGCTGATATAGGCGATCCGGTTTTTTACTTCATAGAGAACGGTTTCGGACATGGGGTCTTCCTCCTTATTCTTTTTTACTCAATCCCGCTTTTTCCAGCCAGGGCCGGGAGAGTTCAAAGTTCCTCTGGGCTAGTTTGGTCCGGGCGAACCCTCCTTCGCTGGGCGGGGCCATTTTCCCTTCCCGCGTGGCGGTCATGAGGCAGAAATTATTAAACGAAGATTCCACTTCGGCGTTCAAACCCATGGTTTCTTCCATATGATTGATGGAAAACTTGCACAACCGGACCCAGTAAGGAACATCCAAGTAATTTTCCGCTACCCGTTCGGCATAGGCCAGGGTTTCCTGTTCCAGGGTTTCCGGGGAAAAGACCCTGTTGACAAAACCGTAAGAACGGGCTTCTTCGGCGGTCATAAAGCGGTGTTCGAACAAAATCTCCTTGGCCTTGCGGGGACCGATGTCATAAGGAACGGAGAAATATTCGACAAAACCGGGGAGGAAGCGGGCGTCGGAGGCGGCGAAAAGTACATCCATGGAAGCGGCCACCATCCAGCCCCCGAAGATGCAATAGCCGTGGACCATGGCCATGGTGGGTTTGGCCAGATTCCTCCAGGCTAAGCAGAATTCGATATAGACCCTGCGCATGTCTTCAAACCAGGGGGTCAACCCCTGTTCGGCCCGGACGGCATAACCCTGCTCTTGTTTGTACATCCGATCCTCCTCCGTGCCGATGTCATGACCGGCGGAAAAGGCCCGGCCCAGGCCGGAAAGGACGATAGCCCCGCAGGCCGGATCCTTGACCGCGGTCTTGAGGGCGGTATCCACTTCTTCCAACATCTGGTAGCTCTGGGCGTTGAGGAACCTGGGTCGATTCAACAGGATCCTGGCCACTTTTCCCGGTTGATAAAGGATGTGGTTGTAGTTCATGGGGCGACCTCCAGAAAAGAATGAAAGTTTTTTATATGAAATTTGCCTATCACTTACGCTGTTGGATGTCAATCTTTCCTTTCTCGAAACCGTTTCGGGTTAAAAAAAACTTGAAGAATCAAGGGAAAAATGATAACTTATTTAACATGTCTATTAACTTATATAAGGAGGATTGGAAATGAGGAAACTTTTTATTTTTCTGTCGGTTGGAGCACTCTTGGGAATATTTTTAGGAGCGGCCCCGGTTCAGGCAGCGGATAGTGTGACCGGAAACTGGGATTGTAAAATCGATTACGGCAGCGGTACGGGGTATCCCACCTTTGTTTTGCAGCAGGACGGTGAAAAAGTTGCCGGAACGTACAAGGGGGCCTTGGGAGACTCTAAAGTTACAGGAAAAATAACGGGCAGCGATTTCGAACTCTCATTTAATTCCAATAATATTGATATGACCTATAAAGGCAAGGTGGAAGGGAATAGGCTGAGCGGCAGCGGTGATTTGGGACCGATCGGCAAAGGGCCCTTCTCCTGCACCAAGAAATAAGAATTCGATAGGAACCCTTTCTATCCGGCTGGCCGGTCTGAGGTCGGGCAGCCGGAATATTTTTTAACCGCCGTTCCCTTCCCCCGGGTCCTTTGTCTCCATCCCCAACAGGTTCCTTTTAGTATCATATCCGTAAAAACCCTTGCCAAAATCACATTTCTTCTTTAAAATAGAAGCTTATGGATTTTTCGCATAAAATTTACACCGTTAGCCGTTTGACCGAGGAGATTAAAGACCTGCTGGAGGAGTCCTTCCCCGTCGTCTGGCTGGAAGGGGAAATTTCCAATTTCAGGGTCCCACCCAGCGGGCACTACTACTTTCTTTTAAAGGACTCCGCCAGCCAGATCCGGGCGGTTTTTTTCAAGTCCGGGAGGTCGGTCCTGGCCTTCAAACCGGAGGATGGCCTTCAGGTCCTTTGCCTGGGCCGTTTGAGCGTCTATCCCGGTCGGGGGGAATACCAGATTATTTTAGAGCGGATGGAATTGAAAGGCTGGGGTGCCCTGCAGTTGGCCTTTGAACAGCTCAAGGCCAGGTTGCTTGAAGAGGGCTTGTTTGATGGGGAGCGGAAGAAATCGTTGCCTTTACTCCCTCGAAAAGTGGCCGTGGTCACCTCCCCCTCCGGGGCGGCCATACGGGACTTTTTACGGATCCTCTACCGGCGTTTTACCAACATACAAGTCCTTGTCTTTCCCGTACTGGTGCAGGGAGAATCGGCTTCTTTTGAGATTGAAAAAGCCTTAGACCGGATCAACCGGGACTTTCAGGAGATAGAGGTTATTGTTCTGACCAGAGGAGGGGGTTCGGTTGAGGACCTTTGGCCTTTTAATGAAGAACGGGTAGCCAGGGCTATTGCTGTTTCCCGAATACCTGTTATTTCCGCTGTGGGACATGAAGTGGATTTTACCATTTCCGATTTTGTAGCGGATTTAAGGGCCTCCACCCCGTCGGCCGCCGCCGAACTGTTGATCCAACCCCAAAGGGAATGGGAGGCGAAGATTGAGGATTACCAGAACCGCTTGTTTAATCAAATTCAGGTCAGGATCGATCGTTATAAAGAAAAGGTCTTCCATTGGCAGAAGCGGTTAGGGGACCCTCGGCGGCGTTGGGTGGATATGGCCCTGCGTCTGGATGATTTCGGGGTCCGCCTTCGTCTGGCTTTGCAATCGGCGGCCAGGAAAGAGGAGGAACGCCTGCGCTGGATGCGGGAAAGAATTATATCGTATAATCCCCAAGGAAGGATGGAGAGCAGCCGCCTTCGACTGGAAGGAGCGGAATCGAATTTAAAAGCCCTGATGGCCAAAATAATGGTCCATTGGGAGATGCATCTTAAGACCCAGCATAAAACCCTCCAGGCTTTGAGTCCTTGGGGGGTGTTGGATAGGGGATATGCCCTGGTTCGAACGCTTCCCGACTTGAAATGGATTAAAACGGTGGAAGATGCCCCGCAAGGGAAGAACATTCATATAGACATGGCCCGGGCCGAATGGGATTGCCGGGTGGAAGAAGCACGGGAAAAGGAGGAACGGTTCCTTGTCCAAAGAACGATTTGAAGATACCTTTAGAAAACTGGAAACCATTGTCCAGAAAATGGAGAACGGTGACCTCTCCCTGGAAGATTCCCTGAAGCTTTTTGAGGAAGGGATGCGTTTGTCCAGACTTTGTTCGGAGAAGTTGAATGAGATTCAGAAAAAGGTTGAAATATTGGTGAAAACCGAGGACGGCGGAATAACCAGCCGACCTTTTTCCCAGGAAGAGGAGCCGGCGTAGTTTGATTGATTTTAGGGCGGAACTGAAAACCTATCAAGACCGTATTGACGGAGCGCTGCGGGCTTATTTCCCCACGGCCGCCTACCTTACCCCCCGGGTACGGAAAGCCATGGCCTACAGCCTCTTTGCCGGTGGAAAACGGATCAGGCCTATCCTCTGTCTGATGGGCTGCCGGGTTGTGGGCGGGCGTATCGCATCGGCCCTTCCGGCGGCCTGCGCCCTTGAATATATCCATACCTATTCCTTGATCCATGACGATCTCCCGGCCCTTGATAACGATGATTTTCGAAGGGGTCGGCTGACCTGTCATAAAAAATTCGGGGAAGCGACGGCGATCCTGGCCGGTGACGCCTTGCTGACCGAAGCCTTTGTTTTGCTTTCCCGGAGGGAGGTACTAAAATCGGTTCCGAGTGCGGCACGACTGCAAGTGATCCATATTGTAGCCGAGGCCGCCGGTCTTCGAGGGATGATCGGTGGACAGGAGGCCGATTTAGAGGCTGAAAAGAAAAAGGTGACCAAGACTTTTATAAATTTCATTCACCAGCGCAAAACCGGGGCCATGATCAAGGCCTCTCTGCTGTGCGGAGGAGTGATCGGAGGGGGGAGCAAGGCCCAGCTTAGAGCACTGGCCGCCTTTGGAGAAAAGATAGGCTTGGCTTTCCAGATCAGGGATGATTTGTTGAATGTGGAAGGTCAGCCCCGGCTCATGGGAAAACGAACCGGGACGGATGAAAAAAAGGCCAAAGCCACCTATCCCCTCTTGGTGGGCCTGGAAACTTCCCGGGCGGTTGGCAGGGAGCTGGTCAATCAGGGCGCTGCGGCCCTTGGGATTTTTGGGAATAGGGCGCAACCCCTGATCCGGCTGGGGACGTATGTCCTTTCCAGGGACCGTTAGGGAAAGGAAGTATCCAAGGGCAATTCCAAATGGAAAGCAACAAGTTGAAGAAACCATGAATCAAAAAATTAGAATTCCGGTAGAGGATGAACCCTCCTCCCTGTTAAGCACTATTTCCGGTCCCCAGGACCTGAAATCCCTATCCCTGCCCAGATTAAAGCAGGTGGCGGAGGAAGTACGAAAACTGATCATTGAGACGGTCAGCCGGAACGGCGGGCATTTGGCTCCCAATTTGGGTGTGGTAGAATTGACCATTGCCCTTCATTATGTGTTTAACAGTCCTGTGGACAAGATCATTTGGGATGTGGGACACCAGTCGTATACCCATAAAATTTTATCCGGTCGGAGGGAGCTGTTCCCCAGCCTAAGGACTTTCGGTGGGATCAGCGGATTTCCAAAGAGACAGGAAAGTCCTCATGATGTCTTCGATACCGGTCACAGCGGCAATTCCATTTCGGTGGGATTGGGGATCACAGCGGCCAGGGACCTGAAAAGGGAGCCGTTCAAGGTCATCGCCGTTATTGGAGACGGTTCGATGACCTCCGGAGAAGCCTTTGAAGGGCTGAACCAGGCCGGACATCTGAACAAAGATCTGATCGTGATCTTAAACGACAACGAGATGTCCATTTCTCAGAATGTGGGAGCCCTTTCCTCCTTTTTAAGCAAACGGCTGACCGGAAAGGGTTTCGTTCATTTCAAGAGAGACGTGGAATCTTTTTTCAAATCCATTCCCGGGATCGGGGAGAACCTGATTCAGTTCGTAAAAAAAGGGGAGGATTCTTTTACCGGGTTTTTCACCCCGGGCATGCTTTTCGCCGCTTTGCATTTTGACTATGTGGGGCCGGTCAAGGGCCACCAATTGGAGGACCTGATCACCACCTTTGAAAATATCCGTCATCTCCAGGCCCCGGTACTGGTCCATGTCCTGACCACCAAGGGCAAGGGGTATCCGCCGGCGGAAAAAAATCCCAGCTATTTTCACGGGGTAGGGCCTTTCGATCTTGAAGCAGAGGATCCGAGTCTGAAAAAACCTGGAGCCGTTCCAACCTACACCGAGGTCTTCGGATCGACCCTCATCGAATTAGGGGAGAGGGATCTTCGTCTGGTGGCCATCACCGCTGCCATGCCCGAGGGGACCGGTTTGCATGGATTTGCCCAAAGATTCCCCCAGCGTTTCTTTGATGTGGGGATCGCCGAACAACATGCCGTCACCTTCGCCGCCGGATTGGCCTTGGAGGGTTTGAGGCCCATAGTCGCTTTGTATTCCACTTTCATCCAGCGGGCTTATGACCAGGTATTGGAAGATGTCTGTCTCCAGAACCTGCCGGTCATTTTCGCCCTGGATCGGGCCGGAATCGTAGGGGAAGACGGACCGACCCATCAGGGGCTTTTTGATCTATCCTTCCTGCGCATCCTCCCCAATCTGATGATCCTGGTCCCAAAGGACGAGAAAGAGCTAAGAGATATGCTTTATTCAGCCCTTACTTATGCCGGACCGGTGGCCATACGCTATCCCCGTGGAGCCGGAGTGGGCGTATCGTTGACCGTTCCTCCGCAAACCTTGAATCCAGGACAATGGGAGGTCCTCCAGGAGGGGGATGCTTTGGCCCTGCTGGCCATAGGGAATACGGTCTATCCGGCCCTGGAAGCGGCAAAACTTTTATTAAGACAGGGGAGAAAGGCCCAAGTGGTCAATGCCCGTTTTCTTAAACCTCTGGACGAAGGACTTCTGCTGGCCTTAGGAAGGAAATTTAAAACGATTATTACTGTGGAAGAGAACCTCTTGGCCGGCGGTTTCGGGAGCGCTGTTATGGAAAAGCTGCAACAGTTGTCATGCCCGGGGGTGCGGGTCAGGTCCTTAGGGATTCCCGATTGTTTTGTCGAACAAGGGGCCCCGCAAAAACTAAGAAGCCTTTATGGTCTGGACGCCGAGGGGATTTTCCGGGTCTTAGCCGAGGAACTCAGCCTGTCCCAATAAAAGAAACCGGGGACGATAAAAGGATTTGACCAGTGACCGCCAAGGGGGTTATCTTCTCCCTGAGCGGGGCCTTAGGGCCTTAAGGTTTGAATTCTACGCAAATTAAGTGAAATTAATACAAAAAAGGGAATTTCCCCGGACCGAACGGAACATTTTCGGAATTCCGAATTTGGTCCCGGCGGGTCAGGGCTGGAATCGATATGGGGTTGGAAGGTTCCCCCCCCTACTTGGGAGATGAGGATGCGAAAAATCCGGGTGGACCGTCTGCTGGTCGAAAAAGGGCTGGCCCCTTCGCATGAAAAGGCCCGGGCATTGGTCTATGCCGGGGTAGTCCGAGCGGGGAAGATAGTGGTTGAAAAACCCGGGAAAGCCGTGGACCCGGGGTTGTCTTTGGAGGTAGATACCGCTCCCCACCCTTTTGTCAGCAGGGGGGGGGTAAAATTAGAGAAGGCCCTGGCCGAGTTTGAGGTTGAGGTCCTGGGCCGGGTGGCCCTGGATATTGGGGCTTCCAGCGGAGGATTTACCCATTGCCTTTTGTTGAGAGGAATTAAGCGGGTTTATGCCGTCGATGTCGGTTATGGTCAATTGGCCTGGGAGATCCGTCAGGATCCCCGGGTCAAGGTCATGGAACGGGTTAATGCCAGGTATCTTACCCCCGGGGATATCGGCGAAACGGTGGATATTTTGGTTGTAGACGCTTCTTTTATTTCCTTGAAATTAATTATCCCCCCCTTACTGCCCTTAGTCAAAGGGGAGGGAGAAATCATCGCCCTGATCAAACCCCAATTTGAAGTCGGAAAAGGGAAGGTGGGGAAAGGAGGAGTGGTTAGAAGTGAGGAGGATCACTTAAAAGTCATTGAGGACCTTTCCCTTTTTTTTAAAGAGAGGGGCCTGAAGGTTATGGGAATCACGGAATCTCCTATTCAAGGGGCCAAGGGGAATCGGGAATTTTTTATTTATTTGATAAATAAGGCCTAAGGGGGTCCGGAACCAAAAGTGGTTATCCGAGTTTTAAGGTACTAAAGGTCTATCAAAATAGCAAAAGGAGACGGTGAAAGATGAAGTTGGCAGAACGTGTGGGACAAATCAAACCATCCCTGACCTTGGCCGTGGATGCCAAGGCCAAGGCTATGGTAAAATCCGGACTGGATATTATCAGTTTCGGTGTCGGAGAACCGGATTTTGATACGCCGGAACACATCAAAGAGGCCGCCGTGCAGGCGCTCAAAGAAGGTTTTACCAAATATACCCCGGTAAGCGGGATTGAAGAATTGAAAGAGGCGGTCGCCTTTCGGTTTAAAGAAGATTTAGGTTTGGAGTATAAGGCGCAGGAAGTGGTTGTCAGCTGCGGGGGAAAACATGCCTTGTATAATATCGCTCAGGCCCTTTGGGGACCCGGGGACGAGGTGATCATCCCGGCCCCCTACTGGGTCTCCTATCCGCCCATGGTGCAATTGGCCGGCGCTGAACCGGTTATTATTCCCACCAGCGCGTCCAGAGGATTCAAGCTTTCCGCGGAAGAATTAGAAGCGGCGGTCACCCCTCGAACCAGGGCCATCATCCTCAACAGCCCCTCCAATCCCACCGGTTCTGTGTATTCAAGAGAAGAACTGCAAGCCTTGGGCAGGGTGATCCTGGAAAAAGACCTGATGGTGATCAGTGATGATATCTACGACAAGATCCTCTTTGACCAACCGTCTTTTTTCAACCTGGCCATGATCGATCCCCGTTTCAAGGAAAGGACCCTGGTCGTCAATGGGGCTTCCAAAACCTATGCCATGACCGGCTGGCGGATCGGCTATCTGGCCGGTCCAGGCGCGGTGATCAAGGCCATTGATACCATTCAAAGCCATAGTACCTCGAATCCGACCTCCATCGCCCAGAAGGCCGCCGTGGCCGCCTTGAGAGGCCCCCAGGATTTTGTAAAGACTATGGTTGCCGAATTCGATCGCCGGCGAAGGTATATTGCCGACCGGTTGCAAGCCCTTTCGGCGGTAAAAACCACACTGCCCCAGGGGGCCTTTTATATTTTTCCTGTTTTTTCCTCCTACTATGGGCGAAAGAATGGAAACCAGGAGTTAAAGAATTCTCTGGATTTCGCCGATTATCTATTAGAGAAGGCCAGGATCGCCGTAGTGCCCGGTGCGGCCTTTGGAGAAGACGCCTGTCTCCGGTTTTCCTATGCGACTTCATTGGAAAAAATTGAAAAGGGAATGGATCGGTTGGAAAAGGCCTTGAAGGAACTTGGATAAAAGCCATTCCGGGAGGGATCAGAAACTAAGAGGTCCGGGCTGTAAGCTCCCTATCGTTTTCCATAGGGCGGAATTTCCCTTGCGGTGTGAGCCTTCCAGGGCAAACAGGAAGGCTCAGACACCAAAAGGGCGGTTCATTTACTAAGGAAACCTTAGCGGGCACTCCGTTTGGATGCCTTCAACGGATTGATTTTGGCGGCGGCTGGGGCCGGGGATTTCTTGATATGGGTGGCGAGATTGCAATTCCCCAATTTCCATTTTTGCGATGGATTCGGAGTGGAAAGGCAAAAGTTCCCGCTTTCAAAGGCTTTGACCCGATCACAACCGTCACATTGTTCGATTATCGGATAACAGGCCCCGCTGTTAAATGAACAGCCCTTAGGGCTCATGAAGGTGCAGGGAACGCCGGGTTTTAACGTGGAACAATTCATGGGTATCACCCCCTTTCATTAAACTTTATAATATAAATTTAATTACAAACAAAGTCAATACTTTTTTGAAAAATGTTTAAAAGTAATCGCATCGGCGAATTGCTCCTGCGGGAGAAGAAGATAACCACCCAGCAGCTGGATGATGTTCTGGCGGAACTAAAACGACTGGGCGGCCAGTCCAAAATCGGGACCCTGTTGATTCAAAAGGGTTTTATGGACGAAACCACCCTGCTTCGTTTTTTGGCCAAACAGTTCGGGCTGCCGATTATCGATCTGACCCGAATCGAGTTTGATCCGGCCTTGGCTGATCTCATCCCCGACAACATTGCCCGCAAATACGAGATCCTTCCTATCAGCAAAGAAGGGACCACGCTGAAACTGGCCATCTCGGATCCGTCGAATATTTTCGCCCTGGATGACCTGAAATTCCTGACCGGCAGTAATATTCAGTTATTCCTGTCCTCGGAAAGACAACTGAAAGAGGCCCTGGATAAACACTACAGCCTGACTTCCTCCCTGACCCAGGCCCTGGAGGATCTGAAGGGCATGGAAATTGATTTCGTCAGTCAGGAAGAGGACCTGGACGATACCAACCTGGAAATCGCCGCCAAAGAAGCCCCGGTCGTTAAACTGGCCAACCTTTTGCTGATTGACGCCATAAAACGAGGGGCCAGCGATATTCATTTTGAAGCCTATGAACGGGCTTTCCGGGTCCGTTACCGTATTGACGGGGTGCTATATGAAATCATGAATCCCCCGATGAAATTGAAAAATGCCCTGATTTCCCGTTTAAAAATCATGTCCAACCTTAATATTGCCGAACGAAGGCTTCCCCAGGACGGGCGGTTGAAGCTGCGTTTCGGGGAAAACAGGGATATGGATTTCCGGGTATCGGTCCTGCCCACCCTTTACGGGGAAAAGGTGGTCCTTCGTCTCTTAGATAAGACCAATCTACAGGTGGACCTGGAACGGCTCGGCTTTGAGCCGGATGCCCTGACAAAATTCTATCAGGCGGTCCATAAACCCTATGGCATGATCCTGGTCACCGGGCCTACCGGCAGCGGGAAAACCACCACCCTTTACTCCACCCTGGGCGAATTAAATAAAACCACCTACAATATTTCCACGGCCGAAGATCCGGTGGAACTCAATATTTTCGGTATCAATCAGGTCCATGTCCATGAAGAAATTGGACTGACTTTTTCCAATGTCCTTCGGTCTTTCCTTAGACAAGATCCTGATATCATTATGGTTGGTGAAATTCGCGATAAGGAGACGGCTGAAATTTCCATAAAAGCGGCCCTAACCGGCCATCTGGTTTTAAGTACGCTCCATACCAATGACGCGGCTAACACGGTCACCAGGCTTCTGGATATGGGGATTGAACCCTTTTTGGTGTCCTCCTCACTTAATCTGGTCCTGGCCCAGAGGCTGGTGAGAAAATTATGTCCCAGCTGTAAAAAAAAGGTTGAAAAATCTACGGATTTATTGAAAGAATTTAATCTGGATCCAAGGATCCAGGCCTTGTGGGAACCGGTGGGATGTCCGTCCTGCAATTTCTCGGGTTACAAAGGACGAATCGCCATTTATGAGGTATTACCTTTGTTTGAACGGCTAAAAGATTTAATCTTTGAAAGGGCCTCGGCCGCCGAAATAAAACGGGTCGCCCGGGGCGAGGGGATGAAGACCCTTAGAGAAGGCGGGGTCACTAAGGTATTAGAGGGGTTAACCACCTTGGAGGAAGTCATTCGAGTGACGGATAAGGATTAATCTATGCCTACTTACACCTGGCAGGGGAAGACAAAACAAGGGGAGGTAAAAAGAGGGGAACTGGTGGCCGATAACCCGGCCGTGGCCGCTTTACAGCTTCGGAAAACGGGCATCATCCCCGGTCGTATTCAACAGAAACGGGAAGAGGCGGCAAAAAAGCTGTCGGTCCGGAAGAAGATACCCAGGAAATCGGTGGTGGTTTTTACCCGTCAGTTCGCGACGATGATCAATGCCGGGTTACCCCTGGTGCAGTGCCTCAATATTCTGGCTCTGCAGCAGGAGAACCCCTCTTTTGCCAATATTATAACCAAGGTTAAAGGGGACGTCGAAAGCGGTGAGGCCTTGAATGAAGCCCTTAAAAAGCACCCTAAGGTGTTTGATGAGCTCTATACCAACCTGGTTCAAGCCGGTGAAACCGGCGGTATCCTGGATCTGATTTTAAACCGATTGGCCAGTTATATTGAAAAGAGTGAAAAATTGCGGAAAAAGGTCCGAGGGGCCATGATCTATCCGGCCGTGGTTACCTCGGTGGCCGTCATTGTTACGGCGGTGATCCTTCTCTTTGTGATTCCGGTTTTTGAAAAGATGTTCTCCGAGGTCGGTCAATCCCTGCCCGGTCCCACCCAGTTTGTCATCAACCTCAGCCGTTTTGTAAGCCAAAATATTATTTATATGATCATCGGGCTGGCGGTTCTCATTTATATTTTTCGGCGCGTCTACCGGACGGAAAAGGGTAAATATCTCTTGGATGATCTTTTTCTAAAGCTGCCCCTTTTTGGGCTGCTGTTAAAAAAAGTGGCCGTGGCCAAGTTTACCCGGACTTTCGGGACCATGATCAGCAGCGGCGTACCGATCCTGGAGGCCATGGATATCGTGGCCAAGTCGGCCGGCAACAAAGTAGTGGAAAAGGCCATTTATAAGGCCAGAGGAAGCATAGCCGAAGGAAGGACCATTTCCGAACCTTTGGCCGAAAGCAAGGTTTTTCCACCTATGGTAACCCAAATGATCGGTGTGGGTGAGGCTTCGGGGGAGCTGGACACCATGCTCAATAAAATTGCCGATTTTTACGACGACGATGTTGACGCGGCCGTCAGCAACCTGACCTCCATGATGGAACCGGTCATGATGGTTGTTCTGGGAGGGGTGGTGGGAGGGCTGGTTATTTCAATGTATCTGCCGATCTTCAAGATGGGGGAAGCCATCCAGGGGTAATTCATGGGAAACGACTTCCCCCTTCCCGGCCCCGAAAAGGACAGGACGGGTTCTTCTCTAAACTGGATATATCTCGAATCAGGTTTGTCGCGCAAGATCCGCTGGCTGATCCTCTGGCGACTGGTTTTTGTTTCCCTGCTTTTGATATTGACGGTGCTCCTCCAGGAAAAGGAGGGGTATTTCAGTTTCCCCTTTTCCTTTTTTTCTTTCAATGTTCTGATCGCCCTACAGTACTTTTTTTCTCTGGTGTATATCCTGGTTATGGTATGGGGGAAAGCTCTTCGGGCGATTGCCATGGTTCAATTGGTCATGGACGTGCTTTTCGTCACGGCCGTGGTTTATGTATCGGGGGGGATTGAGTCCCTTTTTTCTTTTCTGTATTTTCTGATCATTTTGGCCGGAGGGGTCCTCTTTTTCCGCTGGGGAGGGTTGTTGACCGCCCTCTTTGTCCTGGTATCGTATGCCCTGCTCTTGCTTTTCCAGGGCGCAGGGGTCATCCCCTTCTATTTTGGATTACCGGACTTGCCGGCCCCGGTTTCCCGCCGGTATCTTTATTATCAAATCATCATGAACGGCCTTGGGTTCTTTTTTGTAGGATTTCTGGGCAGTGTCTTTACCGAGGAGACCAGACGACAACGCTCTCAAATTGAGACCCAGAAAAAAAACATCGAACAATTGGAACAACTAAACCGTATTGTCGTTGAAAATCTGGAAATGGGTTTGCTCACCCTGGACCATGAAAATAAAATCCTGAGTATAAACCAGGCCGGAGAAAAAATACTGGGGAAGAAGGCCACGGAGTTGGTCCGCCAACCTTTGGAGACCCTCTTCCCGGAAGCATACAGCCTGCCGGATGGGGGGGAAACCTCCGAAGGGCAACGGAGTGAGGTCTCTTACTCCACTCCCGAGGGGGCCCTGATGATTATCGGGTATACCCAATATCGGCTCAAGGAGGGGCAAGCCCCGGGAATCGGGACCATCGTTTCTTTTAAGGATATTTCCAGGATCAAAACCATGGAGGACCATTTGAGGCAGGTGGATCGTCTGGCCTTGCTGGGTAGAATGGCCGCCGGGATTGCCCACGAGGTTCGCAATCCTCTGGCCTCGATCAGCGGATCCATCCAGGTCTTAAGGGATGATTATCATGGGAATGAAACCGGTGAACGGCTTCTGAATATCGTTTCCCGGGAATTAGCCAAGCTGGACGGTTTGATGAATAACTTTTTGGCGTTTACCCGGGGGGTTCAATCCTCGGCCACCCGCATAAACGTTTCCGAACTGATTCTGGAAACCGTGGATCTGATGAAAAAAAACAGAGAATTCCCTTCTTCCATCCTCTGGAAGCTGGAAATCACTCCCGATCTTTTTTTAAAAATATCGGCCAGCGAATTGTCCCAGGTCCTTTTTAATCTCATAACCAATGCCTTGCAGGCCCTGGCCGCCGATGGAGAAATTCTCATCCGGGCCCGAGAGCTTAAGACCGGCCTGAAGGATGACACCATCGAAATTTTGATCCGGGACAATGGGGCCGGGATCAACGAGACCGATCAAAAAAAAATATTTGAACCGTTTTATACAACCAAGAGCAGGGGGACCGGTTTGGGCTTGAGTATTGTTCAAAAAATCGTCTCCGACTATGATGGAAGGATCTTACTGGAAAGCCGGTTGGGGGCTGGGACGACCTTTACCATCCAATTTCCTGATCGAGGGCGGTAGGACCTTCGGAAACAGGCTTAGAAAAGGGATGTAAGAATACTATGATCAGTATTATTGATTATAAAGCGGGAAACCTGACCAGTGTGGAGCGGGCCTTAAAAAAGCTGGGCATTTCCTGCCGGATCACCGGCGATCCTGAACGTATTATGGAATCGGATCGGGTTATTTTCCCAGGGGTCGGGGCTGCCGGAGAGGCCATGAAGATCCTGCGTCGTGAGGGTTTGGATGAGGCCTTACGGAACTTTTTCCGGTCCGGCCGTCCTTTGCTGGGTATTTGCCTGGGGACTCAGGTCATCTTGGATTTCAGTGAAGAAAATCAAACCCCTTGTCTGGGAATCCTGCCCGGGGAGGTGAAGCGTTTCCCGTCCCCCCACAGGGATGCTGCCGGGAATCCTTTAAAAATCCCCCATATGGGATGGAACCAGGTTGAATGGGAAGGGGACCACCCCATGATCCGGGGCCTAAACCCCCGGAGCAGCTTTTATTTCGTTCATGCTTATTATCCTTTACCGCGGGACCTGAGACAGGTCCTGGGAAGGACCCACTACGGGTTTTTTTTTCCTTCAGCCCTGGCCTTTAGAAATTTAGTGGCCCTGCAATTTCATCCGGAGAAGAGCGGTCCTCCAGGCCTGGCTTTGCTGAGGGCTTTTTCCGAATGGGAGGGACAGGATGTTGACTAAACGTATCATCCCCTGTCTGGATGTCCGGGATGGGAAAACCACCAAGGGGGTCAGGTTTCTGGAAAACAAAGACATCGGTGACCCGGTGGAAATGGCCCGTTTTTATTACCAAGAAGGGGCGGATGAATTGGTTTTTTACGACATCACCGCTTCAGCTGAAAAAAGGGGGATCATGATCGAGGTGGTTCGTCGGGTAGCCGAAGAAATTTTTATTCCCTTCTCCGTAGGTGGCGGGATAGCCAGTTTGGAAGACATGCATCAGGTCCTTTGGGCCGGGGCGGAAAAGGTCAGTATCAACTCGGCGGCCATAAAAAATCCTTCCTTAATCAGTGAGGGTGCCCGGGCTTTTGGTTCACAATGTATTGTTTTGGGGATGGACGTAAAAAAAGTTTCCCTTCGCCCCGGAATTCCTTCCGGATACGAAATGGTTATCCACGGCGGCCGGACCTATACCGGCTTTGATGCCTTGTGGTGGGCCAAAGAGGTCGAAAGACTGGGAGCAGGAGAAATCTGCCTCAACTCCATTGATGCCGATGGGACCCAAAAAGGTTATGAAATGGAGTTAACGACCTTGATTTCCGAAGCGGTTTCCATCCCGGTCATCGCCTCCGGCGGGGCCGGTCTCCCGGAACATTTGTTGGAAGTATTAACAGCGGGAAAGGCCGATGCGGCCTTGATAGCCTCCATGACCCATTTTGGGACGTACACCATTAGGCAGCTCAAGGACTTTTTAAAAGACCGGGAGGTGGGGGTACGGTATTTGTGGTAAGGATACCTATTTAAAAGGGGAACTCTATGTTTGAAGCGGGAGATTTTTTCGATTGTTCCCAAGGGGAGCATCAAGGACTTTTTGCCGATACAGATCGGGTTTGGGAAGTATTGCCAAAAATAAAATCGTATTTACAGGCCAAGGTGGTTTCCAATTTGGAAGGGATCGTGGGGGAGAGCACCTTTTTGGCGCAAACGGTGGTTATTTCCGGAGGAATCCCTTTACGTTACGGATTTTCTCTTCAACCGGGTGACGCCACCAAAGGGGAATTCAAGGTTTTCTATGAAAATCATGAATTAGAGGACCCGGTGGTCTTATTCGCCGGTGTGACTCTGGTTGGAAGGGATATTTATATTGGACCCGGAACCGTGGTCGAACCCGGGGCCTATATCAAAGGTCCGGCCTATATAGGAAAAATGACCGAAGTACGTCAGGGTGCCTATTTGCGCGGTAACTGTTTGGTCGGCGATCGCTGCGTAGTGGGCCATGTAACGGAAATGAAGAATTCGGTTATGTTTGACGGGGCCAAGGCCGGGCATTTCGCCTACATCGGCGACAGCCTTTTAGGCAGGGACTGTAATTTGGGTGCCGGGACCAAACTGGCTAATCTGAAAGTGGTGGGAGGAACTATTCATGTCAAAGGGGAAGATCGAGAATTCGATACCGGCTTGAGGAAATTGGGCGTGATTATGGGAGATCGTACGGAAACCGGATGTAATGCCGTCACCAACCCCGGGACCTTGTTGGGTCCGAAATGTATTATTGGTCCCAACGTGGCCGTAAAAGCAGGGTATTATCCAGGACGGACAGTGATCCGCTGAAAGGCCATGAACCAGGGACCGTATATCACCTTCAGTCAGCGCTTCAAAGAATGTCCGGGGGTGACCCTTCTCCGGACCCGGCCAAATTTTTCCGACTATTCTGCGGAAGAAAAAAAAATGATCCGAGGGGCGGAAAAAGTCTATTATCCCACCTGGCTTTATGTCGATTTGTTCATCACTTTAGGGAAAAAGATATTTCCCAGTCGGGAAACCTATGTATATTCAGGCGATAAAATCAAACAAACCACCCTTTTTCAACTTTTACAAATTCCCCATCCCCGGACACGGATCTATTTCGGGGATCAGAAAAAGAACGTTCTTAATGAGTTCACCTTCCCCTTTATCGGGAAAATTCCCCGGGGTTCCTCCATGGGAAGGGGGGTGTTTTTAATTCGCCATGAGGAGGACCTGAGGCGTTATCTGCATAGATCCCCGGTAGCTTACATCCAGGAATATGTCCCTTTGGAAAAAGACTTGCGGGTGATCCTGATTAAGCAGTGCGTTATCCTGGCTTACTGGAAAATCGCCTCCCCGGGGGAGTTTCGCCATAATCTGGCCCAGGGAGCGGCGATCAGTTTTGGTGATATCCCCCAGGAGGCCCTGGATTTCGCCGAGGCAACCACCCGGATGTGTAATTTTGATGACGTGGGGCTGGATTTATGTCATAATTCTGAAAAAGGCTGGATGGTGCTGGAGGCCAATATGAACTATGGTCTTCAGGGATTGAAGGAAAAAGGACTGAATATACGGTCGGTCCTCAAAGATTTGATGATCCAGGGAAAAATCTGATAGGGGGATAATTAAGGAAAAACCATAGTTGATTATGATGGTTCTTGACTTACAATGCACCCATGCCCATTGTTTTGAAGGCTGGTTTTCCAATTCAGAGGCCTTTCTAAGACAGAAAGAGGCGGGCGAAATCCGCTGTCCGGTTTGTGACGATCATCATGTCACCCAAGCCTTATCTCCGGTGGCCATAAAACGAGCTTATCGGCCCCAGCCTGAGGAAGACAGGGATGAGGTTCCGGGAAAACTGATAAAGGATTTTTACCGCTATATCGAAAAGAATTTTGAAGAGGTCGGGACTGAATTTGCCAAAGAGGCCTTAAAGATCCACTATGGAGTGGGTGAAAAAAGGAATATCCGAGGAACCTCCACCGAAGAAGAAGAGAAGGTCTTGAAGGAGGAGGGCGTGGCCTTTCATAAAATCCCCTTTCCCAAAGGGGGGCAGTAATTTATTGGGAATATCTCCCCCGGGAACTTTCACCATCGGCGGCAGCGTCAGATCCTGTGCACTTTTAATAGTTGGGGAATTCTTTAATGGCTCAGTCCCTCAAAGATAAGGGATTAAAAGCCCTGATTCCTTTTGCCCATCCCTTATTTTCCCTCTGGTTCGGCAGCTGCCGTCCCCGTATGCTTCATCAAGAATATCATGAAGCGTTTTTTTTGAATCAGAATCCATTTATCGCCGTAACCTGGCATCGGGCTTCGATTTTTTTCTGTTATTATTATGGGCCCTTTCATCCCATGGTCATGTTCAGTCAGAGCCCCGATGGGGAATATTTGGCCCGCTTTGCCCAACGCTGCGGTGTCGTTCCGGTGAGGGGATCTTCCACCCGCGGAGGTGAACGGGCTTTGATTCAAATGATCCGCTTTTTGCGCCAGGGAAACAGGATTTGCTCGACGGTGTTGGACGGACCTCAAGGCCCACCCTATAAGGCCAAGACCGGCCTTCTTTTTTTGGCTAAAAAAACCGGCTTACCGCTGTTGCCGATCATCTGGTCCTCCCCTAAAGCCATTACCCTGGAGAACACCTGGGACAGGACCATGATTCCCAAACCCTTCAGTCCGGTGGTAATTAATTATGGCCCACCCATGTTTGTCCCCTCGGATTGTCCCGATAGTGAGATGGAAAGAATAAGAAAGGGGATTGAGGACAGGCTGAATGGGTTGATGGTCGAAGCGGATCACTATTGCGGATATAAAACCCGCTGGTAATAAAATAGGGCTCATCTCCAAAGGATGGTTTCGCAAAAAGTCCCATTTTGTCATTTCGAGGAGAGAATCGACGAAAAATCTTTAAGGTTTCCTGATCCGAAATCCGCATTTTAATGGTAGTATCCTTGGCGCAGGAAACCCAATTTTTTAATATAAAAAATCTTGGCCAATTCCCGAAGCAGATGATTGGTTGACTCCTCAATTTTTTCCAGATCCTGATCGGTAATGGCCTCAGGCTGGAAATGGGTGATCAGTTCCTTCAGGTTTTGAAGCTGGTGGGCGATTTCCAGGTTGACGGCCTTTCCCCCCATGAATTCATGGACTTCCAGTATGGTTTGGAGACAATTTTGAAGGCGAAGTTGCCGTTGCTGAGGCTTCATGGCGATTTTCCGGTTTGGCTTACCAAATAAACAGTGTTCTAATATCCGATAATATCTTTTCGGGATTGGAAATAGGCCTGGTAGAGGTGCTTCCATTCCATCCAGGAGTTTGTAATCCGTTTGGCGATATCGGGCAGGTTTTGCGGCGGAAGGACCAGATTGACGCCCAGGGCAAAAGCGGCCAGACGATCTCCGACCTTAACCCCTTGTCCCACCCAGGCCACAAAGATTTCCCTTCGTTGATTGGTCGGCATGGTTTGTATATATTCCAGAACCGGGTTGGATCCCGAATCCTCGCTGCCGAACCCTTCAAACAATATGAGAAAATCCGGCTCCCCAAATTCCATGCTGGAAAAAAGCTCCTCCGGGGTATTGCATTGCAGGGGAAATCCCTTTTTGGTACGAATAATTTCCGCCAGGGAGTCCGCTCCCGGTGGGGGAGCGGCGATAAGCACCGTTCGTTCAGCCAGGGGATTGTCTTCTAATCCGATCCAAAGTCGGTTCATATCATCCTTCTTTTTTTCCTGAAGTTATCTCGTATATTCATGGTCCAGGGTCAAATTTTCAATATCCGTTGTTTTTTCACCCCTGCGGCTTTTAATGTGGTCCAGACCCCGCTGCACTATTGCGCGTTTGGAGGCGTAGAGTTGGGCGGTCTCTTCGCTGATGAGGCCCTGACGGTAAACGGAGATAATGTCCTGGTCGAAAGTTTGGCATCCCAAGGGACGGCTGCTCTCCATGATTTCATAAAAAGTTTTTTCTTCCGTTTCGCCGTGTAATATCAGGTCCTGGACCCGGAGATTGTTGACCATAATCTCAAAAACCGCTACTCGCCCCTGGTCGATTCGGGGTAAAAGTCTTTGACTGACTACCCAGCGTAAGGCCCCCGAAAGACGGATCCTGACCTGTTGTTCTTCTTCCTGATCAAAAAAACCCAGAATGCGGTTCAGGGTTTGTGTGGCGTCAGTGGTATGCAAGGTACTCAAGACCAGATGACCGGTTTCCGAGGCGGTCAAAGCGATCTCCATGGTCTCCCGGTCCCTGATTTCGCCGACGAGTATGACCTTGGGTGCTTGCCTTAAGGCGGCCCGCAATCCATGGGCGAACGTGTCAAAATCAATCCCCAGTTCCCTTTGGTTAAACGTCGCCCTTTTGTGGGGGTGAACGATTTCCACCGGATCCTCCAAGGTAATGACGTGGACCGGATCCATTTCATTAATCTCGTCCAGGATGGCCGCCAGAGAAGTGGTTTTCCCGGACCCGGTGGCGCCGGTGAAAAATATGATCCCGTTTTTCTCCCGGGACATTTTCTTAAACACCTGGGGTAGATGCAGTTCATCAATGGTCGGAATTTCAACCGGCAGTTTTCTCATGACGATACTGTATTGGTTCTTTTGAGAAAAAACACTGACCCGGAAACGCACTTTGTCCTGGATGGCATGGGAAAGGTCGCAAGACCCTTCCCGGAGCAGGGTTTCCATTTTTCGCCGGTCGGAACGGATCAGATTAAAGGCCATAACCTCGGTTTGAAAGGGTGTCAGCACTTTGGTGGGAAAATTCATCTGCACCGGGACGAGTTGCCCGTAAATCTCTACCTGAAAAGGACGACCGACGGTCAGATTGATGTCCGAAATTTGGGGGAAATTTTCAACGATTTTGGATAGGATGAAATCCAGTTCGGCTCGTCGCATAGATCAATCCATCTAAGTTAGTGTTAAAAGAACAGGGTGGATACCAAATTCGATTATAGTAGCTTTTAGAAAAAGGACCTGCATCAGAACCTCCTCCGGATCCGCTACACCTGCTTGCTATATCTCAGTGAAATCGGTGACCAGATCTCCGGCGAAGGGTTTGAATTTTTCTTTATCAATACATTTATTGTAAGCCTCTGCCCCGGAAATCCATCCTTTTTTTACAAAGTCCATAATGGCGTCGTCCAGGGATTGCATTCCGTACTTTCTCCCGGTTTGAATGACCGAGGGGATCTGATAGGTTTTGCCTTCCCTGACTAAGTTGCGCACGGCGTGGGTGCCGATCAGGATTTCCAGGGCGGCGATCCGTCCTTTTCGGTCTATTCTTTTAAAAAGGGTTTGGGAGATCACCGCCCGTAAAGCATCGGCCAACGTGGACCGGATTTGGGACTGCTGATCGGCAGGGAAGACCTCGATGATACGGTCCATGGTTTTGGAGGCACTGATCGTGTGCAGAGTGGCAAAGACCAGGTGGCCGGTTTCGGCAGCTTCAATGGCCAGGGAAACCGTTTCCAGATCCCTCATTTCTCCCACCAGAATAATGTCCGGGTCCTCACGCAAGGCCCCCCTCAAAGCCGAGGCAAACGACCGGGTATGCCGGCCGACTTCACGGTGGTTAATCGTGCAATTGATGTTATGATGTACGAATTCTATCGGGTCTTCGACAGTCAGGATATGGTCTTTGCGCTCCCGATTGGCCTGATCGATAATCGCCGCCAGGGTGGTGGATTTACCGCTGCCGGTAGGACCGGTCACCAGGACCAGGCCTTTTGGCAACAAGGCCAGGCGCTTAATAACCATGGGGAGTCCCAACTCCTCCACCGTGGAGATCTTGCTCGGGATTTCTCTGAAGACCGCCCCGACTCCATGGAGCTGGCGGAAAAAATTGGCCCGGTATCTGGCTAAACCTGGAATCTCATAGGCGAAATCCAAATCACCGGTTTCCTCAAAATGCTTGATCTTTTCCTCGGGGGTGACTTCATATAACAAGGCCTTGAGCTGATCATTTTCCAGAACGTCAAACTTCACCCTTTCCAGCTCACCACGGATGCGGAGGATCGGTTGAGCCCCTGAGGAGAGATGGAGGTCAGAGGCCCCATGGTCGTGCATTAATTTAAAAAAAGCGTCGATCTGTGCCATATCGCTCCCGTTTATAGCATTAAGGTTATCGTATCAAACTGTTTATTATCCAGCTTATCAGGCTTATCAGCAGTGCCCCGACAAAAGCCGGCCAGAACCCTTGGATTACGAATCCTTTTATCAAGGAGGACACCAGCCAGAGCATAAACCCATTAATAACCAAGGTGAACAGCCCTAAAGTAAGGATAGTGACGGGAAGGGTCAGGATGATCAAAAAAGGGCGGATCAGGGCGTTTAAGATGCCGAGCAAGGCGGCGGCCAGAAATAAAGGGGCTGCTCCTCTGACCTCAATGCCCCGGACCAGATAGGAGGCGGTAAAAATGGCCAAGGCATTAATTACCCATCTGAGCAATATCTTGGACATGTTTTCTTATTTAGCACACTTGCCTGGAAGTGTAAATTTTATTTTTATTGACGGGATCGGTCCAAGTTGGTAAGAAATTATGGACTACGGTTTTCATCGGAAAAAGGCCTTTCCGGATGAGAACGCCATTTAGTTATTGTTGGGTTCTACACCGCTTGGATCCGTAAAAAGGACTGGGACGGGGAAAGAAAGCACGAAAAACCCCTGGACGCCCATCCCGGGGTTTTTTTTGCCGAGGAGACCTCTTGACCCAGGAAAGAGAAAAGGACGATACCATGGAAAGAAAAAAAGTTACCATCGTAGACCTGCTGACCAAAAAAAAGGAAAGAAATAAAATAACCATGTTAACCGCCTATGACTTCGCCCTGGCTTCCTTTATCGACCAATCGGGAATTGATATGATCCTGGTGGGCGATTCCTTGGGGATGGTGGTCCTGGGATACGATTCCACGGTTCCGGTGACCATGGAGGAGATGATCCATCATTGCCGTGCTGTCCGCCGGGGGGTGCGCTATGCCTTTTTGGTGGGGGATATGCCCTTCATGTCCTACAATGTCAACAGGGAAGAGGCCATCAGAAACGCCGGAAGATTGATTAAAGAGGCCGGTTGTGATGCCGTCAAACTGGAAGGGGGGATGGAGGTGGCCGAAACCGTTCGCTCTATCACCCTGGCCGGTATTCCTGTGATGGCCCACATCGGATTGACCCCACAGACAGCCGGACAATTGGGGGGATTCAAGGTTCAGGGAAAGGAGGTCGAATCGGCAAAAAAGTTGTTGGATTCCGCACTGGCTTTGGAAGCTGCCGGGGCTTTTTCTATAGTTATGGAATGCATTCCGGACAAGCTGGCCGGTCTGATTTCACGTGCTTTAAAAATTCCCACCATTGGAATAGGGGCCGGTCCGGACTGCGACGGCCAGGTGCTTGTCAGCAATGATCTGTTAGGTTTGTTTGAGAGGTTTACTCCTAAATTTGTAAAACAATACATAAAGTTATTTACTATAATTAAGGAAACGGTTAAAGAATACAAAAAGGAAGTGGAATCCGGAAATTTTCCCGGTCCGGAACACAGTTTTCTCATGGATCCCAAGGTCTTCGAGCAAATGGGCCTAATGAAAAAGGGCAGAAAGAGGAAAGGATAAAGCCATGAAAATCGGAGTTGTCGGGCCGGGGGCCATGGGCTGCCTCCTGGCCGGAAAATTGGCCCTGGCCGGCAATGAGGTCGTCCTCCTGGACCACTATCCGGAACGGGTCCGAGTTTTAAATCGGTTAGGGGTGAGGATAGAGTCCGATAATCAGGTTGTAAAAGTAAAAATTCCCGTCACCCTTGATGCTGAAGTTTTATCGTCGTCCGAGGTGATCCTGATCTGCGTCAAGGCTTACGATACTCTAACGGTAGCCCGGACCCTCCAAGGCCTTGCTAAAGGGCCCTATTTTTTAACCCTCCAAAACGGGGTGGGAAATATAGAGACCCTGGGAAAATATCTTCCCAAAAAAAAGATCCTGGGCGGTATTACCTCCCATGGGGCCACAGATTTGGGTTCTGGAAGGGTACGCCATGCCGGCCGGGGAGAAACCTTTATCGGTTTCGGGTTCGATAAGGGGAAAAGAGAACCAAGAGTGGACCAGATCAGGGACCAAATTCTGGAAAGATTATCCCAGGCCGGGTTCTCGACCCGGTGGGTGCCGGACATTGAGAATCTCATTTGGAGTAAGCTATTGATAAACATTGGAATTAACGCCTTGACCGCCCTGACTCGGCTCCCTAACGGTAAGCTGGTCGAATTTAACGGGGTCAAAGAGATCTTGGAAGAAGCCGTCAGAGAAGGGATGGAAATCGGTCTGAAAAAAGGCATACAATTTATCCAAGCCGACCCTGTGGCCCAGGTGAAGAAAGTCTGCCGGCTGACGGCCACGAACGTCTCTTCCATGCTCCAAGACATCCTCAAAAAAAGCAGGACAGAGATTGATTTTATTAACGGCGTTATCGTGCGGGAAGGACGTCGTTATGGAACGCCGGTGCCGGTCAACAGCCTGCTGACACGTCTGGTAAAAACCATTGAACAATCCTATGCTCAGACGGTAGCTGCCTGTTGACGGAGGGAAAACGGATTGGGGATAAAGGAAGATGGCGACCATCCTCCCTCATTCCCCCAATCCCGCTTTTTCCTGGATTATGATTGCGGTGCCGGTGAAGCGGCAACGGCTGTCTTGGCGGCTATTTTTTTCCTTTTTTGACGGCGATGCCGTCTCCGTTCGATTTCTCTAACCCTTTCAATCTTTTTGTGCTTTGCCAATGGATCACCCCCCTAAAAAATATTTTTCTTGCCGGAGAACGGGATAGGTCCCGGTTTTACCTTCCATCTATTATGGTAAGATATTTTGATCCTGTCAAGAAGGTTATCCCCTCTGATTTTTCTTCAAGATACCCGCGGTTTTGAAAAGGAGAAGGTTTGAAAAGAGGCCTTTTCTTGCGTCCTCCGATGTTAGTTTAAAGAAATAGATTCTGTAGTGATTTTCCCTCAATATTGTGCACTTTCACATTTTTTTGTGCAAAAAAATGAAGGGGACTAAAGCAATAAAAAACATAACCAATTGAAATTTAATATAATATTTTTTAAGCGTTAATTGGCATTTTTTTTGCAAAAAATTATTTTTATTACATGAGGATCCCAAAATAAGGGAGGGTTTTGGGGGAAAAGGAGATGGATAATGAGGTTGCAGACCGAGTCATTAGTTGACCAGTTTTATTACTCGAACCAGGATAAAATGATTTCCTGTCCCTTTCAACCCGGAAACCTAAAAATTTCTAAAAAGGCCTGTCTGAAACGGTACAAAGCGGCCCAGCGTAGAAAGATGGAAGTCTTCCGGGTGGAAGATCTTTTTAACTATTTCATATCGCAGGGATTGTCTCGCTGCCAAAAATGTCCGATCATTGAAACTTCAGGGGCTTGAAGGGATTTTATTGTTCTAATTCGGTCCCTGTTGTCAGAGCAGTGGAGGTTCCGTTGCGGTTTTTTCAAAAATCGGGAGATGCCGATTTTGGAAGGCTGCCTGCCTATAGAATTCTATTCGTAAGTTACTGAGGGAAAACCCTGTCGGCGTCCTTCCTCCCGGTGAAAACGGATAATCAATAAAGAAGGATAAATGCTTCCAATTTTAATTTTATATATTGATAAAGAGTATAGCATCACCTATTGGATCATCGGGGGAGAAATGAAAATCGTCTCCCCCTTAACCCTCTCCCAGGCCATTCAACTTTTAAAGAACGTCCAATTCGATCTGATTGTTTCCGACCCGTTACATATCGCCATCCTAAGGACGGAGGATCCCGGAAGCAGGAAAAGTGAGAATTCCCCTATTTGGTTGGCGGCAGAATCCTTATCCCAACCTCCTTTACCTTGAAGAAATCCATCCGGAGCAAAGACCAAGATGATCAGTACAGAATCAGTACAGAATCAGTACAAAATCAGTACAAAATCAGGACAGAATCAACCCCGTGCCTTTTGATTTCTCTTAAGGTAAGACAGTAGACCACCGGCCAGGAAAATTTCCATTTTTTCCGTGGGGACCAAGGCTTTTAAAAGGAAATTTTTCTTTTGGGTCAGGTTAAAGGCCTGGATCTCTTTTCCCTGTTTGAGGGCTTTCAAGACCTGATGAAACTCCAACCAATCGTCTTGCTGCAGGGATAAATAATCCTTCGGTTCTAAAAAAACCAGAGGAAGGATCCCGTAATTGATCAGATTACTTAGATGGATTCTGGCAAAAGACTTGGCTACCACAGCACGGATGCCTAAAAACATAGGGGCCAGGACCGCATGTTCTCTTGAAGAACCCTGTCCATAATTTTCACCTCCGATAATGACGCCCCCCTGGGCCTGAGCGGCCCTTTCGGTAAAAGTTGGGTCCAGACGGGAGAAGGTAAAACGGGAGATGGCCGGGATGTTTGATCGAAACGGCAGAACCTCGGATCCTCCAGGCAGGATGTCGTCGGTAGAGATGTGGTCACCGGTTTTAATCAAGACCCGGGCCTGGAAGGAAGCCGATAAAGGTTTACTAAGCGGGAGGGGCTTGATATTCGGCCCGCGGACAATTTTTATCCCTTGCGGATTGGGGGTGGGGGGGTGAAGCAGAGAGGCGGACTGGCTTCGGGGAGGGAGATTGGAAACCTTTGGCAGGGAAATTTTTTCCTTAAAAGGGTCGACCACTTCTCCCTTGAGGGCGATTAAAGCGGCGGTCAGCGGATTACATAAATAAACCCGGGCGGAGAGGGTTCCGCTCCGACCCCTGAAGTTTCGATTATAGGTCCTGAAGGAAATTCCATTTTCCGGAGGCGCTCCCCCCATACCAATGCAGGGACCACATGCGGATTCCAGGAGACGGGCGCCGGAAGCCAGGAGTGCCCCGAGATCCCCTTTTTCAGCCAGGGCCTTCATGACTTCTCTGGAACCGGGATTGATTAAAAGGCTTAGGCCGGGGTGGATGGGTTTCCCGGCCAGGAGGGTGGCTACGGACTTCAGAGAAGCATAGGAGGAATTGGAACAACTTCCGATACAGACCTGGTGGACCTTCAATCCGATAATCTTTTTCAGTGGTACAATATTATCCGGGCTGAAAGGACAGGCGACCAACGGTTCCAGTTGATCGAGATTTATTTCTAAATGATCCTCATAGACCGCTTCCGGGTCAGGAGACAGCTTTATCCAATCTCTCGCCCGTCCTTGGGTCTCTAAAAAGGACCGGGTTATTTCATCGCTGGGGAACAGGGAGGTCGTGGCCCCCAGTTCAGCCCCCAGGTTACAAATAGTAGCCCTTTCGGTGGCCGAAAGGGTCTTAAGGGCCGGGCCTTGAAACTCATGTACCCATCCCACTCCTCCACGAACCGTCAGGCGACGGAGCAGTTCCAAAGCCACGTCCATGGCCGTAACCCAGGGTCTCTTCAGATGGCCGATAAGCCGAATACGCCTTACCTTGGGTCGAACAAGAAAATAGGGGTAACCGGCCATAGCCGCGGCGATGTCCAATCCCCCGCAGCCCATAGCCAGCATGCCCAGACCGCCGGCGGTAGGGGTATGGCTGTCCGATCCCAATAGGACTTGACCTGGTCTGGCAAACCGTTCCAGATGTACCTGATGGCAGATGCCGTTTCCGGCCGGGGAGAAGTAGGCCCCAAAGCGGGCGGCCGAGCTTTGCAGATAGAGATGATCATCCGGATTGCGGGAATCCGCCTGAAGCGTGTTGTGGTCTACATAGGAAACCGCCAGGGGGACCTGTATGCGTTTTTTTTTGATGGCTTCAAACTGCAGATAGACCATGGTCCCGGTGGCGTCCTGAGTCAAGACCTGGTCTATTTTTAGGGGAATGGTTTCCCCGTTTGTTTTCTGGCCTCTGCTCACATGGTGATTGACAATTTTTTGAAAAAGCGTCTCCTGCATAACCACTCCTCATTACGTATTAGATGTCTGACTCATTCTCTAAGGGGAGCACCACGGTCATGGTCGTACCCCGGGGGGAGGTCTCGACGCGGATATCCCCATTATGGTCCTGTATCAATTTATAAGAAACGGCCAATCCCAGACCGGTACCTTTCTTCTTGTTGGTGATAAAAGGACGGAAGAGATTTTCTTTAATCTCCGGTTCTATTCCTGGGCCGGTGTCGGTGATGCGGATCAGGACCGAATCCTGATCCCGTTCGGTAGCCAGGGTCAGTGATCCTCCTTCAGGCATGGCTTCAACGGCATTCTTTGTCAGGTTCAACAGAACCTGCTTGATCTGCTCCGGATCAAAATTAAACTCAGGCAGGGAGGGGGCCAGTTCGGTTTTAACCTCTATGTGCTGTTCGGTGAATAAAGGATTGAAAAGATGGACCTGGTCCCGCACCATATCATTGATCTGGGCCTTTGATTTTTTCGGAATGGTCGGGCGGGTGAAATCACGGACATCGATCAAAATTTTTTCCAGCCGGGCGATTTCCGAGGTAATAATTTCGAGCTTGGCCTTTTCTTTCTCCCCCAGTTGGGGTGAGCGCTTGAGTTGTCCGGCGAGTCCACCGATGGCCATCAGGGGATTTTTTATCTCGTGGGAAACATGACCGGCCATGGAACCTACAGCGGCCAGCCGTTCGGAGTGAACCAGTTTTTCCTGGGAGCGACGCAGTTCTTCCGTTTTATTATCTACTTCGATTTTGAGGTATCGGGACCAGCGGTTGGAGATAAAAACAAAGAGGCCGGTGCTGAAAATGACGATCAATTGAAAGATAACGATTAAAAAGGCCTGATCCATAATAAGGCTGCGGACCAGTCCGGAGACCTCTTTCACCGGGGCGACCACGGCTACAGACCAAAACTCCGCAGCCGGCCCCAGCCTTTTTTGCCCTTTCCGGTCAGGTGTTTCATAAAAAGGGATGGGGGTGTAGGCTACCAGTTTATCGGTAACTTTGATTAATTCCCGGTGCCACCCGGTCACATAAGTGGAAGTGCCCTCTTTTTTCTTTAACAGCTCATTGCGGGTCAGATCGTCAATTTTTTTATAGGAAATCCTGGGATTCTTCAGACCGCGGACGACAAAGATGTTTCGGCCGACAAATTCAGGATCGAAATGATCCATAAATATCCCATTGGAGTTGATGATCCAAGGGTACCCGGATTTACCGGAGATGACCCCCTCGTCGGCTTTCTTGGCCATATGGATGGCGTCGATTATGAAAACCAAGGCCCCGGCGATTTGATCCTGCCTTTTGTTTTCAAAAGGTACGGCCATAGGAAGGACCCATTTGCCTCCCTGGGCCATGGTCCTTCCCACCCATACCCGATGGTCCCCCGATTCGGATTCCCTGTAGGGGATCAGTGTCGGGGTGAGGGGCAAGGGAATGGATCCCGCGGTCCATTCCGGGGAACGGACCTGACCGATAACCCGGCCATCCCGGTCCAAAGCCATAATGGCCAAGAGATCTCCCGGCATCAGGTTTTGAAAGGGAGAAAAGATCCTTTCCGGTTGCAGGACAATATCAAATAGTTCCTTTTCCCAAATCTGGCGCAGGCCCAGAAGGGTGATCTGTAGATGGGTCATCTGGTTTTGGACGTGATCGGAAATCTTTCGGGCCAGGATGAGCTGTTGTTGGTTGAATTGGTCGGAAAGCACCTGAGAGATCTGCCGCCAAGTGGAGTAGCCCACGAAAACGATCAAAATCGTCAATAGGACAGCCAGGGTGTATACCAGGGGGAGGGTTTTTCTTACTAGAAAGGGGATGGGTATCTTTTTCATTGCCGGATATTCAGGAATAAATAACCGCCGACCAAAAGAAAAAGCAGGTTGGAAGCCCAGGCGGCCCAGAGGGGGGGAAAGGTCCCGGAAAGACCCAGGGAACGGGAAAAGCCGAAAAAGATCCAATAGAGAAAGGCCAGGAACAAACTGCCGACGATCCCTTGGGCGACCCCGATGCCTTTTTCCTTACGCAAGGCCAGGGCGATACCGAAGAGGGCCATGATTATGCAGACAAAAGGAAAAGACAAACGGATATGTTTTTCCACAATATAAGGGGTGGCGTCATATCCCTCCCCTTGAACCTTGCGGATGGTTTTCCGCAGTTCCTGGTAGGTCATTTCCGCCCCGGTTTTTTCCTGATAGCGAAAATCCTCAGGCGTTTCAGAAAGGAAAAGGACTTTTTCAAGAAACGGTTCGCTGCCGGAGGTGCCGTCAGGCGAGAAGGTCTGATACAGTCCATTTTTAAAGGTCCAACCGCCGTTTTTCCAGACCACGGATGCCGCATCCAGTCGAGATTGTAATTTAAATCCATGGTCGAAAAAATGGAGGGAAACCCCCTCAGCGGTTTGATCTTTAAAATTAAAACGGCTGAAAGAATAAATAGCCTGATGTCCTTTATACCAGATCTTTTCTTGAAGCAGCACGGCCCGGGGTTCGATTTTTTTAACCCGGACGTTCCAGATTTCCTGGGCCCGGCCTTGAGCAAAAGGGACCATCACCTCCCCCAGGATCAGGAGAGAGATGGTTGAGGCCATGGCCAGAAGTAGGATGGGAAAGGAGAGGCGGCCCATATTGATCCCGCTGGATTTGAAGGCGATAAGCTGGTTGTTCTTGGAAAAAAACCCAAACGTGAGCTGGGTGCCCATTACTATGGCCACCGGGATCAGTTGTTTGATGATAAAGGGTAGGGTATAGGCAAAGTATTGCATCATGACCCTTGTGGACACACCGGCTTCGCTGAAGTCCTTGAGTTTTCCCATGACATCCAGCAGGAGGAAGAGGAAGATAAATATACCCAGGCAGAGGAGGGTCATTTTCAGGAATTCCCGGGATATATAATGACTGATAATTCGCATGATTAAATACTAACCAAGGACACCCTTTTTGTAAATAGAAAATACAGATCAAGAAAGGTGTTTGATTTTTTTTCCAACAGTTGATACCTTAGGAACAGTAATTTCAGGTAGAGACCCTTATGAACATCAGAGTGCAGATCGAAACCAGAGAAGAGCAGGTCTTATCCCCTCTGGCAGCCTTCAGTTCCAGAAGCCGCGGCCGGGATATCCCTGAGGAAGAATGTGCCATTCGAACGGCTTTCCAGAGGGATCGGGACCGTATTATCCACTCCAAGGCCTTTCGCCGTTTGAAACATAAAACCCAGGTATTTCTGGCCCCTACCGGGGATCATTACCGCACCCGTCTGACCCATACCCTGGAGGTTTCTCAAATCGCCCGAACCATTTCCCGGGCCCTTGGGTTGAATGAGGATTTGGCTGAAGCCGTGGCCCTGGGACATGATCTGGGACATACCCCGTTCGGACACGCGGGGGAAGAGGTCCTTAATGATATCGTCCCCGGGGGTTTTAATCATACCCAACAGAGTCTTCGGGTGGTGGAGGTCCTGGAAAAAGGGGGGAAAGGGCTGAACCTGACCCTCGAGGTGCGGGACGGAATTATTAAACATTCCAAAGGCAGGGGAGAAATTCTTCCCCGCGGCTCGGCTGACAAGGCTTTGACCATGGAAGGGCAGGTAGTAAGGGTGGCTGATATCATCGCCTATATCTGCCACGATCTGGACGATGCCATTCGCGGGGGGGTCATTTCCGTGGAGGATGTACCTGTTTTTTGCACCCGTATGCTGGGGGACCGGAGTTCTAAAAGGATTGATACCATGGTGCGAAGCTTAGTCGAATTCAGTCTCAAGGATCCCTCCCAGGGGCTTTCCATGGACGAGGAGGTCCTGGAAGCCATGGTCACTCTGAGGGCTTTTTTATATGAGCGGGTCTATGATCTGGGTAGGGTCCATGATGATTTTATCAAGGCCCGGAAAGTGATCAGTGAATTGTTTCAGGTTTTAGTTTCCGTCCCGGACCTTATGGAAACCTATCTGGGACCGAACAGGGATCCGGAGACCTCTGCCGGACAGAGGGCGGCGGATTTCATCGCCGGAATGACCGACCGCTATGCCCTGAATCTTTATGAAAGGATTTTTTTACCGAAGCCCTGGGCGGTGTTGTAATTTTTGTTGGGGAAAATTGTCATGGGAAAAAGAAGTACTCCCGGCATCCTGTAAAATAGAGATATATTAAAAGGTTAATCTTGACAAAGCCCTTCCGGGATGATAACCTATAATTATCATTAGGTTTATTTTTCTTGCCCCCTGGCCCTGAGGGGAGGGAATTTTTTCGTCTGACCTTGTGGGGGAAGGGTCTTTTGAAGAAACGCGCCTGCCTGGGGCAATAGGAACTTAAAAGCAGAATTCTACGCAAATTGGATAGTATTTATTTAGAAACAAGATCTAAACCCGGACCGCATGAGGTGTTTGCGAACATCCCCCTCCGGTTCCGGCTGGTCCGGGTTGGAAACCCATAAGGTAAAAAAGGTCAGAGATGATTTCCGAAATACCCGTTTTCAAACCCGAACAACTTCCCAGGATCCCCTTGACCCTGGAAGGAATTTCTTCCCGGTTTATAAGGGAAAATCTGGTTATCCCCCTTGAATATAAAAATAATATTTTAAAAGTGGCTATGGGCTGCCCGGAAGATCGGGAGACGGTCGATGCCCTGGAAGTAGCCACTTCGGCTGAAGTCGTGGTTTATGCCGGTGATCCCTCCCTGATTTCCGATTATATCGCCAAATTTTACGGCCAGGAATCGCAGAATATCAACCGGATCATTGAGGACATCGGCACCGATTCCTTGGAATTCCTGAAGGAAGAGGAAGAGGACATCGGCCATTTAAAAGACCTGGCTTCGGAGGCCCCGATTATCAAGCTGGTCAATATGGTCATTTCCCGGGCCGTTGAAAACCGGGCCAGTGATATTCACATTGAGCCCTTTGAGGATGAATTGAAGGTGCGCTACCGCATAGACGGCGTGCTTCACGATATTGAATCCCTGCCCAAGAATCTCCAGGCCGCCATCCTCTCCCGGATTAAAATCATGGCCAAACTCAATATCGCCGAAAAGAGGCTCCCCCAGGACGGCCGGATCAAATTGAAGGTCATGGAAAAGGAAATCGATCTCAGGGTATCCACCATACCCGTTCTATACGGTGAGGGGGTGGTGATGAGGATCCTGCAGAAGGAAGGGATCACCATCGACCTCAACCTCCTGGGGTTTGCGCCCCGAACCCTATCCCTTTTTGATCAGCTTATAACAAAATCCAACGGAATTATCCTGGTCACCGGGCCCACCGGCAGCGGGAAGACCACCACCCTTTATGGGGCACTGGACAAAATCAATTCGCCGGACAAAAAGATCATTACCGTTGAGGACCCCATAGAATATCAATTGAAAGGGATCAACCAAATCCAGGTTAAACCACAAATCGGCTTGAATTTTGCCGGCACCCTTCGTCATATTGTCCGACATGATCCGGATATTATCATGATCGGCGAAATCCGCGATTTGGAAACGGCCGAGATCGCTATCCAGTCGGCCTTGACCGGACATCTGGTTTTTTCTACCTTACATACCAATGATGCTCCCAGCGCCATCACCCGTTTGCTGGATATGGGGGTAGAAAGTTTTCTCCTTTCTTCCACCATTCGAGGCGTTCTGGCCCAGCGTTTGGTGCGGCTCATCTGTCCGGTTTGTAAAACGGTCGACCCCGCCCCGGCGGTGCCGGAGGAGTGGGTTCATCTGCAAGTGGGGGATATGGGGACTTTATATCGAGGGGCCGGCTGCGAAAGATGTGCCGGAACCGGGTATTGGGGGCGAATCGGTATCTTTGAACTGTTTCTGATCGACGATCTCATACGACGAATGATCCTGCAGGGTGCCGATGTGATTCAAATCCGGGAGGCGGCCAGAAAAAACGGGATGAAAACTTTGCTGGAAGACGGCCTGGAAAAGGTGAAGGCCTCCCTGACCACGCTGCCTGAAGTCTTAAGGGTCACACAAGAGGTCTAATGGCCGTATTTTCTTACCGGGGTACCAATGGGGAGGGTGCAGTCCTGGAAGGGGCCATTGAAGCCCCTGATGAACAGGCAGCCGCCGAACAACTGAAAAATGCCCATATCATCCCCATTGCCATCGCTCTTCCGGGAAAAAGTCTTAAGACCCGCCTGGGGCGACGTACCACGGCCGGGGACCTCCTCAACTTTACTACCGAATTATCGGCCCTGCTTGAGGCCGGATTACCCATAGACCGGAGCCTCAACATCCTTTCCGGTCTGGCGGAAAAAAAAGAAAAACAAATCCTCCTTCAGACCATTCTGCGTTCCATTCGTGAGGGGAGTTCTTTTTCTGATGCCCTGCAGAAACACCCCCGGGTATTCTCCCGCTTATATATTAATATGGTCAGGGCCGGTGAAGCCGGGGGTGTCCTGCCCACGGTGCTGGAAAAATTAACCGAATTTCTGGAAACGACCCAGGAACTTAAAGAGCAGGTTTTATCCTCAATGATTTACCCGATTATACTGCTTTCCACCGGCGGGATCTCCATTCTCATATTATTAACCTACGTTTTGCCGAAATTTTCCACTATCTTCGCCGAATTGGGTGGGGCCATGCCCCTTTCCACTCAGTTGCTGCTCTCCTTCAGCCGTGGTCTACAATCCTATTGGTGGGTCGTTTTGCCGGTGTTTTTTGCCTCCTGGATCTTATTCAGGACCTATATAAAATCCGATACCGGCCGCTACCGCTGGGACGGATTGAAATTAAAATTGATGAAAGAGATCCTCCAGAAGCTGGAAACCGCTCGGTTTTGCCGGACCCTGGGGACCCTGCTACGAAGCGGGGTTCCCTTATTGCAGGCCTTGAAAAATTCGCGAGACGTGATCGGCAATCAGGTCATCGCCCTGGCTCTGGAAGAGGTTTCCAAAGGGGTAAAAGAAGGGAAAGGCATGGCCCTGCCTCTGTCAGGGACGGGGGTCTTTCCGCCTCTGGCCTTATCCATGATCAAGGTCGGGGAAGAGACCGGGCAGTTGGATGTCATGTTATTGAAAGTGGCCGCAGCTTACGAGAAGAGCCTTCGGGTTTCGATCAAGCGTTTTATCAGTTTTCTGGAGCCGGCGCTGATCCTGGGTATGGGATTGATTATCGGGTTTATTGTCATGTCTATGCTGCTGGCTGTTTTCAGTATTACCGATCTGCCTTTTTAGATCGGAGGCGGGTGAAAAGTGCGACGGATCATTAACGGTTATCGGGAAATGCCGTTACTCAAAGCCGAGCGATTGGCGAGGAACGGTTATAGTAACAACCCGTCGGGTTTCACGCTCTTGGAAATGATTATTGTTTTATTGTTGAGCCTGTTGATCCTGGGGGTGGTTTCGGTTTCTCTGGCCGGATTAATTTCTTCAACCAGACTCCTTGGCGCGGCCAGGGAATTTCAGGCTTCTTTAAGACAGGCCCGTGATTTGGCCGCCATTCACGGGGAAGAGCAGGAGTGGCGGGTCGATTTGGAATCCGGGGTCTATGGAATCGAAGGCCGAAGTCAGCGAAAAATTCCTCCGCGAGTGGGATTGATCATTGTCGTTTCCACAGGTGAAGAGATCCGCAGCGGGAAATATCTCCTGCGTTTCCAACCCAATCGGGGATCGTCCGGCGAGCTTTTCCGATTGACCGACAAAAATAGGATGGTCACTATCGCCCTGGATCCGGTGATAGGGGCTGTGATCTACCGGGAGGTACATTCTTAAGCGGATGGAATCCCGCGAGCGATGGGATTAATGTGGGAGGTTATATTGAAGCACAAGAAATCTCCCTGAATTGACTTGACCCTTTTTTATAAAACCTTGACCGCAGCACAAATTAAAAAAAGGTCCACGAACATGGCGGCAAACCTAAAGGATGCACAGAGCCTTTTTAAAAAAAAATCCGGGTTTACCCTGCTGGAGGTGCTGGTGGCTTTGGTTCTCTTGGGGATGGCCGTTACGGCGATGTTACAGCTTTTTTCGGCCAACCTGAACGCCATATCCAAATCAGAGGGTTATGTGGCCTGTTCCCTGGAGGCGCAATCCAAAATGCGGGAGGTCCTCGAGGAAAAAGAACTTTCCGAGAGTTCCTGGAGCGGCATTACGGCCAACGGCTATCGCTATCAGGTTACCGTTGCTGAACTCTTAAAAGAAAGGACGGACAGCCTTCCGCTGAAACTGTTGGAGGTGGAAGTCAGGCTCTATTGGAACCTGGGGGTCCGGGAAAAGACCTTATCTCTGAACACCATGAAAATGGTGGAAAAAAAGATATGAAAAACCAGATGATAGGCATAGCTTTTATAGGCGATGCCTGTAAAACCCCTCTAAAAATAGAAGAGGGTTATCTCTTATCGCCGAACGCCGAACGCCGAAGGCCGAACGTTTTTTTAGGGAAGGCCCCCGGTTTCACCCTGCTGGAATTGCTGATTTCCATAACCATTGTCGGGGTGCTGCTGTTTATCCTCATGTCTGTTTTGCGGCTGGGTTATCGGTCGGTGGAGGCCGGAGAAAAAAAGATTGAATCCCTGGAACGCTTCCGGGCCTCTTTTAACCTGATTGAGGCCCAGATCCAGTCCGAGATCCCCTTGTCCTTTTTGGAAAACGGAGAGAGAAAATACTATTTTAAAGGGCAATCCGGGTTACTGGAGTTTTCTACCAACCATTCCCTTTGGGAAGGGGAGAGCGGTTTTGTGCTGGTCTCCTACCGGGTGGAGGAGGAGGGGCAGGGGAAATGGTCCTTGTGGGCCGCGGAAGGCAAAATAGGGCAATCACCCTTGAGGGAGGTAAAGCTTCTGGGGGCTTTTGACAAGATCTCCTTTTCCTATTTCTATCAGGACCCGACCGAAGAAAGCGGGCAATGGCTGGAGGAATGGACGGAGACGGCTTTTCGGCCGAAAAAGATCAAACTGGATTTGGTTGTTGACGGTAAAGAGCTCTCCATCCTATCGCCCTTAAAAAGCCAGGGGGGCCTGACCGGACTCCAGACCAGGCCGATTTCCAGAAGCTCAAGCGGGGGATGATGAACGACCTTGACTTAGAATCTCTTGTCGGGAAAAGGCCTTCTCCGGAAGGGAGAGACCTTTTTCAACGACCGACGTCCTCCCGGGGATCGGCCCCGGGATATTTCTTCAGGGGGAGAAAAATCGGGCAGGAGGGGATCGCCCTATTGACCGTGGTCTGGGTCTTAATGGTTTTGATGGTCATTGTTTTTTCCTTTTCGTTCATGGCCAGGACCGAAACCCTTTCTTCCCTGGCCTTTAAGGAAGGGATGGAAAAACGGTTTCTGGCGGAGGCCGGCGTGGAACGAGGGATCATGGAGCTGTTTTTCCGAAAAACCAACCTCAATGCGTCGTTGCCAGAAGACCTGGCCGTCTGGAAAATTGACGGCCGCCCCTATGAGGGAAGGGTGGGGGAAGGGAATTACCGGGTCAGAATTTTTGACGAATCGGGAAAACTGGATTTAAATACAGCACCGGAGCGGTTGTTGCGCGCCCTGATCCGATCCCTTGTTTCGCAAGAAACAGAGGCGGATTCGATTATGGATTCTATTCAGGACTGGCGGGACGGTGATGATTTACATCGACTGCTCGGTGCCGAATCCGACTATTATCAGTCCCTGCCTCAACCGTATAAGGCCAAAAACGCTGACTTCGAGACCCTGGAGGAACTGTCGTTGGTCAAAGGCGTGACCAAGGAACTCCTTTATGGAGAAAATAACCGCAAAGGACTGATGGATTATTTGACGGTCCAGGGAAGGACCAACCGGATCAATGTCAACGCCGCTCCCCGGGAGGTCCTGCTGATCATTCCGGGAATGACGGCGGCAATGGTCGAAGAAATCCTGGCCTTCCGGGAAAAACAAGAGATTAAAAATTTACAAGAGATCGGCGGTTCTGTGGTCGGCAGTCAGTCTCTGATCCAGCCCTATGTCACCACCGCACAAGGAACGGCCTTTGCCATAGAGTCCTTGGGTTTCAAAGAAAAGGCCCGGTCCGGATACGCGGTCAAAGCCGTCGTTTCCCTGACCGCAAACAACCAGTATAACACCCTTTATTTTAAGACAGCGGTTACAATCAGAGAAAATGGAAGCACCCGGGAACAATCAACCAACGGAAGTTAATCAGGGGACCTCTGGGAAACCTAAAGGAAAGGCCCTGGGCCGGCTGTTTTTATTGAGTCTGGCCGACGACAGGATTTGGTATAAAAAAACCCTTTGCCTGGCCATAGAAAAGGGAGGGGTCTCGGTATCCTTGGGCAGGCGTTTCTTTTCCAAGATAAGAATCAGCGGACTCAAATATTATCCCTGCCCCGGCAGTGAATACCCTCCGCCGGAATTTGTGACTTCCTGTTTAGGATTGGCGACCACCGAGCTTCAGGCCGGTGGAGTTCCGGTGGTCCTGAGTCTTCCCAAATCCTGGGCGGTTATCCGAACCGCGGACTACCCGTCGACCGTATTGGAAAATCTCTCCAATGTCCTGGGGTTTGAATTGGATCGGATAACTCCTTTTAATCCGGAAACCGCTTATTTTGATTTCCATACAATCAAGGAAGATGCCTCCCGCATAACGGTTTTGGTGGCGGCCGTCAGAATGGACGTGGCTGATCCCTATCTTAAAGTCCTGCGGGAAAAAGGGATAACGGTCGAGCAGGTAACCATCAACCTTTTGGGGTTTGGGACCCTGAGCCGGTTCCTGCAAAAACAAGATCCGGTCATTTTTCTGAATATTGAAGAAAACCAATATGAGGGCCTTCTGTACTTGCCCGAATCCCTATTGAAAGTTTTTTCAGGCCCTTTCCCCAACGAAGACCGGAACGGGGCCTTGAGCCGGATTGAAAAGGATTTGGAATCCATACTGGCTGAAGCGGGGGGAGTTGGCAAAATAAAAGAAGTCTATTGTCGGATAAAGGAAGGAGATCCCTTTCTCAAGGAACGGATACCTACCCGTATGCGCTGGCCGGTTCATTTTTTGGGGGGATCGGATCCGGCCTTCAATCAAATCCTCGGTCTTAAACCCGGGGAAGGCCCCATCCCCTGCAGCGCCCTGGGGGGACTGCTGGAGGCTTTATGGACCAAGGCCCTGGGCCTCAATCTTTTACGGAAAGGCCGACGTAAAAAAATAAGGCCCCCGCTGGTCCTGACCCTTCTGCTGCTTATCCTTTTCGGGATTATGATCGGGGTTTATTGGCTGGCCCCAATGGAAGCGGAGAAGAAGCGATTGCAGGACATTGAAAAACAAATCGCCGCCCAAAAAGGGGAAATAAAAAAAATTGAAACCTTAAAAAAAGAGGTGGATTCCGTTTTTGAAGAAATCGAAAAGATACATTCCTTCAAGACCACGAACCCCTTGAGCTTGAATCTCCTGAAGGAACTTACCCTGATCCTGCCCAAAAATTCCTGGTTGACACGGGTGAGGATTTCGGAATCGCAGGTCAATATCGAGGGCTATTCCCCCTCAGCCACACCGTTGATTCCCAGACTGGATGCCTCAAGATATTTCAGAAAGGTGGAGTTCTCCGCCCCGACTTTTCGGGACCCAAGGCAGAATATGGACCGTTTTCAGATCAAAATGGAAATTGAAGGCCGTGAGGATGAAAAAAAATAGAGTATTATACATAGCGATTCCCATTTTGTTTATCCTGGCCGGCTTGGTATTTTATGAATACGGCTATCTCCGGATAAAAACGGAAGAAGCCGTTATTCGAGAGGAACAAGAAAGCAAGGCCAAGACCCTGGAAAAATATCTTTCCGTTATTGCCGAAAGACCGGATCTGGAAAAAAGGTTGGCGGCACTCAAAGAGCAAAGAAAGTCGGAAAACGCCAAAATGGTTGAAGGAGAAACCTTTTCCCTGGCCGCGGCCGCACTGCAGGACATGGTCAAGAGCATCATCGTCAGTCGCAACGGTGTCATCTCCAGCGAGCGTATGGGCAAGGAAGAGGAATTCACTCCCGGGCCGCCCGATCCGCCCCGCGATGGTCTTCCCAAACAGAAAGGCGAAAGGACTTCCTTGCCGGGAAAAGAGAAGAAAGAAGAAAAAAAACGTTTTAGAATCGTCCAGGTCAGCTTCGATTTTACAGCACCGGACATCGGTGTGTTGAGGGACATCGTTTTTTTTATCGAAACCAAAACCCCCTACCTGGTGATCAAAGAACTGGATGCCCGGGTCAGAAATTTCCGGGACCCCCGGGAACTTATGGTCAGACTGGATGTCACCGCCCTGTATGGAGGACGGTAATATGATTTTAAGGAAAATATTCTCCCAGGTTACTATCCTGAACGGCCTGTTGATAGCGGGGATCGCTGTTTTCTTTTTTGGTTTTCTTTCCCCGCGCTTGAATACGGATGTAACCTACGCCCCGACGATCATCAAAAAAAAACCTATGGGCAGAAGCGCGTCCGAGACTTCCACCGCGCAAGCCCCTTTGTCTCCCCAGGATTACCGGACCGTTGCCGATGAAAATTTGTTTCATCCCGACCGTATCGTTCCCCCGGAAAAAAAGGCGGAAGCAGCGCTCCCCAAACCGGAATTTGTCCTCTATGGGACTTTACTTGCGCCGGATTTGAGCCTGGCCTATATGGAGGATAAGAAAGCTCCGGTGACCACTCCCGGTAGGGGACAGAGGCAGACCGCTTTAAAGATCGGAGAAACCCTGAGCGGTTTCCGGTTGAAGGAAGTAGCCAAAGACCGGGTGGTGATGGTTCGGGGGGAAGAATCCCTTCAGGTCCTGCTTCAGGACCCTGGAACCTCTAAACCCAGGGAAGCGGGAACAGGGGCCGCTGTCAGAGGCTCGGTCTCATCTCCCGGGAGGACACCAACCTCATCTCCACCCCTGCCGAACAGGACACCACCTCCGCTTCCTCCTGGGCAACGGGTGCCGGTTCCGGAGAGAATCCCTCCTCCCGCTCTTCCTCCCCCTCCGATGCCGCCGGGGAGATGAGATAGAGAAAACCTCGGATTTTCGATTTGGGTTGCCGCTGGTTCGGGTCGGGAAGATTAGAGAAAAGGTCGTTTGCTGCCGAAGTGAAAACCGGAAAATTACTTTGGAAGCGTTCAGTTTTTTTGCAATTTATTGGGGCTTGTTCAAGAGCAGGTCCATTTTCTTCATATCCTTGGTCACGCCATCCAACCGATGGATATAAATCGAGGTCAGGTTCTCGGCCTCCTGTTGATTGCGGATCACCTTGGGGGTGAGGAGAAGAACGATTTCGGACCTTGATTTTTCCCTGGTGGTTGATCCGAACAGGTACCCTAACAAAGGAATTTTGCTCAGCCAGGGGATCCCTCCCCGGGTAGTATCCGTTTTATCTCTGATCAGTCCTCCAATAACAATGGTCTGACCGTCCTGGACCACCAGATTGGTTTTAGCCTCCCGCTTAAAGATGATCGGGTATTCCTGATCGTCATAAAGCTTCCGTAAACGGTAATCGGAAACCTCCTGGGACACTTCCAGATTAACCAGTCCGCCGTCATTAATTAAAGGGGTTATTTCCAACATGGTGCCGGTGTCTTTATATTGGATGGTCCTTTGGATTTGGGTCGTGCCGGTAATATTGGTTTCGGAGGTGACGATGGGGATCTGGTCGCCGATCTGTATCTTGGCCTTGCGGTTGTCCATGGCCAGGATATGGGGGGAGGCCAGGACGGACAGCTTGGATTCCGTGGCCAGGGTGCGTAGAAAACCCCGGATAAGGCCGGTCTTGTCGATACCCAAAAAGGTAAAGCCGGTGGTGGCGGCCGTTTCGGAAGGGGAAAAACCGAAATTGAAAAAATTGGAATCCACCTTACTTTTGACCGACCACTCCAGACCGAATTGCAGGTCATCCCCCAAAGTAATCTCGGCGATGAGGACTTCGATCATCACCTGGCGGGGGACGATATCGATCTTTCTGATGGTTTCCAGGATCAGGGCATAGTCATCCGGCGTGGCCAGAATGATCAGGGAATTGGTCACTTCATCCGGAAAGATTTTGGTGATATCGGAAACCAAGGCCTCTCCGGCGGCAGATGGGCCCAAAGTGATGCGGGATTGAACCGCCGGGGTCGTTTGCCCGCCGGCGGGAGAGGTCGGTCGGGCGGGAGTAGTAACGGTGGCCTGGGCCGGGGGGGCGGTCCGGGGGGGTGCTGCAGTTCCTAAATAAATCTGTTGCAGCAGAGCGGAGAGGTCCTTGGCCTTGCTGTTTTGGACCGGGTAGACATAGACCTGGGGTTTGATCTGCTTGAGCTGTTCGCTGTCGAATATTTCGATGAGATGGAGGAGTCGTTTCACATTGGCGTCCGTATCGACGATAATGAGATAATTGATCTTGGGCACATCGACGATAACGGCATTGGCCGATAAAAAAGGGGTCAAAACCCGGACCATCTCCGTTGAGGAAAAATATTTGATGGGTACCACCTGCAGCAGGCCCAATCCGGACAGGGTCACCTTTTCAGGCGTTCGGCCGATGCTGACCGGTGCCGGTTCTTTGGACATGTCGGCGATGGGGATGATCCGGTACAGGCCTCCCTCTTCCACCACTCCGATGCCATTTAAACGGAGGATGACCTCCATGAGCGGCAGGACGTCCTCCCTGCCGACCGGGGTCACCGAGCGGAAATTGACCCTTCCTTTGACCTTTGGATCGATAATGTAATTATAGCGCAGAACCCCGCCGAATATGGTTTGAATCACGGAATAGACATCGGCATCATCGAAATTTAAGCTGATATCCCCTCTTTTAGGGGCCGGCTTTTGCTGATTGAAGGCCCCTTGACCATTTTGAACAGGGGCAGGAAGCGAAGTCCCATTCGGGGGCCCGGGTTGGGGAGGAGGGACCTTGTCGCTTCTCCCATCAACGGGTGGGGGCGGAAGGGACGGAGGCAAGGGGACAGGCGTCGGAGGAGTAGAAGAGGGCGCGCTCTGGGTTTTGGGCGGCGGCAACGGAGGGGGCATTACCTGTTGTGTTTGGGCCTGGGCAAACTCCTTGGGAAGCGGGGGTTGGGACCAGGTTGGGTGACCGAGGGCCAGCACCACAAGGCAGAGACCAAGAAAAGCGATAAAACTACACCGGACTGCCCGCATTCCCAAAAGAATTTTCCTCCTCAACGGCTAAAAATACCTTTTCTAAGCATAAAATCTTACACTAAAAAAACCTTTTTAACAAATAAAAACTTCATCTTCTACGTTTTTTTTTAAGGGATTAGTAACAAAAGAATAAAATTAGAATAAAATTCTCTGCAAAATAGAAGGAACTTATTAAAAAGAACAGACCTTGGACCCGGACCCATTGAGTTATTTTCAATATGTTTCTTGTCACCGGATCTTGATCGCGGCTGGGCCGGATTGGGTTGTGGGTTTTCGTTTTAGTAACTTGCAAATAGGATGGTCTCGCAAAAAGACCAATTTTGTCATTTCGAGGAGAGAAGCGACGAGAAATCTTTGAAGTATTTTCGGAATTCCGTCTTGGTTCCGGCTGGTCCGGGCTGGGTTACGGATTTTTTTTCGGAGAAGAAAGTTAATCAAGGGAAAATTTTTTAAAGGTCCCGGTTTATGGGGTTATGGCCGTGCAGGGCCAGGAAGATTGTTTTTTGTTTTTAGATATCTTATGGTTATGAGATAGTCCTTTTCATTTGAAAAAAAAAGGGTTCGGTGGTATAAAATAATAAAAAAGGAAATATCTAATGCTGCCATTAAAAAGCCTTCCTTCTTCTTCTAAACAACGGGGGTTTTCCCTGATCGAACTCATGGTGGTCATGGTCATTATCGGTCTTCTGGCCGCCCTGGTTGGGCCCAGAATATTTCCCAAACTGGGTAAGGGAAAGCAGGCCACGGCCAAGGCCCAGATCGAATTGTTGAATCAAGCCCTGGATCAGTACCGCTTGGACACCGGGGCCTATCCTTCCAGCCAGGAAGGGCTCAACGCCTTGACGACTAATCCCGGAAATGAAAAATGGGACGGCCCATATTTAAAGAAAAAGGTCCCTGATGATCCCTGGGGGCACCCCTATGTTTACCAGATTCCCGGCAGCAACGGAGAATATGATCTGCTCTCCTACGGCCGCGACAACAAACCGGGGGGAGAAGGGGAAGATAAGGATATCACCAATTGGGAGTGAAGGTCATGCTGCCTAAGAAAATTGCCTTTACGGCCGGGTTGCTTTGGTTGACGTTTTCATTTTTTCTTCTTTCGGGCTGCGAAGTCTCGGAGGTCAACAAGCAGGACAGCCTCTCCAGCGGAACCACCTCCGGTTACGGGAGCAGCGGGGGTCCGGCGGCGAATATCACCCTTTATGCGGCCAACAACAATCTGGTTTCCGGGGCGACTACGACCCTGACCGTTGTCGTTACCGACGGTTCAGGGAGGCGGACCGACGCCTCGATCATCCTCACCTCTACTCGGGGGGGGACTTTTAACGGGACCGATACTACTTTGATCGGTACCACGTCCGGAGGGGCTTTCATCGCCGATTATAAAGCAAATTACGCCGGCGATGACGAAGTGACCGCTACGGTAGCCGGTACGGCCCTCAAGGCAACGATTGTCATCTCTGTCTCTTGAGTTTCTTGCCTTTCGCAGGGGCTTAGATTCTTACTCGAAAAGTCTGAGGATTTATCTCTGATGGTCTCGCAAAAAGTCGTCGAAGGCCCATTATAGTCATTCCGGTGAAAACCGGAATCCAGTAATTTCAGCAAGATATAGACCTCTGGACCCCGGCTTTCGCCGGGGAGAAGACTTTTTGCAAGTCCATCTATTAAGATTTTTTTTATTCCTGCCGGTCTATTCTTTTTACTTCACCTTCATAATTATTTGAGGGGTTGTTATCCATCCGTTTTTCCCCCAGGCCTACCCTGTTTTTCCCGGCCCTTTTGGCGGCATAGAGGGCTTGATCAGCGCAACGTATAAGGCTGGTCTTGTCTGCGGCCATGGTGGGGAAAACCGCCACCCCCAGGCTGATGGTCACCTGGAGCTTCTTGACCCCGACCGGTACGGCCATTTCTTCCACCGCACGCCTTATTTTTTCCGCGGCCGCCAGGGCCCCGTCCTGATCCGTAGCCGGTAAAAGGAGAACGAATTCTTCACCTCCGTATCTGGCCGGTAGATCCTCAGTCCGGCAGTTGGTTCTGATGGTCCCAGCCACCTGACAAAGCACTTCGTCCCCTGAGAGATGTCCATAGGTATCGTTAATTTTTTTAAAGTTATCGATATCCATCATAACCAGGGAGAGGGGTTGGCTGTGCCGTAAGGAGCGGTGCAATTCCTGGTCGAGCAGGAAATGGAAATAGCGTTGGATATAAAGTTTGGTCAAGCCGTCGGTTGTGGCCAATTCAAAGAGACGGGCGTTTTCCAGGGAAACGGCGGCTTGGGTGGAAATGAGTTTCAGGAGTTCCAGCCTCTCAGGGGTAAAGGCATTGGGTGTAAGGTTGTTTTCCAGATAAAGGATTCCGATGGTTCGGCCTTGACCGACAATCGGAGTGCAAAGAATGGAGCGGCAGCGGTTTCTCCTGATGAAAGGATCATGGATGAAGGCCCCTTCGCGGTAAGCGTTGCCAAGGATGATGTCTTTTCCGCTGTGGTTGACATAATGAACCACGGCCAGGGAAAGATCCGCCGAGGTTTCCAGGGGAAGGGATTGCCCGACACGAATGGCCTCCGTTTCCGGCCCTCCGCAGGCTTCGAGGAAAAGATTTCCCTCCCTGGTGAGGAGAAGAAATCCGCGCTGGGCTCCGGCGTTGACCAAGGCCAACTGCATTATTTTTTTCAGGAGCTGCTCCAGAAAAATTTCGCCGGAAAGTGCCTGGGAGACCTGCAGGACCGTGTTCATATCGAGAAGGGGAAAAGGTTCCGGAGGGGCCGTCAGGAGCCGGGAGGAATCCTCAGTACCTGCGGGTTTTCCCTTAGGGAAAAAGGCTGGATACCTGGAGGCGAGATAAACCATGCTGGCTATGGAACCCCATTGTTCATAACAACGGTAGGCCAAAGTCAGCATAACACCGGCCTCAGCCTCGTTTCCGGAGTGTAAATACATTTGTCCCTTTCTTTCGCAGGCCAAGGCCTGCTCATAAAGGAATCCGTTTCGATCGGCCCCTTCGATAGCGGACTGAAAAAGTCCCAAGGCTTCCTGAAAACGCCCTTCTATGCCGGCAACCTCCGCCCGAATAAGATCCGCCTTATGTTGAAAATTTTCCGGACAAAGGGCGGCCCAGCGGGACAATTTGCTCAGGTTACGTCGGAGCAGGGCCTTGAATTTTCGCCGGCGTTTGGTTTCCCCTTCTTTTAAGAGGGCGATCAGGACCAGGGACAGATTAAAATAGTGGTCCACGATCAAGAGACTCCCTCTGGGGGCCTGGATATAGCGTTCCAGTTCCAGGGCGGTTTTTAGGGCCTCCTCAAAACGGCCGCTCCAGAGATGCAATATGACCATCGGCGATAAAGCATAGCAAAGCCCAAAGAGATTATTCTCTTTTTTCAAGTGGTCGATATAGGAAGGATAATCCAGTGTGTCGGCCTTCAACCATTGCCGGTCCGGCGGTTGTCCTTTCAATCCCAGGATAAACTGGAAGATTTGCTGATACTGGGCGGAGATCATGGGATCATTCACTTTCCCCATAAATTCCCGATACCGCTTCAGTTCATCCAGGGTCTCATCTAAGTTATGGCTGAGCCAAACCCTTAACTGGGCAGAGGAGGTGACGCTGTGGCCGGCAAAAAGGAAATCGCCGTTATGAAGGGACGCTTCATAGGCTTGAGAAAAAAAATCAAGGTCGTATCGGGCGTGTTTTTTCCAATGTTGAATGAAAAAGGCGAAAGTATGAAATACCCGACCGGCTGTTTTACGGTTGCCCAGTTTTTTGTTGAGCTTCAAGGACATCAGTCCGAGGTGGAAGGCCGTTTCAAAATCATCCTGTTCGGTTTGGATGATGGTGGCCAAGGCCATGAAAGATACGGCGGAATGGGGCGTGTGGCCGTGGTGCAGGATGCTGATCACTGCCTTGAGGGTCAGCAGGGCGAACAAATTGGGACTGACATAATAGGCCGGAGTTCCGATATTGGGAAGGAGGTCATGAAGGGCCAATAAATCGGGGTCGGTCATAGGGGGCAGTTCCAGGATTCCTCCAAGGGAGGTTTTCAATACTTGCCGTTTCGCTTTGAATAAGGCCAGACGGACCGGAAGTCTTCCCACCTGGAAGGGAACATGGATCCGGAAAAGTTTTAAAGCCTCCAATCCCAGGCGGATCGCTTCTCGAGGCTGAGCGGTATTGGTCAATAAAAGAACCATGGTGTTGTAGGCGCGAACCTTGTCCCGCTTGGACACGGCCTTTTGTTTGATAATCTCAAAAAGTCTCTGAGCCTCGGAAAAATTTCTGGTTAAATATCGGCATTCCATCAGTTCGACAAAAAGGGAAAAAGTCAGCCGGTAATCCGTTTCCCAGGGGTTTTTCTCCAAAAGTTCCATCCCGATGGAAAAATACGTTGCCGCCGCTTCATAGGCGGTGGAGTCCTTGGCTTTAATGCCGGCCTTGAGATTAAGCTCCGCCAGCCGATTCCTTTCCCTTGAATGGGAAAGAAGACGACGACCCCGGTTCATCTGGTCAACGATAAAAAAAATGCGCTGAAAAAGTTCTTCCTGCAGGGTCTGATTGAAGGTTAACCGTCCGATCTGATAGTGGATCTTTTCCTGGTCCTCCGGAGAAATCAGGGAATAGGCCGCTTCCTGAATCCGGGTGTGCTGGAAAAAAAATTGGCCGTCCCTAATGTTGATAAGTCCCTCTCTTAAGAGGCGGTTCAGAATAGAAAGGACCCGGTCTAAAGAGAGGGAAAGGAGGATGGAAAGGGTTTCGGCCTCAAAGCGGTTGCCGATACAGGCCCCGACTTGAAGGAGGGTCAGGTCTTCGGCAGGGAGGTGCTGCAGTTGACGGGCCATATACTGAACCACGTTTTCCGTGACCTGCATTTCCTTGATTTTTTCCAAGTTCCAGACCCAGTTACCGGTGGGACCGATAAAGATCCGGCCTTCTTGGTAAAGCGTTTTTAAGAACTGGTGGATAAAAAAAGGATTACCTCCGGTTTTGATCCTGACGATTTCCGCCAGGGGGAAAGAGTCCTCAGCCGGGCATTCGAAAACAGGAAATAAAAAACGATTGAGGTCCTCACTTTCGACCGGTCCGAGGGGGAGGGTGCTGACCGCGATCTGTTCCTTTCGAACCGCTTCCAGAAAAAGCCTCAGGGGATGACCGTCCGGGACCTCGGTATCCCGGTAGGCT
>JBFMBU010000314.1:0-8347 GCA_040755035.1 Thermodesulfobacteriota bacterium
ACTTTTAAACCGCTTTCCGTTGTACCTGATCAGGGTCTGGTGGTCTTCATCGGATTCCAGCCCGTTTTTAGGGCCATAGAGGCGGAAATGATTGAGGGAAGGCCGCATCTGGGAGGAGAAAGTAAAAAAAGCTGTCGTTCGGCCGCCATCGCTGATGATCACCCGGAGTTCGTCAATAATCTCATCTTCACCAAGGCTACGTAATAAGGGGCTGATGAAACCGTGGGCGAATACCAGGGGATGATCGTTCTCAATAAATTCCGCGATACGGGCAATGCCATGACTGATGACGTTGTGCAGTAATTTACCGGCCAATCGCCTGACCCAATGTTGTTTATCCGCCAAGAGGGACTTGGCATAGACCGGATCACTCAAGTCGTAACAGTAATAACTTTCCAGGTGTATGGGGGTTCCGCCGAGATATCCTTCCCGAACCAGTTGGCGCATTCTCCGGGCCACCGGACTGAACTGCAAATCGTGGCCAACTACGCATTTCCGTCCTCTTTCTTTTGCCAGGGATAGGATCTTTTCCGCCTCCCGGGAGTTCATCCCGAAAGGCTTCTCAATATAAACATGACTGCCGCTTTCCAGGCACTGCCTGCCGATTTCATACTGGCTCTGCGGCGGGGTGGTAATATGCACCACATCGGGTCGGCATTCGGACAACAATGTTTCCACTTGATCGAAGGCCTGATGGATATGGAACCGTTCGCACAACTGCCTGGCCATGAGCAGCTCCCGGTCACAAGCTCCGACCACCTCACCTCCGGGAATCTTTTGGATTTCAGCCAGGTGCGCGTCGGCGATCTTCCCGCAACCTATAATAGCAACTTTAACCATTCTGACCTGATTTTAATTTTTTATTGCCACCGACAACTGAAGGACAGGGCAAAATATTTTATATCTCGCCCGCTCCGCTCGAGCACTCAGAGTCCTCAGAGAGAAACCATATTTTATGAAAAATCGGTGAGGGGCCGATTTTTCATAACCCCTCAGGCCTTCCGGCCAAGGTATGTGTTAGCAGACTGAACATCGATTACCGGCCTCACAGCGGAAATCAATAAATTTGGCTGCCTCCGTGCCTCTGCGTGCTCTGTGAGAGACAGCCATTATCTATCCTCGTCCAAACTTTTTTCTGGCCCAATCAAAGCCTAAAAATCCCAATATCTTTCCCAGATGGTCGAAGTCCTTGATTAAAAAATCCATAAAAAGATGGTGCCCGAGGAAAAATAATACGGGAAGACAAGAGGTATAGGTTAAAATGGCAACCATTGAAAAAAAAGCGGTTTTTATCCGTGAGCCTTCGTATTGAATGGCATTTTCCCCTCTGAGCAGGGCTTTTTTTAGTAAAGCAATCCGTTCCCATCGTGTGGGAGGGACCATTTCATACACCGGGGCATTATTGCACCAGACGAAGAGATGCCCTTCTTTCATCCTTCTTCGGAAAAAATCCCGGTCCTCCCCCCCGCTGCCGAACTTTGGATCGAACCAAAGGGAGCTTTCTTTAAAGAGATCCCTTTTCAGCATAACGTTTCCCGTCCGGGTGTTTTCCCAATCCAAAAAATGCCCGTCCGGATGATTAATCCTGTTGAAAAAGCCCCCTTTGGTTACCCATTTGGGCGGGACCCGGTCAAAAAAAGGTAATACCGGACCCAGCACACCATCGGTTTCAAAACAAATGATAGCGTTGTATAATTTCAAAATCCACTTGGGATCAGGAATTTCATCGTCGTCAATAATACAGATAAAGTCCCCTTTAGCATTAGCCACAGTCCTGTTCCTGGCCAGGGCGATATTTTGTTCCTGTTCCACATCATAGGTGATGGGTATTTGAGATTGCCGGGCATGGGATTCCACAATTTGCCTGGCGGATTCCTCCTGATCGTTATCCACAATACTGATTGAATATTCGAAAAGCCCTTTGGTTTCCTGTGCCTCCAGATTGGACAAGAGCCGGCTGAGCATCTCCGGTCTTTTGTAGGTGCACACACAGACACAAATATGAGGAATTCCGGCCATATTGAAGTTTTCAGATCGATTCAGGCTTTTGATATGAATTTTTTTAATCAGATTTTTTTCACCGCAGAGACTCAGAGGGCGCTGAGAAGAAAAATTATCGATTGCCGGTAACCCCGCCAATGGCGGGGCGGCAATCGATAAGCTTCGCTACCCTTTGGGTAATGGTTGGCTGGAGGTAAGAGTTTCTTTCTTCAATCCGGTTTCTCATCGGATTGAAGATTAATAATTCTCTCTGCGTTCTTTGCGCCTCGGCGGTGAATAATTTCCTATTGGTTTGGTCAGTTCTTGACTTCTATTAACAGAAGAGAAAGGGCCAGGAGCATCCAGGCCTGGGACCAGCGCATGTAGGATATTTTATTTCTATAAAATTTGTGTTTTTGATAAAAAAAATGATCCTGATTATTCCAGAGGCGGCCCACGGCCCAGCGATAGACCGAAAACGCCGATTCCAAATAATGTACGTTCAGGTCCTTAAACCGCAGGAGAGTGATGATACTCTGGGCCACACTGTGAATATCCAGGGGATAAACCGAATTCCAGTAGTATTTTGGGGCCCCGTCTTCCCTGATAAAATATTTCCGGTAATAATCAAATCCTTTCCGGACCACGGGTTCGAATTCTTCGGTTCCGCCATATTCATTGATATCTCTCAAGGCACAGAGGTTATACCCGGTATGGAAATTATCGACCCAGGCCTGAGTACCCCCTTCGCCATAGTCCCAGGAACCATCCTCTCCTTGTCGGGAAGCGGAATAGCGGGCTACCTTGAGGGCCACATCCTGGAACCGTTTTCCTCCGGTCAGACTGTCCACCCGGCAGAGGAGTGCGGCCCCTAAAAAATTGGCGTTATGCACCGGGGTTTTTATCCCGGGCAGAGGATAACTGAAACCGGCAACGGCCGGTCCTCTTTCCCAGAATAATTCATTGGCCATGTATTCGGCGGCACTGACCGCCAGGTCAGGTAAATCGTTACCAGTGGTCAGTGACCGGTTCATGGTTGACGGTTCACCGTTTCCAGTTTGCGGTTGGCGTTTGTCTGTTACCTCTTGTCCGAGTTCTGATTCGTAGAGGTCAAGAAGGGCATTAGCAACAAAAGCGGTGCCGACAATATTGGGGGCTCCCCGGGGAACCAGAAGGGTCCGTGTCTGCCAGGGGAAGCTGTAACCCCAACAATAATAGGGGTTACCGGTTACTGGTTCATAGTTTCCGGTTTCCGGTTCACGGTTCACGGTTGGCGGGTTCCGGTTGGCGGTTGACAACTGACTGCCGGAGCGGAGGGCAATGAGCCTCTGAACCATTAAAGGGATGAGGGTTTCATCTTCCAAGAGGCCCATTTTTTTCAGGTTGATGAAAGCCATGAGGAAAAGGGCCAGGGCTTTAGGGTTCTGGGTTTTCGGGACCAAAAACAGCGGCCGCAGATTGACCGGGCTTCGCTTGAAGCCTTGGATCAAGGCCAGGCGGAAAGGCTTATTATTCAGGAAGGGGAGGGAGTTATAGATCTTGCTGTTTAAGGCGTCATAAGGGTCATAACCGGCCCAATCGTTGGCCCGGCAATACCCCAGAAGCTTAAGAGTGACCTCCTTGATATTATCTCTGTTATTCTGGTTGATATACATGAATCTAGGCTAAGTGCTAATACTTTTCCTCTCGCCCGCTTTGCTTGAGTTCTCAGAGATCGCAGAGAAAAGCGATTTTTTTATAAAAAATCGGTGAGAGGCCGATTTTTTATAACTACTCAGGTCTGACAACCATCAAAAAAATCATCACCTTTTACAGTCGAGTTGACTATTCGAGTAATACCATCTTTAAGCAAAACTTCGTTAAAATTTATGAGTAATCCAAGATTTTTTTTTGCCAGACGAAGGTAAGTCAAAAGTTGTTTCTTATGGATATCTTGTATTTGGCCGACTGATTTCAATTCAACAATGATACTATCTTCCACCAGAAGATCTATACGAAAGCCTTCTTCTAGAACCACTCTATTTTGATAATAAATGGGAACTGCTATTTCAGCCTGAACCTTTTTTCCCATTGTCTGCAATTCAGTAAGCATGCAAATCTGATAAACGCTTTCCAGCAATCCCGGCCCGAGTTCCTTATGAACATTTATCGCTGCCTTGATAATGGTTGAGGAAAGTTGGTTCAGGTCCATAAATCCCTTTTTCTCTCGCCCGCTTCGCTCGAGTTCGCAGAGACCGCAGAGAGAACTGTTTCTTTTTATCCGCCGTTGGGTGTGACGGCATCCAAAAGCTGTTCAGGTCTCCGGCCAAATTGCGCAACAGCGCCTGGCTGTTATTGATTGCCGGCCCCTCACCCCGGCCCCCAATCGGGGGCCTTGGCATTAGGTCGGCAGAGCCGCCCGGGGCAATCAATAAATTAGGTCACCTCTGTGGTCTCTGTGCGCTCTGTGAGAGATATGCTTTTAAGTCTTTTCAATTAGCACATCCAGGATTCGGTCAGCGGTGTGGCCGTCCCAGAGCGGGGGGATCCCGCCCGGGCCGCTTCGGTTTTCCAAAATCTCCTGTATATCGCCCCTTAACCGGTCAAGGCGGGTCAATTTATTCGTGCCCAGGTCAATGGTAATGGGGCGTTCGGTATTGGGTCTTAAGGTCAAACAGGGTGTTTGAAGATAGGTGGATTCTTCCTGCAATCCCCCGGAATCGGTCAGGACCAAGGCGGCGTTTTCCGTCAACCACAAGGAGTCATGATATCCTACCGGTTCCAGCAATTGAAAAGAGCGGCCATTTTCAACCGGTATCCCAAAATGTTTGATCATTTTCCGCGTTCTGGGATGGATAGGGAAAATGATAGGTATTTTCCGGGACAGGAAATTCAACTCCTCCATAATGAACCGCAGATTTTCCCTATCATCCACATTGGAAGGGCGGTGCAGGGTAACATAAGCAAAATTTTTAGGAGACAGCCCTAATTGTTCAGGCAGCCGGGAAGCGTGGGCTTTTTCCAGATTGGCCACCAGGGTGTCAATCATGATATTTCCAACCCGCTTTATTTTCGACCCACAGATCCCTTCCCGTTTAAGATTTTCGTCCGCGTCAACCGACGGGGTCAGGAGCAGGTCCGCCAGGGCATCGGTGACCAGGCGGTTTATTTCCTCCGGCATGGTCCGATCGAAGCTTCGCAGGCCGGCCTCTATGTGGGCCACTTTGATACCCAGTTTGCCGGCCACGAGGGTGCAGGCCATGGTGGAATTGACGTCGCCGACAACTACCACCCAGTCCGGCTTCTCCCTTAGACAGACCGGCTCAAAGGCGATCATGACCCGGCCGGTTTGCTCGGCATGGGAACCTGACCCGACTTCCAGGTTAAGGTCCGGTTTGGGGATTCCCAGCTCCCGGAAAAAAATACCGGACATCTTTTCATCGTAATGCTGACCGGTGTGAACCACCCGGAATTCCAACTCCCTTTCCGAAGGGACTCCCCTTTCGTTCTTTTTAATCGCCCAGATCAGGGGGGCAATTTTCATGAAATTCGGTCGCGCCCCGGCCACTAACAGCAGTTTATGTTTTTTTCCCATTTTGTAATACGTTAGAAGTATTAAAATGTATTTGCCACCGACCCACACGGACAAAACCGGACGGAAGATATTTTGCCCGGCCTTGACAAAGAAAATGCCGGGCAAAGCAAGCCGTCGCTGGCGCGAAGGAGAATTTTGATGCCCGAAGGGCCTGCCGGTGAGGGGGCGGCAAGTCGCCGCCACCTCTGTCCTGCAGTTGTCTGTGGCAAAAAATAATTTTCAATTATAAAAAGGCAAAACTAATACCTCATTATTATTACTTGCCGCCCATAATCACGGATTGGATGTTATCCACCACGGTATGTAAAGTGATCCGGTTCAATCCATTGATTTGAGCCGGAATCGATCGTTTAGTCACCTTAAGCTTTTCCCGGATATCCTCCGGACACCCGATCATAATCAGCCGGCCTGCCTTGGAGAGATAGCGGTCCACATCTCCCATTTTCCCTCTGAAAATACTGTAAACCGGGACCCCCAGGGCGGCCGCTTCCCGATTCATGGTCCCCCCGCCGCTAATAACCAGATCGGAATACCAGAGCAGATTCAGACCATCCACCACCTGTTCAGGGATTTTGATTTTACCCTCTGAAAATAAACCGGACCAGTTCCTTTTTACGGTCTCCTTCTGACCATCATTTCTCGGTAAAATGACGATGCGGACATCGGGGATACCCACCAGCCGATCGACCACCCCGGTAAAAAGCTTCTCACTCTCCGGATTGTGGTAGTGGGCTTGATCGGCAGGGGGTCGGATGGTGACCAGGATGTCCTTTTCCCGGACCCCCAACTCGGCCCTGATTGCCGAATCGGGATTGAAGTCGGGAACATAGACATCTTCTTTGATCCCGGGGTACCTTAATATTTTTTCCTGAGCGAACCGGACCGAGTCGGAAGCAATAACCTCGGGCATCATCACCCAATCGGGATTGACCAGGGCTTTGGCATGCTCATAATCCATAATAACCATGGAGGGAATTCTCAACAGGGTCGCGGCCACCAATTGAGCTCGCGAACCATGGGACAGAGCCAGGATTGGTTTGGGGTGTATAATCTTCCTTGACAATTGAGAAGCCCTTACTATCGTACCGGCCACTTTGATCAAGGTGTTTTTACCGTAATGCCGACCGATCCGGCGGTATTTCATTTGATAAAGATCGGCCATTCCACAGGTCTGGGCACAATCCCGGGCCGTTAACAGAATATCGAATCCTTTTCTTTTCAACTCTTTGATGATCGGGGCAAAAAAAGGAACATGGGGGGTATTGTCGAGATCGATCCAGATCCTCCCTCTTAAGGGCGGGTCCTCGGCGTTTGTCTTAGACGTGATCATCAAGAGCGGATTCTCCTTATCTCAGTTGCCGACCTTTCCCAAGATCGGCGGGCCTGACGGTAATGAAACAGATGAGCTTCGGACCCTTTCGACCAAATAATTGGGAGAAGAACCTCAGAGGTTAATATCTTTCAACGCATCAGCGATATAGGCTATTTGTTCCTCCGCCAGCTCCGGAAACATGGGAAGTGACAGAACCTCTGATGCGATTTTTTCGGAAACAGGAAAATCACCCTTTTTATGCCCCAAGAATTCATAGGCCTTTTGCAGATGAACGGGCACCGGGTAATGAATCCCGCAATTAATCCCTTTTTGGCCCAAGGCGCTCATAACCTCATCCCGGTTTTTTACCCTGATCGGAAAAATATGATAGACATGACGGGCATAGTCCGCTTCCTGCGGGAGGATGACCCCCTTCAGGCCTGAGAGATAAAAACGATATCGCTCGGCGTTTTCTCTCCTTTTCTGATTCCATTCTTCCAGGCGGTTAAGTTTTACCCCAAGGACCGCACCCTGAAAGCCGTCCATTCGACCGTTCCAACCCACCACATCGTGGTAATATCGCTTAGGCTGGCCATGATCCCGGAAAATACGTATCCGGTCGGCCAGCGCTTGATCATTGGTGGTCACCGCACCGGCCTCGCCGTAGGCCCCCAGATTCTTACCGGGATAGAAACTGAATGCCCCGGCTGCTCCGATGGTCCCGGCCCTTTTTCTCTTGTATTGTGCACCATGGGCCTGACAGGCGTCCTCAACTACAGACAGACCGTATTTCCCTGCCAGTTCGAGGATGGGGTCCATATCAGCCGGCTGGCCGTAAAGATGAACGGGGATAATGGCTTTAAGAGGCGGGAGGCGGGAGGCGGGAGGGTCATGGTCTATCTGGTCGTTTGGTCTGTCTGGTCTGTTTGGTTGTTTTGATCGGGGGTTGGACGACGAACGCCGAACGCCGAAGGCCGAACGTTTTTTTAGAAGTTCTTCCAGCTTATTGGGGTCCATATTGTAGGTTTTTTCATCAATATCCACAAAAACCGGAGTGGCCCCGCAAAAGGATATCGCTTCAGCCGTGGCGATGAAGGTATTGGGAACGGTGATGACCTCATCCCCCGGGCCCACTCCCAAGGTTAAGAGGATCATCCAGAGGGCCTCGGTACCGCTGCCTACTCCGATGGCCTCCTGACAGCCGCAAAACCGGGCAAAGGCCTGTTCGAACCGGGAAACAAAAGGCCCTCCGGCAAAGGCGGTACCATCTATTACTTCGTTCAGGGCATTGTGAATTTCATCTCTAATGGATTGATATTGGGCTTTTAGATCAAGAAAAGGTATGTTCATCATATTGTCTTTCTGGTCTGTTTGGTCTGTTTGGTCTTTCTGGTCTGTTTGGTCGTTTGGTCTGTTTGGTTTGTTTGGTCTTTCTGGTCTGTTTGGTCTGTTTGGTTTGTTTGGTCGTTTGTTTTTTTTGG
>JBFMBU010000315.1:0-2885 GCA_040755035.1 Thermodesulfobacteriota bacterium
GTATACGGATTTTTTAGGGACCTATGCCGATATCCCGATTGATGTTATCATCGCCGGCTGGGAAAAGGCCTACGGCCGGGAAAGGGTCCGGGGATGGATTCGAGAAATGGAGGAGGCCCAGGGAGAAAAGACCTTGGATTTTTACCGGGAGGATGTGGTATAGGACCTATATGAATATATCAACAGGAGGCATGATGAAAGAAACAGGCCTATTTGAAACGCAGTTTAAGGGTTTGGAGCTGGCCAACCGGGGCAAGGTCCGGGATATTTACGACCTGGGGGAAAATCTGCTGATCGTGGCCACAGACCGGATTTCGGCCTTTGACGTGGTCATGCCCAATCCCATACCGGGAAAGGGGATCATTCTGACCCGGTTGTCCAAGTTTTGGTTCAAGATCATGGAACCGATTATCCCTAACCACCTGATTTCGACGGAACCGGGAGATTATCCTCTCTCCTGCCGGCCCTTTGAAGCGGAGCTAAAGGATCGGAGCATGCTGGTAAAAAAGGCCAAGCCTCTCCCTGTGGAATGTATCGTCCGCGGGTATCTCTCCGGTTCGGGTTGGAAAGACTATTCGGTTTCCGGTGAAATCTGCGGTATCAGACTGCCTGTTGGATTGAAGGAATCGGACCGTTTGGAGAAACCTATCTTTACCCCGTCCACGAAAGCGGAAATGGGTACCCATGATGAAAATGTCCCCTTTGAAGAGGTAAAAAAAATGATAGGGGAAGAACTGGCCCTTTCTCTGGAAAAGGCCAGCCTGGCCATTTATGAGAAAGCCAGGCTCCTGGGAGAAGAAAAGGGGATCATTATCGCCGATACCAAGTTTGAATTCGGTTTGTTTCATGATCGGTTGATTCTGATCGATGAAGTCCTGACACCGGATTCTTCCCGCTTCTGGCCTAAGGACCAATATAAGCCCGGTGGGGTGCAGAGCAGTTTCGATAAACAATTTTTACGGGATTATCTCGAATCCCTTCACTGGGACAAAAAACCGCCGGCCCCGGAATTGCCGGAAGAAATCATCCAAAAAACCAGGGCCAAATATGAAGAGGCTTTAAAGATTTTAAGCGGGGAGTAAGACCGTTTTACGTTCTGCGTTCAGCGTTCGGAGGACATTCCAAAAACGCAAAGGGAAAAGGGCATAGAGCAGAGAGCATAGAGCAGAGGGCTTAGAGCATAGAGCCTGGTAAAAACGAGATACGAGTCACGACCTACGAAAAGGTATTTCGGATTTCGGATTGCGGAATCAGGAATAAATAATTCAGAGTATAACCCAAAACCTTTAAACCGTGACTCCGGGAGACGAGATACGAGTCCCGAGCCACGAGATGCGAGACGCGAACCACGAGTTATTTAGATTCACCGACCCAGGACAGTCAAGACCTTTTCTGTCATGACCTGCCCTGCCAACCTAAGCCCGATAAAGGCGTCATCCTGGTCGTCGGGGCTTCCGGTTATATCGGAGGGCGGCTTGTCCCTGAGTTGTCGGCCAGGGGGTACCGGGTCCGGGTTATGGTTAGAGGTGCCCCGGCCACCAACCAAACCTTGTGGCCGGAAGCTGAAGTAGTGATTGCCGATGCCGCCGATCTCGACCAACTCCGGCAGGCCTTGGATGGCGTGGACACCGCCTACTATTTAATCCACTCCCTGCATCTTTGTCCCAAAGATAAACCCTCGGCGGACCTTCAGAACGCTGAAAATTTCCGGGTCATGGCCGAGGAAAAAAATGTCAAAAGGATCATCTACCTGGGCGGATTGGGGGAAATACGAAACGCCTATTCTCCGAATTTGCGAAATCGCCAGGAGGTGGCCAGGACATTGCGCAAGGGGAAGGTTCCGGTAACGGTGTTGCGAGCAGGGCTGATCATCGGATCCGGAAGCGCCGCCTATGAGATCACTTATGAACTGGTCAGAAAATTACCCGTTATTTTCATCCCCCCCTGGGCCAGACAGCCGCTCCAGCCCATCGGCATCAGGGATGTCGTCAAATATCTGGTCGGATCCCTGGAGGTACCCGAAACCGAGGGAAAGGATTTTGAAATTGGCGGTCCGGATATATTGACTTTCGAGCAAATGCTGCGCATCCTGTCCGAGGTCCTCCGGGCAAAAACGTTTTTCCTTCCCTTTTTCTTTTCTTATTTGCCGCTTTATACCTATCCGCTTAGCCTGCTGACCCCGGTTCCCAACGCCATAACCCGCTGTCTGATGGAAGGATTGAAGAAAGGAATGGTGGTCAGAGATGATTCCATCAGGGATCTCATCCCCATTGATCGAGTTTCGTTTAAGGAAACACTTATCCGGGCTATGACCCGGGAAGAACAAGACCGTGTTCATACCCGCTGGTCCGATGCCTATCCTCCGGCGCATGTTCTGGCCATAAAACTCCATGAGTTACAAAACAAGGTTGCCTATAAGGCCCGCTATGAATTGCTTACCTCCCGGGCCGCCGGGGACCTGTTCCGTTCCCTATGTAAAATCGGGGGGAAAGAGGGATGGTTCCACGGCAACTGGATGTGGAGGGCCCGAGGATTTCTGGATCGCCTTTTACTGGGGGTGGGTCTGGTCCGGGGACGGAAAAGCCCTACCCAACTGGAGATTAATGACGTTGTGGATTTCTGGCGGGTGGAGGATATCAGGCCCGATGAACGGCTTCTCTTAAGAGCAGAGATGAAGCTGCCGGGCCGGGCCTGGCTTGAATTTGTCATCGGGGAAGAAAAGGGGCGGCGGAGGTTGTCGGTGGAGGCCTATTATGACACCCGCACGGTCTGGGGTCGGTTATATTGGTACCTGTTCCTGCCTTTTCATCATTTTCTATTTACCAATTTGCTGAAGGAGATAGAAAAAAGGAGTTGAAGATTTCAGCCCCAGGGGATTCCCTTCT
>JBFMBU010000316.1:0-8064 GCA_040755035.1 Thermodesulfobacteriota bacterium
CGGACGGCGCAGGTCATAACATCAGCTCGACCCCCGCTGGTGATGAAGGTCTTTCGGCCGTTGACCCGGTAAAAGTCTCCTTCCCTTACGGCCCGGGTCTGAATGCCCCCTACATCCGATCCGGCATTGGGTTCGGTGATGGCCAGGGCGCAAATTTTTTCCCCACGTAAAACCGGAGGAACCAAACGGTTTTTCAATTGATCCGATCCTAGACGGACAATGGGAGGCAGGCCGATGTCCAGCGATCCCAAACCGGCGGCCAGACCCCCGGATCCGGAGCGCATGATTTCCTCGGCTGAGGCCACTTTGAGAAAGATATCCCCCTCTGTTCCCCCGTACCTTTCCGAATAGCCGATACCCAGAATCCCGGCAGCGCCTGCCTTTTGATAGAGTTCCCGGGGGAAGGAGCCCTGTTCCTCCCATTCATTAACAAAGGGTTTAATCTCTTTTTCAACAAATTTCCGGACTGTTTGGCGGACCAGATGGTGGGTTTCCCCGAAATATTCTTGATAAGGCATACCCATTTCTTTCGTTTCAGGTTCTCTGTTTACAATCCGGCTTTGTATTTGGTAAGACAGTCCTCGGCGATACGCAGGCGCAGGACTTCCGATGTGTCCCCGGCCACAGGTCCCAAACGTGCATCACGAAAAGAGGATTCCAGTATATTCCCGGAAAGGAAGCCCTGACCGGCGGCGATCTGCATGGCCGAGCGGGTAACTTCTTCGGCGGACTCGGTAACAAAGACTTTAGCGGCCGCCAGGGTGGTTAGGGCCTCCGCTTCCCCGGCTTCCAGCATCCAGGCGGCGCGGTAGAGCATCCACTGGGCGGTTTGAAAGAGGGTGAACATTTCGGCCAGTTTGAATCCGATTTCCTGATTGGCGCGAAGCGGTTTACCATTGACGGAAGTTTCCCCGGCCACCTTTTGTGCCCCCCGCAGAGCCCGTTCCATGATGCCCAGAGAAACCGTGGTTATAATCAGATTGAATCGTGTTTGAATCTCGCTAAGGATAGAGGCATCAGGGAAAGGACCGATGATCTGTTCTTCCGCAACCGGGCAATGGCTGAGGGTGAGGTCAGCCATGGCCACCTGATCCAATCCAAGCGTAGCCAGGGGGGGGCCGATTTGGAGGCCTGGGGTGGTGGAGCGGAGTAAAAAGAAAGCGGGTTGTCCGTCAATTTTTCCAATAACTCCCAGGCCATCGGCCAAGGGGGCGTTGATGACCATGGGTTTGGAGCCGTTGACCAAATAACCCGGCCCATCTTTTCGTCCTTCCGTAAGCATGTCCCGGGAGGGGAGGTTGCCCAAGGATTCGCTTAACCCTACCGCCCCTAACCATCGCCCCTGTTGGATGGGGATCAGAAAATGTTGAATTTGTTCCTCCGTTCCCCAGCGGGAAATGACCCAGCCGAAAAGACGGGTGCTCATTTCCAGGGCCTGACAAAAGGCCGGGGAGAATTGGGCCATTTCTTGGGCCAACAGAACGGAGGTCAGGGTTTCAGGAAAAGGGGAGACCCTGGTTTGTTCAGGGTCCGTGCCGGTCTTAAAAAAATAATCCAGGGGCGCCAACAGGCTGAGAAGCTTACGCACTGCTTCAGGGTCTTTTTCGGACAGGTCCGGATGATCCTGGAAAATTTGTGACAGCCTGGCGGCCAGGTCCTCCTTTTTTTGCTTTTGTCCTTCGTTCAGGTCGAAATTCATGGGAATTCCTTTTATCAACGGCCTATCGATTGAGTTGAAAGTATTTTTCCCCGGGGCCGGATGACTTCTTTTTTGTAAACTGCCTAACCCATCAGTCGAGAAATAATCATTTTTTGGATTTCGGAGGTCCCGCCGCCAATGGGGGCCAGGCGGCTGTCCCGGAAGTTTCTTTCCACATCATATTCATGGCAATACCCATAGCCTCCATGGATCATGACCGCATGGTTGGCCGGGATCAGGCTCCAGTCGCCGATAAATAATTTGGCCACGGCTGCTTCCAGATGATTGACCGGCCGGCCCTGGTCCTTGCACCAGGCGATGCGGTAGACCAGTGCCCGGGCCGCCTCATAAAATATTTTTATGTCGGCGATCTTGTGCTTGATGGCCTGGAAATAGGCAATGGCCCGGCCGAATTGGCGCCTTTCCAGGCTGTAACGGCAGACCTTGTCCAGAATAAAGGCCATGCCTCCCAGGAAGGGGGCGATGAGGGTGCTGCGGTCCCATTCTACGGTTTCCATGGACATCAAGAAGCCGTTCCCTTCCTGTCCCAGGAGGTTTTCTTCCGGGATCGAACAATCCTCGAAGAAAAGCGCGGAGGTATAGGAGGTCCTCACCCCCATTTTAATGAGTTTGTTTCCGGGGGTGAAACCCGGGGTGCCCTTTTCCACAATAAAGGCCGATATTCCTTCGTGCCGTTCCTTGCCTTGGAACGTGCGGGCATAGACCACCGCCACGTCGGCGATAGGGCCGTTGGTGATGAACATCTTGGAACCGTTGAGGATATATCGGTTGCCCTCTTTTACCGCCTTGGTGGAAAGGGCGGTTACATCGGAACCGGCGCCGGGTTCGGTCAGACCCATGCAGCCGATCCATTCCCCGCTGATCAGCTTGGGGAGATAGCGCTTTTTTTGTTTGTCGCTTCCATGCCGGTATATCGTATCCGCGCAAAGATAGGTGTGGGCCCCGTAGGATAGGGTCAGGCCGCCGTCCACCCCGGCCTCGCCCAGGGCCTCTCCGGCCAGGGCGGAGGTGACCACATCGGCCCCGCTGCCTCCAAATTCTTCCGGAAAGTGCAGACCGAGGATGCCCAATTCTCCCAGCTTGCGAAAGGACTGAAAATCAAATTCCCCCCTCAGGTCATGGTCCTGGCAGCGGGGAACGATCTCCTTGCGGGCGAATTTCAAGACCTGCTCCTTGAAAAGCATTTGTTCTGCACTGAAGGAAAAATCCATTAGGTGCTCCTTGTTCCTCAATATCGAAAGTGAGAGATAAATCCTCAGACTTTTCGTGTAAGAATCTATGCCGCCTCTTTGGCCCCGTTCAGAAAAATTTCCAGGATGAAATCGGTTATCTTTTCTTTCTGCCGGTCATTTTTGATGGTTTCTTCACCAAAAACCATAACCGAAAGAAACGTCTCCATGGCCCCCAGAAAAATATAGGTCAAATAGCGGGCCTCGAAATCGGAGCGGAGAATCTTCTGCTTCTGACCTTGTAATAAAATGTTTTCGATAAGGATGAAAAATTTGCGGAAATGATCCAGGCGGGTTTCAGTCAGGTTGGAGGAGGATCGGGAAATCTGGGTGATAAAAAAATGGATCAAATCCGGCTTTTGCTGATAGGTGTCCAAAAAATAATGAATTAGGATTCTCAATTTTCGCTGGAAGGTTTCGTCGCTTGCAATGATCCCATCAAGGAACTGATCCAGACTGGCTGCCCACTGGCCGAAAATTTCATCGAAGAGGGCCTGCTTGTTTTTAAAATAATGATAGACCAGTCCATAGGAAACTCCGGCCCTTTCGGCAATATCGGATATGCGGGCCTGATGAAATCCCTTTTCTTTGATGACCTTCAGGGCGGCGTCAAAAATAACGGATTGCTTTTCTTTTTTAATTTCCTCGAAATCCTTTTTCATACGTATTCAATATCTGTAATTGATTGACTTGTCAATCGGTTATTTGGAGGCGAAAAAGAAAGGATTCCAAGCTTTAGTCTTTTAGTGCCTATTCTACTTTACTCGTGAGTAAAATCGAATCCTTTTGGGGGGGGAAAGTGTATCAAAATAGAACAGGGAAGACGTTTCAATTCAGTTTGCGTATATTTGGGACGGTGAAAAAAAAGAGGGCGGTCAGGGCCAGGCAGGAGAGGGCCAGGGCGAAAAGACCAAGCTGGGGGCCTAAGGCTTCGGCCAGTCCCCCAGCCAGTACCGCTCCCAGGGAGACAAACCCCCTGTCTAAGCTCATCAAACTGATTACCCGGCCATGAAACTCGCGCGGAGTTTCTTCGATTAGAAGAGAAAGATTCAATGAATTATAGGCGGTGGTCATGGCCCCGGCAAAAATGAGCGCTACGGCTGAAAAGATGAACCACCGGCTTTGGGAAAGGAGGATGAGGGCCGCTCCGAAGACACACAGAAAACTGATCAGGATCAGTCCGCGTCGCCTAAATTTCTTGACCGAGGCCATGGTCAGGGAACCGATTAGTGCCCCTATCCCGGTCAAAGCCAGCATCCAGCCGGCGCCGGAGCGGCCGATATGAAGGACGTTCAAGGCCAGCAAAGGCACGAAGACCTGCTGATAGGGCTGACCGATTAAAAAAAGGATCAAGGCCATGGCCACCAGATACAAAACCCTGCGGTTGGCCCCCATATAGCGAAAGCCTTCCAGCAGGTCCTGGAAGATGGAGGTCTTTTCCCGTGGTTTCGGTGTCGGGACCGGCTGGTCCGCAAGAGGCCTTTTCTCTACCGACCCGATTCGAACCGTTGTCCAAAGGACAAAGACAAAAAGGACGGCGTTCACCAGGTAAACCTGCCCATAATCGAAGTAGATCAACAAAAAACCGGCCAATCCGGCTCCCAATACCCTCATGGCGTTCATGGCCGCCGTATTCAGGGCAATGGCGTTGAGCATGATTTCCGAGGGAACCAGGGAAGGGATCAAGGTTTGCCGGGCCGGTTGATTAAAGGCCATGGAGCCGCCGGAAATAAAGGCCGTGACAAAGACCTGCCAGACCGCAATTTTTCCGCCAAGAATGAGCAGGGCCAGGGTGAGGTGCATGATCAGGGTGACCAACTGGCTGCCCAGTAACACCCTGCGTTTATTATAGCGGTCGGCGATGACTCCGGCTAAAAGGCCAAAAAGAAACTGGGGTGCCATCCTTACGGCGACCACCAGTCCCACCTGCAGAGGGGAATGGGTCAATTCCAGGACCAGCAGAGGCCGCACCACCTGCTCCATCCACATGGCCGCCGAGTGGCCCAACTGACCCAGCCACAAGTAGCGATAGCCGGCATAACGCAGGGCTCGAAAAGTGGCGGGCATTTTTCTTTTAGTGTTCTCTGTCTGGTCGATATTTTTGTTAGGCAAAAGAAGTTGTTTTTAGGTTCCATCCGAAAATTTGAATTTCCGGATGGAATTACCTCGACCTCTTTAGGTTTTTAGGACCTGGTTTTATAGGGATAATAGCGGCGAACCACATCAAACTGACCGAGTTGATGGCCCCCCAGCCAGAGTTGAATTTCTTTGACGTCCCGCCAGTATTTTTCCACATGATAGTCACGGATATAGCCATAAGACCCCATCAACTCCATCAGCCTTCCGATAGTGGCGTTGGCCATTTGACAGGCATAATTTTTGGACGCGCTGGCATGGCTGATCATGGCCGGTGAGTGGACTTCCCCGAATTCCTGAGGATGGCTCAGCATATAAGCCACCTGGAGGTAATAGGCCCGGGCCGCTTCTATGCCGGTAACGGCATCGGCCAGGATCCCGGCGGCAATGGAATGTTCCCTGATCGGTTTTCCGCCGACTTCGCGTTCGCCGGTATAACGCAGGCACTCCTCAAAGGCCCCTCTGGTGCAGCCCACGGCCGCGGCCGCGCTGACCACCCGGCCCACGGCGACATTTCTTTTCAGAATAATGGCATCCTGTCCCGGGCCGGCGGAGCGGTAAGAAAGGGGAACACGGACATCATCGAAGAAGATATCGCAGTTCCGGTCCGATTGGAGACCGGCCTTGACCTCAAATTTCCCGAAACTGAGTCCGGGGGAATTCTCCGGCACATAGATCAGGGCCACCCCTTCTTCTCCCTGGGCGACATCCGTTTGGCAGACCACACAATAGAGCGAGGATATGCCGGAATTGCTGGGGAACCGTTTGGCGCCGTTGATGACCCAATGGTCCCCATCCTGAACGGCCCGGGTCTTGATGGTCCGGCCGTGCATCTCCGACAGGTTTTCCACATCACAACCGCTGGCCGGTTCGGTCATGGCGAAGCAGGCAAAGGTCGGTTGTTTTTCCTGCTGCATCTTTTTGTAGAGATCGACCACTTCCCGGTTCCGGCCATAGAGGGCCCCGGCCATGGCCCAGCTATTGATGCCCGCCACCAGGCCTATACCGGCATCCCCGCGGGCGAATTCTTCGATAACGGCGCAGGCCATGGGGAGGGATGGTCCTTGTTCCGTCCCTTCTTCATCGCGAAGTTCGACATTGAACACGCCCAACTGGGACATTTTGATCAGTATTTCGTTGACCAGCCTGTGTTCGCGATCCTCGTCGATTTTATCCCGGATAGGCATGATCTCGGTATCGACAAACTTGCGGATCATTTCCACGACCATGTTACCGCCTTCATCCACGAGAACAGGAAAATATTTCATGATTCCCTACCTCCCTAAATAGCTCTCATCCGGAAATTTTGAATCTCCGGATGGACCCTAAATAATTTCTTTAAGAATCGTTTCCATGGCCCGGACACTCAAAGCCCTGTCCGGCAGATTAAAAATCGGCCTTCCGGCCATATCCCATTCAGTGATCGTTTCATCCTCGGGGATATAGCCCAAGATGTGCAGGGGCGTGTCCCCGATCAAGTGGTCTATCCCTTGTCCGCCCTCTTTTACCCGGTTGACGATCAGACCGATGTCTCTGGCCCTGGTAAAACGTGCCGCGGCCTTCTTGATATCCAGGGCGGTCTGGAACCCGCGCCGGGTGGGATCGGTGACAATGATCAGCCAATCAAGGTCCCCGATAACCTTTCTGGATATCTGCTCCAGACCCGCTTCACAGTCGATCAAAACTAGGTCGAACTGGGAGGAAAGGGACTCAATGGTGCCTTTGAGCAGGGTGTTGGCCGGGCAGAAGCACCCGGACTGCTGGGGTTGTCCCATGGCTAAGAGGGCGAACCCCCCGGCTTCGACCAAGGCTTCAAGAAGATGATATTCCAGTCCCTGGACCAAGGACTCCCGCTCCTGCCGGTTACCCCTGCCACCTACGTTTATGATGGTCCGGCGAATATCCTCAAGGGTTTTTTCGGCCCGGACCCCAAGAACATGGCTCAAGCCCATAGTCGGGTCGGCGTCAATAACCAGGATCCTATTTTCTCCCCGTTGAACCAAGGAACGAGTCATCAGGGCGGTCAGGGCGCTTTTACCCGCCCCCCCCTTGCCGACCAGGGCCAGACGTTGTGAGGGGTTATTTGAGGATTTCACGGACCAGCAACCGCCTTTCTTCCTGACTTATCGGTTTCCTGTTCTCAAACTGCACTGCCATTTCCCGGATGCGGTCACAAATGGGTTTATTGGGACAATCTTGGCAATCGATTTCATAAGTACAACCGAAAATTTTTTTTGCTTTTTTTTCGGGCGGCGCCGCAGTGATATTTTTATTAACCAATAATCGTCTAAGATCCATTACCTCTTCATCACTGGAGGTCAGAAAAAGAATCCCCATGGATTCTATTTCGGGAAAGGACTGCTTGTAATAAGCCATCAAATTACGTCCCAGGGTTTCGAAAGAAAATCCTTTCCCCAGGGCCTCCTTGCTCACCCTGGCCCAGATCCGTCCGGCGGCCAAACGGACCATATACCCAGGGAGCCGGCTGGAGATCGATTGTTTTCTTTCCAGTTTGCCGATCTGAGCATCGACTAAGGCTTCCCCGCCTATCAGGAATACCTGGCCGAAGGGAAGACTTTGCCCGGCCGCATCCGGGAGATCCGGACCGATAATCGTGATCAGCCCGTCTGGTACAGCGTCCGGTTTTTTGACCAAAAAGATCGTCTGAAAAGAGGCCCGGTCCGGGGGACCGAGTTCCACAGCGGTCTCCTCCTTGAGGAGGATGTTCGGGTTTTTATCCCGGTCTATTTGAAAGGCCAGATCTTGCAGGAGGTCCGGGATTCCGCTGGGGCATTGAATCTCCCGGAAACGGCCGTTTCTTTTTTTCAGTTTTTCAATAAAGCTTTTTAACCTCGAATAGGACAATCAGTCTTTTCCTGTTTTTAAAGATTGTTCCGCGGTCAGGGCCGCGCCCAGGGCGCCGATAAGCTGGGGATCAATGGGGAGGGCCTTGGCCTTAAGACCGGTCCGCTTCTCCAG
>JBFMBU010000317.1:0-4483 GCA_040755035.1 Thermodesulfobacteriota bacterium
CTTATATTCTATTGCTATGTTTTTCTGTTTTTCTAAAGAGTAATACCTATTCGTCAATCCGGTCTTCGGAGTCATAGCTCACTTTTGGCTTTGGCTGAACGCCGAACGCCGAACGCCGAACGTTTCCTATTTTATAATTGTTCCGATAATCGTCCCCAAAATACTCACCGGAACCTGTTCCGAGAGGCCTTCGGTAGCCTTGGTCACGCTCCTCAGGGTGTATTTGAGATCTTTATGCAGACCGTCGTCATTGATCAGCTTGCCGATCGTGCCTTCCCCCTGATTGATTTTTCTGGCCGTCTCATTGAGGGAGGCTACGGTTTCTTTGGCTTCCTGGTACAGGGTATCGTCGTTGACTAATTTACCCAGGGTCCCTTCTCCGTTGTCGATTTTTGCCGCTACCTTCTGCAGGCTGCCCAGGGTTTTTCTGGTTTCATCGTAAAATTCCTGGTCCTTGATCAATTTCCCCAGGCTTCCTTTCCCTTCGTTGATCTCAGCCACCGTGTCTTTCAGGCCGGTCATGGTGGCTTGCATATCCTTATAGAGGTGATCGTCCCGCATCAGTTTCCCCAAGGACCCCTCTCCCCGGTTGAGGCGTGTGGCCATAACCTTGATGTCATCGGTGGCCTTGTGGATATTGGCCATGGTTGCCTGAATATCGATCTTGCCCTGTTCGGTGCCGATCACCTCACTCAGGGTCTTGGTAACGGAGCGGACATCGTCGACGATGGGCATGGCCTTGGCCAGGATGTGGTCCAGTTCGACGGGGGAGAGGGTTTCCCGGATCACCCCACCGGCCGTAAGGCGGGGACCTTTTGCATCGCCGGGATTGATCTCCACGTATTTATCTCCCAGGACCCCCTGGGTTTTGAGAGTAGCCCGGGCATCGGCAAAAACCGGGATGTCCCTGCTGATGATCAGGGTGACCTTCGCCTGTCTGCCGGTTAATTGAATGTCCTTGACCCGTCCGACCTCGATCCCGGCAATCTGGACCGGGCTGCCTTTAATGAGGCCGGAAGCGGTGTCGAAAAGCGCGGCGATCTCATACCCCTCGGCGGTGCTAAGGCGGTATCTTTCCACCTGAAGGGTCATATAAGCCAGAACAATCAGTCCCAGCAGGACAAAAACGCCGACTTTGACCTCAGTGCTCACTCCCCTTTTTTCCATGATGCCTCCTCCGAATAGCCGACAACGGTCAGCTCGTAATGGCTTGTTAGTAAACCTTCCTGTCCGCTCGATACGATTTTTTATGCGGAATTTTCAAACCGTCCCTCTAAAAAGTCCTGGATGATTTTATTGGAGGACTGCCGGAAAACTTCCGGCGGCCCGCCCTCGATAATACGGCCTTCATAGAGCATGACAATGTTATGGGCGATACGAAAGACGCTTTGGATGTCATGGCTGATAACTACGCAGGTCATTTGGAACCTTTTTTGTGTTTCTATAATCAAATGATCGATGGAAGCGGTCAGAATCGGATCGAGCCCGGTGGTGGGTTCGTCAAAGAGCAGGATGTCCGGATCCAGGGCCATAGCCCTGGCCAGGGCCGCTCTTTTGCGCATACCGCCGCTTAATTCCGAGGGCATCTTGGCTTCTATCCCCGGAAGCCCGACCAGGGCCAATTTTTCGGAGACCAATTTTTCAATTTCTGCAAAGGGAAGCTTTTTATGCTCCCGAATGGGAAAAGCTACGTTTTCTCCCACGGACATGGAATCAAAAAGGGCCCCTTCCTGAAAAAGCATCCCGAAACGTCTGCGGACCCGGTAAAGGTCCCTTTGGTTCAACCGATTAATTTCCTCATCGTCGATCCAGATCTCTCCGCTGTCCGGTCGGAGCAGGCCCATAATATGTTTGAGCAAGACACTTTTACCCCCCCCGCTGCGGCCGATGATCACCGTGGTCTGACCGGTGGGGATGGTCAGATTCAGATCCCGGAGGACCTGCTGTTTTCCAAAGGTTTTATTGATGCCGACTAATCGAATCATTGGTTTTATTAAAACAACAAAGAAGTCAAGACATAGGTCCCGATTAAGATGCAGACCGAGGAGATGACCACGGCTTCGGTCGTGGCCCGGCCGACCCCTTCAGCGCCACCGGAGGTGTGGTATCCTTTATAACAACCGATCAGGGTCAGGATCAATCCAAAGAAAATGGATTTGACAATGCCCTGCATCAGGTCGGACATCTCCATCATATTGATCGTTTTATTCAAATAGACACCGGAGTTGATTCCCAAAAGGACGACGGCGACAAAATAACCCCCGATGATTCCCACAAAAATATTGATGATGGTCAGCAGCGGCAACATGAGAACTCCGGCCCAAATCCTGGGGACCACCAAAAATTGGACCGGATTGATGGCCATCATTTGCAGGGCATCGATCTGTTCCGTGACCCGCATGGTCCCCAATTCAGCGGCGATGGCCGAACCGGCCCTGGCGTTGACCATCAGGGCCGTCAGCACCGGTCCCATTTCCCGGGCCAGGGACAAGGCCACGATCCCGCCCATGAGGCTTTCCCCGCCGAACATTTTAAAGCCGTGATAGCTCTGCAGGGCCAGGACCATACCGGTAAAAACCCCGGTCAGGACGACGATAAAAAGGGATTTGACCCCGATGAATTCCATCTGCTTGAATAAAATCCGCAGACGGAATGGGGGAATAAAGGTCCAGGCCATACTCTGAAAAAACAGGATCAGAATCCCCCCCAGTTCCGAGAGGAAATGGAGGGTCCTGCGGCCGATCAGGAAAAATATGCGGGATAGAAACATGTTTGTCTTTGACAGCAAAGGATGTCTGATATTAACCTCTTAACGATCCGGACCGTATAAGTCAAGAAAAATTGCGCTAAAGGTCCCCGGGCCTCGGATACGGGATATAAATGGAAGTCATGTCAAAATTTTGATATAATCATGAAATTTTAAAATCAGGAAAGAGGCAACCGCTATGAAGGGAATCATCGTAGTTGATATTCAGGGGGATTTTACGCAGTTGATGAGCGGAACCCTGGCCGTAGCCGGAACCGGTTTGGATTATCTGAATAAGATCAGCAAGACCATCGATCAGATTAAAGAGGCCGGAATCCCGGTCTGGGCCTCTCAAGACTGGCATCCGGCCGACCATGTCTCCTTCTTTACCAATCATCCCGGGAAAAAAGCCTTTGATCTAATAGATATCGATGGAAAAGAACAGGTCCTCTGGCCTCCTCATTGTGTCCAGGAAACTTCCGGGGCGGAATTGCTCATTGAGCCGTCTCTTTTTGAAGCCGTTGTTCAGAAAGGGAAGGACCGCCGCTATGACAGTTATTCCTGTTTTCAGGATGACGGGGGGGCGGAAACGGAATTGCATGGATGGTTGAGGCAGCGGGGCATCGGGACCCTGGCCCTGTTGGGGATCGCCACGGATTATTGTGTCCGCTATTCGGCTCTGGACGGCCTGGCTCGCGGATACAGGATAGCCGTAATAAAATCCCTCTGCCGGGGAGTGGATCCCGAGACCTCGGCCCGGGCCCTGCGGGAAATTCAGGTCCAGGGAGGGGTTCTTTTCGAGGATCCGGATGAATTTCTCGGGTCGGATTAGGGGTTTTAACCCGTAACCCGCAACCGGCAACCCGTGACTCGTATCTCGTGACTCGTGACTCGTAACCCGCAACCCGTAACTCGGTACTCGCAACCCGTAGTTCGTGACTCGTAACACCCAACCGGCAACCCGGAAGGGTTCTTTCTCCCCCCTCCGGCTTTTTCAATCACCAAGGGGTTGACAGAACAGGGACTTTCGTTTATAAAAGACCCTGCGCGCCCATAGCTCAGTGGATAGAGCGCCGGACTACGAATCCGTAGGTCGGGTGTTCGAATCACCCTGGGCGCGCCAGAATTTTTATCCAAAAAAAACCCCGGAGGGAAGTCCTTCCGGGGTTTTTTGGTAGGTGGTATTTAGAGGGTTTAGATTAAAAGGTGTAGCGGATTTTCACGCCGGCCAGCCAGTCGTTGCCGAATTCCCACTTGGCCCCTTTGGAATCAACCCAACCCGGGGTCGCCCCGTAGGTATAACGGTCAAATTCGGGGATCAGATAGAAATTGTTGTTGAGCTTGATATAGGCATTGATGCCCATGGAGGTCCGTTCGTGGTATTTGTTGCCTACCTTCCACTTGTCGTTGGTGCTGTGGGTGATACTGTAAAAGATGTGGGGGGTTACCTTCCCGAAGGTGAAAGCCAGATCGACAAAGCCCTGGATGTTGGTGCTGTCATAAATCTTGCCGGTTACATTATCCCTCTGGAAACCGGCGTAATAACCATCGGAGGTAAAGGAAACGGAACCGGTGGGTCCGCCGATGTTCTTGCCGTAGCCGATGTTAAAGGTCCCGACAAAGGGACCGATGATGACCTTGCCGGGAACGGTGATGGCCCAGGAGGTCGCCGTATCGTCCCATCCGGCGGGCAATTTATCCCATTTGACCTGTTGGTAGGCCATACCGGGGAGGATA
>JBFMBU010000318.1:0-36455 GCA_040755035.1 Thermodesulfobacteriota bacterium
CTGGTGAAGGCCTGCTTCTGATTTAGTTAAATAATTTGCCCGGCAAAGAAGCTTCCAGGTTTGGGGTGGACAATCTCCAGAAAAGACCCCCATGATCCTCTTATGTCTATATTATTTTGAGACCATTAATAAATAATTCTAAGGCGACCGTGTATCTATAGATCCGCTTTGGGTATGGGAAAGTCGGCGGTGGCAGCTCCAGCAGTTCCGTTCGTTCATATCTACCTTGCTGATGGTTTCGGTATGGCAGCGTTCACAGTTGGCCTTGACGATCCTCCCTCCCTCTTCGGAGAGACGAATCCTCTCCGGCACCCTTCCGGAAAAAAAGATAAAGGTATCCCACATCCCTTGATAGCTTTTTTCAAATAAATGATTGGCTGCATTATTGTGGGGCAGGTGACAGTCGATGCACAGGATCCGGCGGTGGGCCCCCTGATGACGCCAGGCCTCATATTGGTCCCCCATTACATGGCAGGAGGCGCAAAACTCGGGGGATTCCGATTTGGCATAGAGTTTCGGCGGACCGAAGGAGACGAAAAGTCCACCGGCGACAGCGATTAGGGCACCAATTCCCAGAATGAACCATAATCGTTTACCCTTTGGAAGACGCATGGTCAACTCCTGCTCAAATTGATGAACTGCTTAAAACGGTTGGAGGAGGTTATTTGTTGTTTGAGGTGGGTCCCTCAGCCTTATTTAACCTCTTACTTGAATTCTCCGGTTTAAGTCAAGCATATTATCTTTGCCCTGACCTTGATCAAAGATCCGCTCAGTCCCTGTATATTTCTTGACCGGTGCCTCAGGAGAGGATGGATAGGTATTTATAGAAGGACGTTTCTAAAGGAAAAATCCTCCTAACATCGAATCTCCCCTGCCCCTCTTTAAGAAGGCGGGATTGGGGGATACTTAGCCCACTATGCCGCAGGAGAGGGTCTTTTCATTTTCCGCCAGCCTTCTTCGGTAAACCGTTTCTCCCGCCCCACTCCCCAATCTTTCATGGCTTGTAAATAGGCCCGGAGGTCGGTTTTGGCTAATTTTTCAAGGGCATTACGTTCCCGGTCTCTTTCTTGGGAGTCATCCGGAGTCACACCCACCCAGGTGGCAAATCCCTGATCGAAAACCCTTTCCGCGGAAAGGTCCTCTGCCGGGATTTCCATAGTGGTGGCCCGGGCCAGCAATACTTCGGGATCCAATTCCAGGATCCAGCCGTTGTCCCAAACCCGACTTTTGTCTGTTTTTTCGACGGCGGTGCTACAGTTAGGGCAATAGACCCGGGCCACTGCGGTTTCATCCAGGATGTTCCGACCGAAGAATATCTCGGCTGTATGCTCTCCACAAAGACATGCTTTTCGATAACTCTGGCACATTCGGGGTACCTCCTGAGCCTCCTCCTCTTATAAAAGAAGGGGGAGGGAAATAGAAAAAATGATGTTGTCGGGTAATATAAAACCATCCTATTAAAAAATCTTTGACTTAAGTCATGGCCGATCTTATCATTTAACTTATAACTTATTTTTTAAGAAGAAAATCCAACTAACCTGAGTATCGAATCATCCTGAGGGTGAAAAGGATTAAACGTTGGATAGGGCTGACCCCGGCCCAGTAATTTTTCAATAATAAGGAGAAAGCAATGGATAGGGAAACGGATGCCAAGACGACCAAGACCAAGGAAGTTGATGTTAGGGAATGGACTATCTGCGATGCCACAGCCCAAATGCTGGAAAAGGCACAGAAAGACGGGGTGTCCACTGCCTTTGACCGGGCGGCGGCGATGAAACCCTGTCCCATCGGGGCCAAATCGGCCTGTTGCAAGCATTGCGCCATGGGACCTTGCCGGTTAAGCTCCAAAGATCCTTATGGGGCAGTGGGGGTTTGCGGGGCGACCATTGACACCATCCAATCCCGGAATTTTTCCCGGATGGTGGCCTGCGGAACGGCCGCCCATTCTTCCCACGGGAGGGTCATGCTGAATCTTTTCAAAGATGTGGTTAATGGGAAAATTAAGGATTACTCGATCAAGGACCCGGTGAAATTGGAAGAGGTGGCTCGATCCTTAGGCCTGGATACCGAAGGACGCGACACCGGGGCCATCGCTCAGGATTTATGCATAGAGTTGGAAAAGACCTTTATGGAGCTGGACGGTGAAATTCCTTTTGCCAAACGGGTTCCGCAAAAGACTCTGGAGCTTTGGCGAAAAATGGATATTGTCCCCCGGGGAGCCATGCTCGAAGTCATGGAACTGATGAATCGCACCCATGCCGGCATGGACCAGGATTATGAACATTTGACCAGACAGATCAGTCGAACAGCCCTGTCCGACGGCTGGGGCGGATCCATGCTGGCCACGGAAATCTCCGATATCCTTTTCGGGACACCGGTGCCGGTGAGGGCCGAGGTCAATATGGGCTGTCTGAAAGAAGATGAGGTCAATATCATCATCCATGGCCATGAACCCAGTTTGCTGGAAACCATGCTGGTTTCGGTTAATGATCCAGCCCTTCTGGAAGAGTCCAAGGCAGCCGGGGCGAAAGGTATTAACCTCGTGGGTATGTGTTGTTCCGGTTTGGAAATGCTTTGCCGCAAAGGGATTCCTCATGCCGGAAATTTTATGTCCACCGAGGCTATTATGGTAACCGGAGCTGTGGACGCCATGGGGGTGGACGTCCAGTGCATCATGCAGGGTCTGGCCAAGGTAGCCGAATGTTACGGCACCCGGCTGTTCACCACCAACCCCAGTTGCCGAATCGAGGGAGTGGAACATATTCCCCTGGAGGAACATGAGCCCAGGACCTGCACCGATGCCATCGTCCGACAGGCTATCGATCGTTTCCGGAACCGCAAGGGGGTCATTCAAATTCCTAAGATAAAGAACCTGGGTATCCACGGTTTTTCACACGAATACATCAATTACATGTTGGGAGGCTCCTTCCGTTCCTCCTATACACCATTAAATGACAATATCATCAACGGCCGGATTAGGGGAGTGGCCGGGGTGGTGGGCTGCGTCAATCCCCGGGTCAAGCAGGACTGGGTCCATGTCGAGCTGGTTAAGGAGCTGATAAAAAACGATATCCTGGTGGTCCAGACCGGATGCTCACAGATTTCCTTAGCCAAGGCCGGATTATGCACACCCGAAGCGGCCAAACTGGCCGGACCGGGCCTGGCCGAGGTCTGCGAGGCGGTAGGCATGCCGCCGGTCCTGGGTATGGGGGCCTGCGTGGACAACAGCCGCATCCTGATCGCCTGTGCCGAGATGGTCAAGGTGGGGGGATTGGGCAACAGCATCGCCGACCTGCCGGTGGCCGGGGCGGCTCCGGAATGGTACAGCGAAAAGGCCATCACCATCGGGCATTATTTCGTGGCTTCCGGGGTCTTCACTGTTTTCGGGGTGACTTATCCAGTAGTTGAAAATACCAAGTTTTATGATTTGCTTTTCGGCGGCCTGGAAAAACAGGGGATGGGCAAATGGGCCTTCACCCCCGATCCCTATGAAATGGCCCGCTTGATCATCGAACATATCGATAGCAAACGAAAAGCCCTGGGGATCGACAAGGCCAGGGAGAGGATCTTTGTGGATATGGCGGCCCGCAGGGAGATGGAAGCGGCTTAACAAGGGAAAGCAACTGCAATTTATAGGTACCCTCCGGAAATCCAAGTTTCCGGAGGGTACCTATTCTATTCGTAATTCTTTCTTCAGATCGATCCTGTATTTTTTCATCCGGTTCCAAACGGTCACCCGATTAATCCCCAGGATCTTGGCGGCTTTGGTTTGGTTGCCCCGGCATTGTACCAACGCATCCATTAAAGCTTTTTTGTCTTGCTCCTCTGCTGCTATTTCCTCAAGCTCTGTAGTCGGGTATGGAAGAGGAAGCCGGACAGTACTGTTGGCGCCTTGGTTCGGGGCTGCAACCGCAGGGGGTATATGATTGGTATGGATTAATCCCCCCTCGGCGATCACAAATGCAAACTCCATGGCGCTTCTCAGCTCCCGCACATTACCCGGCCAATCATATTTCATCAGGCAGGACATGGCTTCAGGCGTCAGCCCGGATATCTTTTTCCCTGTCCTTGACCGCAAGCGGCGGATAAAGGTATTGACCAGCAGAGGAATATCTTCGGTCCTTTCCCGGAGAGGGGGGAGATAGATAGGAAAGACATTGATGCGGAAAAACAGATCATCCCGGAATTTTTTTTGAGCGATCAATTCTTCCAGGTTCTTATTAGTAGCGGTAATAATCCTGACATCGACCGAGACGGGGCGATGATCCCCCAAATGTTCGAACTGTTTCGTTTCCAGAACCCGCAATAACTTGACCTGGATGGATAAGGGGACATCCCCGATTTCATCCAGAAAGATATCTCCCCCGTTGGCGGCCTCAAACCGACCCTGACGATGACGATAGGCTCCGGTGAAGGCCCCCTTGATATGTCCGAACAACTCGCTCTCCAGCAGGGCTTCATTCAAGGCGGCGCAATTAAATTGGACAAAGGGTTCTTCTTTGCGCCTGCCCAGTTCGTGAATAGCCCGGGCCACCATTTCCTTCCCGGTCCCGCTTTCCCCATAGATGATGACCGGTACTTCACTTTGAGCGGCCTTATCAATCACCGTATAAAGCTGCTGCATAGGTGATGAGTGGCCGATCAGACCGTGAAAGCCGATATCCTCATCCAGTCTTCGGGATAAAGATTCTACTTTTTCATCCAACCGTTCCAGAGTGGAGAGATCCGAAAGCACTTCCACCGCTCCCAGTACCAGACCCTTATCATCCTTTAAGACGGTGGCGTTTTTCAGTGCCGGCAGATAGGTCCCATTTTTTATCATCAGGTGGCAGCGCCGTTTGAGCACCTGCCCTTCTATGAATAGACGGCACCAGGCCTGCCCGGAGTCATCCAGGGTTTTGGCACAGGCGTCGCAATCCAGAATGGTGCAGGGCTTTCCCATTACTTCTGAGGCCTTATAGCCGGTGAGGTTTTCAAAGGCTTCGTTGACCATAACAATAATACCATCGGGACCGACGAGCATAAGCCCCTCACTCATGGTGTTGACAATTTTCTTCCAATAGCGGTTCATCTCTTTCTCATTCATGGGAGCCCTTCCTGTTCCTGGTTTCCCCCGGTTTAAGGCCCGGGGCTTAAATAAACATTTAAACGATAGTTTAAACACTATTAAGCCTTATTTCAAGACCAGGCAAAGAACATAATTATTAATACTAATAAATACAATTAATTATGTAAATTGATTCTGGATCCCTGCTTCGGCATGGCCATTGCACTATTTAAAGATGATTTTCCAAATAGAGGTCTATGTCAATTTCAGAATGATAGAAAAATGTCCGCCTGTGCAGAACTTGATCTAAGTGGGATTGTCTGGCCCATATGCCTCCTCGAATTTAAACGGGCCTTCAATAGGTTGAAGTCGAAGGAGATAATCGAGGTTCTAGTCCAGGATCCTGAAGTAGCTGAGCATCTGATCGTGATTGTGGAACAGTCTGAGAACGGTCGTATCAAAAGGCGGAAGAAAGGCGAAACGGATCATTTGTTCATTCAAAAAGATTAAAAACCTGAATCATGGAAATAAGCCGAAGAAACTTTATTAAAATAAGCGGTGCGGCAGCAGCGGCCTCCTTGGTTTCTCCCAAACGACCGGCCCTGGCAGGAGATCCTCCCGGCGGGACAGCGAATGGTTTCGGTTGTCTGGTGGATACCACCTTGTGTATCGGCTGCCGCCTGTGTGAGCAGGCCTGCAATGAGCGGAATCAATTGGCCAAACCCAAAGTCTCCTTTGAGGAAATGTCCGTTCTGGACAAGATGCGGCGGATGGATGAAACCTCTTATACCGTGGTAAACCGTTATGCCCGGATTGAAGAAGACCCCGGGGAGTTAATAAATTCCCCGACCTTTGTCAAATTCCAGTGTATGCACTGTCATGATCCGGCTTGCGTCTCGGCCTGTATTGTCGGGGCCCTGAACAAGCAGCCAGACGGACCGGTGACTTATAATGTCAAAAAGTGCATCGGTTGCCGTTATTGCATGATCGCCTGTCCCTTCCAGGTACCGGCTTATGAATACCACAAGGCCCTGACCCCTCAGGTTAGAAAATGTACTTTCTGCTTTCAGGAAATCCAGAACGGGAAACTCCCGGCTTGTGTCCAGACCTGTCCCCGGGAAGTGCTCACCTTCGGAAAACGATCCGAATTGCTCCACCTGGCCCGCTGGAAAATTAAAACCCACCCGGGCCGTTATCAGGAACGAATTTACGGAGAAAAGGAAGTGGGAGGAACTTCCTGGCTATACCTGTCCGCCCTGCCCTTCGAATCCATCGGTTTGCCCCGGTTGGGAAACGAAGCCCCCCCCCGGCTGACCGAAGCCATTCAGCACAGTCTTTTTCAATATTTCGCTGCCCCCCTGATCCTTTTTGCCGCTTTGGGAGGGGTGATGGGTCTGACCGGCTATTTGAACAAGAGAAGGGACCGGGTTAATCCCGAACCTGGAGAGGAGGACCGGTCATGAGTCATCTGGTGGCCTCTGCTCCCGTAACAGGGAAAAGGTTTTTGACCCCCGGCGTGTGGGTCTTGCTTTCATTCATGGGTGTAGGTTTTGTCTTTTTATTTTTACGATTTTTCTTCGGTATCGGAGCCGTGGCCAATTTAACGAACCAGTTCCCTTGGGGAATTTGGATCGGAATCGATGTGGCTTCCGGAGTGGCCCTGGCGGCCGGCGGCTTTACCACCGGGGCTCTGGCTTATGTCTTCAACCGCCGCCAGTACCATGCGGTTATACGCCCGGCCTTGCTTACTGCCATGTTGGGCTACACCTTTGTCGTCCTGGGTCTAATGGTGGATATCGGACGCTACTGGAATATCTACAGCCCCATGTTCAACTGGAACGGGAATTCGGTCCTCTTCGAAGTGGCCATCTGTGTCATGCTTTATTTGAATGTCCTCTATATCGAATTCCTACCTATTGTCATCGAGCGATTTAAAGGCCGGGTCAAACTCCCGGGGGCACCGGCGTTTGTAAACCGGATGGCCGAAAAGATATTGTCTGTCGCCGAAGGAATCCTGGGCAAGGTCATGTTCGTTTTTATTATTGCGGGAATCGTCCTGTCTTTTCTGCACCAATCCAGTCTGGGATCCTTGATGCTCATCGCCCCTTATAAGGTTCACCCTCTATGGTACACACCGATCCTGCCTCTTTTATTTCTCCTTTCGGCCATAGCCGCCGGGTATCCGATGGTGACCCTTGAATCGATCCTGGTGGCCAAGTCTTTAGGACGGCGGCCGGAGATGGAGGTGCTGACCCCGCTGGCTAAATCCATGCCGATTTTCATGGGACTCTACCTGGTAGTTAAAGTGGGGGACATGATTGTCCGGGGCACTTATCGTTATTTATTGGATGGGACCACCCAATCAAACGCCTTTCTGGTTGAGATTCTGATCGGTGTTATCCTCCCCTTTGTCCTGGTCCTGTTCAAAAGGGTTCGAGCATCGGCAGGCTGGCTTCTTATGGCCTCGACCATTTTTGTTTTGGGTATTCTACTCAACCGGATTAATGTTTTCTTAGTCAGCTATTCCCCTCCCTATATTCTCAAGGCTTATTTTCCTGCTTTGGGGGAGATCTTCATCACCATGGGGTTGATCGCTACGCTGATGTTCCTCTACCGGGTCTTTGTTTTTATTTTCCCGGTGCTTGGAGCTCATCCGGTCAAGGGGACGGCCATCCTGGTCCTGGTTACGGTCCTGGCCGGTCCTTTCTTTTTTCCGGGACGGGTTTTTTCCGAAGAAGTCATTGACTATAATGCAAAAAAAACCAAAAAGATTGTTGCCGGAGTCCGGCCGACCGATACCGTTGCCCCTAAAGAACGCTCTTTAAACCATCCGATGATTAACCGTTATAGCGATCTTTTCGAGCCGGTGCCTTTTAAACACAGCAAACACCTCAAGGCCATTAAAAACCAAGACTGCACGATCTGTCATCACCGCCAACCCCGAGATAAAGGGGACCGGTACGGGGAACCGGTGAAGATGAGGGATCTTCAGCGTTTGCAGAAATTACCGGTCAGCTGTTCTTCCTGTCATGAGCAGCCTTTTAATCCTAAGCAGATTCATGTCCCGGGCTTAAAAGGGGCCTATCATCAATTGTGCTTAGACTGCCATCAAAAATCGGAAAAGGAAAGAATGGCAGGTAGGTTAGTCCTCAGCAAGGATACCAAGAAGGATCCGTATATTTCGGCAGAGAAGAAACGTCCCCTCAACGATTGTCTAACCTGTCATGCGAAAAAGGGGGTAGCCGCGGGGAATATGGCCCAAGTAGAAAAGGGGAAGAAGTATTAAAATACCATTCCTCCCTCCCTCCCCCTCCCCAGCGGAGAGGGAAGGACAGGGGTGGGGGTGGCTATTTTCAGAGTTGACTTTCAGACCCGGTTGGACTTGTCGAAGTAAAATAGGTTGTTACCGATCGCCGAACGACGAACTCTGAACGACGAACGGTATTTTTAAGCAAAGGAGATTTTGTTTATGAAAAAAATAATTCCGGTATTCACCATTTTTATCCTGTTCATTGCCTCCCTGGGCCTAAGTCCGGCCCAGGAGAGCGGCAATGCCCGCAAGGGAAAATTCCTTTTCCGGAAAAATTGCCGGACCTGCCATGTGGCCGGGGGAAGCGCCAAAGAATTGGGCCCCAACAGCAAAACCCAAGCCCAGTGGGATGAGGTCTTTAAAAACATCGACAAGTTAAAATGCAGGGACCAATGGGTGACACTTTCCGATAAGGATAAGCTGGATATGTATGCCCAGCTTTGGGGCCATGCCTTTGATTCTCCATCACCGGAAAAGTGTGAGTAAAGGGATTTCGGAGTTCCATTCATGTCGGACACGTATAAAAAAGGCCTGACCCGCCGTCAGTTTCTGCAATTTTCCGGGATAGCTGCGGCCGCAACACTGGGAGGGCCCAGGATTCTGCATGCCCTGGTTCCTTCCAGCGGGATGGCCATCCAAAACCAGGTGGTCAGCCTCTCCTCCATTTGTGATATGTGCCTCAATAAATGCGGCCTCATCGCCCGGGTGGAAAAGGGGGTGGTCAAGAAACTCGATCCCCATCCCAAATTCCTGAAATCCAGGGGAATGCTCTGCGCCAAGGGAAATGCGGGGATCAAACAACTCTATGACCCGGATCGATTGAAATATCCGCTGCTTCGCAAGGGGGGACGTGGTGAGGGACGCTGGCAACGGCTTTCCTGGCCCCAAGCCTTGGATCTGGCCGCCGAAAAATTGAAAATAATCGGGGAAAAATATACCCGCTGCGGGGTCCTGTTCATGGCCGGCTCGGATGTCCAATCCAGCTTTGTCAATCGCTTTGCCAGTGTCTTCGGGTCCTATAATACGGTTTCCCATGAGTCGAATTGTTTAGTCAGCCGGAACCGGGCTTATCTGGATACCTTCGGGGAGATGCCCATCCCGGATACACTCAATTCCAAATACATTCTCATCGCCGGGGCCAATGTCTTTGAGGCCCTGATCACCCCGGACAGCATTGATATGATGACCGCCAAACAAAAAGGGTGCAAGCTGGTGGTCCTGGACCCCCGTTTTACCAAAACGGCGGCCCTGGCCAACGAATGGCAGGCCATCAAACCGGGTACGGATATGGCCTTTTTCCTGGCCGTCACCAACGTCCTGATCGAAGAGAAACGGTATGATGAACAATTCGTCCAGGAAAAGACCTATGGATTGGAACAACTGCGGGAACATGTAAAGAAATACACCCCGGAATGGGCAGAAAAAGAGTGTGAAATCCCCGCTCAGGACATCCGCCGCATTGCCCGGGAACTGTCTGCGGCCGCCCCGGCAGCTATGATCTATCCTGGACGGAGGACTTCAGATTATGAAGACTCCACCCAGATCCGCCGCTCCATGGCTATCGTTAATGCGCTGTTGGGCAATTGGGACCGTCCCGGGGGACTGACCGCGGCCCGGGAGATCAAGGTCAAGGCCAAGCCCTTTGACCCGCCCTTTTACGAAGACAATCCGGAGGAAAGGGTGGATGCCGGCCGGTCGCTGATGATGTTCGAGGAAGAAGGCTCCTTTAAACATGCCCGCGATGCGGTTATCGAAGGCAAGCCCTATCCGGTCAAAGGCTTTTTTACCTATAAGGTCAATCCCATGGCCACCGGGGCCAACCGCCGCAAGACCATAGAAATGATCCAAAAGCTCGATTTCATGATTACCGTGGATATTGCCATGAGCGATACGGCCTGGATGGCTGATCTGGTCCTCCCCGCCCCCAGTTATTTGGAGCGGATGGACCCGGTGACCGCCCTCCAGGGTTCATCGGCCTGCGGTTGTATCATCACCCGCGATCCGGTGGTCCCGGCTCTTTTTGAATCCAAGCCGGTTTTCTGGATTGTCTCCGAACTGGCTCATCGCTTGAAGCTGGGGCAGTTCTTTAATTTTACCATGGAGGAATACCGTCAGGAACAGTTGAAGGATTGGCCGGAAGCCAAGAAAGATCTGAAGAAAGACAGCTTTCATTTCAAGCACAGCAGGATTTACGGGGTCTATGAAGGGAAAATATACAAAACCCTTTCCAAAAAAATCGAGCTTTATAATCAGCGCTATGCGGAGAAAAAGGCCGATCCTTTGCCGGTCTACCGCCCCCCCCAAAACGTCCCTCAGGGGAAATTCAGGTTGGTGGTCGGACGAAACGCCTATATCACCCAGGGGTCATCCACCAACAATGCTTTGCTTTCCGAGCTGGTCCCGGAGAATGAGGTCTGGGTGCATCCCAAACCGGCTCGGAGCTTGGGTATTACCTCCGGGGAGTTGGTTGAAGTATCCAGCCCTGTCGGCAAAGGAAGGCTCAAAGCCCGGGTCACGGCAGAGATCCGACCGGATACGGTGTATATGGATTCGGGATTCGGAATGCTGTCCAAAGGTCTTTCCAGGGTTTACCAAAAAGGTGCTTCTATCGTCGAGATCCTGGAGGATCACAATGATACCATTTCCGGCAATATGGCCATGCATGAAACCTTTGTAATGGTGAGGAAGGTCCATTGATCGATATCAGCCGCAAACAATTTGTCTTAGTCATCGACAGCCAAAAATGCTTTGACTGCAAGGCCTGCATGATAGCCTGTAAAGTTGAAAACAATGTCCCCCATGGGTTTTGGCGCAACTGGGTCAGGCCAACCGAAGCCAAAGGCCGCCGGGTCCAGTTTCAACCCGGCCAGTGTATGCAGTGCGAGGCCCCGGCCTGTGTGGCCGCCTGTCCGGTGAGGGCCACTTTTAAAAGAAGCGACGGGATGGTGGTCATCGATCCGAAAAAATGTATCGGCTGCGGCAACTGTGTGACGGGCTGTCCCTATGGGGCGCGGTTTCGCAATCCTGAAACCAAGCTGGCGGAAAAATGCAATTATTGCGAGCACCGTCTCTTGCGCGGAGAAGAACCGGCTTGTGTGACCACCTGCCCGACCAAGGCCCGGGTCTTTGGAGATCTGAATGATCCGGAGAGCAAAATCAGCACCCTGATAAAAAAGGGTCGATTGGTCCAGGTGGCCAACCGTAAGATCAACACCAAACCCCGTATTTATTATACCACGGGGACCATTCAGTTGGATTGGCCGAAAGAACCGACCTTGCCGGGCAATGTCCGTCTGCCGGAGTCGTTCTGGAAACCATAAAAGATCGGGGTTGGGAGTTGGGAGTCGGCTCGCAAGATATCTTTATTTGAGGTTGTTGTAAGGCATGCGAGAAATTAATTATGAATAAAAGAACAGGAGGAAAAGAATGAAGCTTAAGAAATTATTTCATTTTTCCTTGGGACTGTTTTTAGCCCTGATGCTGGTCTCCGGTTACGCCGGTCCGGTTTCGGCGGCGGAACAGGCCAAGGATCAAAAGGCGGAAGACTGGAAATATCATGCGATTGTTGACCTTAAGTTCGTCAAACAATACGCTGTGATGCCCCAGCCCAAAGAGGTGATGATCGTCGATGTTCGGCCCAAGCAACCCAAGTTTGATAACGGATACATCCCCACGGCCATCAACATTCCCTTAAGCAAGTTTGACGAGATGACCGACCAGTTGCCTAAAAACAAAAGCGATCTGTTGATATTTTACTGCGAAGGCCCCACTTGAAAGTTGAGTCACGAAGCCGCCTGGAAGGCGGAAAAGCTGGGCTACAAGAATATTAAAGTCTTCGCTGACGGATTTCCGGCCTGGGAACAAGATCCGGACAATTACATTTGTGTTGAGGCGAGTTACGTAAAAAAGCAGATCGACAGCAAGGCCCCGGTGGTCCTGATTGACTCAAGACCAAAACGGACCAAATACGATAAGGGACATATCCCCGGGGCGATCAGTATTCCGGATAGTGAGTTTGATGCCCTCAAAGGCAATCTGCCCCCGGATAAAAATACTCCCCTGATCTTTTATTGCGAAGGATTTACCTGAGTGCTGAGTCACGATTCCGCCAGGAAGGCGGTTAAACTCGGTTATAAAAAAGTTTTGGTATTTGCCGCCGGATATCCGGCCTGGGAAAAGATGGCCGGTCCGGCAGCCCCGGTGGCTTCGGCCGCGATCCCCTCCGGTAAAGAGGAAGGAAGCATCGATATCGCCTATTTTGAGAAGCTGTTAGCGGAAAATCCCCAAAGCATCCTGCTGATCGATGTTCGTAAGCCGGCCGATTATGAAGCAGGCCATTTCAAGGAGGCCGTGAATATCCCAGTAAATGAACTGCAAAAGAAGGCCAATACCCTACCCTCAGACAAACCCATTGTCTTTGTCTGCAATACCGGCGCTCAGAGCGGCGAGTCTTATTTCCTGTTGAAGGACGTAAGGCCGGAATTGAAAAAGGTTTATTACTTAGATGCCGTCGCTACTTATACTAAGGACGGCTCTTATAAGATCACCAAAACTAAATAGAAATTTTGTTCCCATCCGGAAATGATCTTCCCGGATGGAAATAAAATAATTTACCTCCCTGCTTACTCTTCCCTCTGTGATCAGGAAGGGAGCCCCTTTTTGTCATTTCGACCGGAGGGAGAAATCTCGATGGCTATTGTTTAACCAGGAAAAGATTCCTCGCTCCGCTCGGAATGACGGATTTGCCTATTATGACGCCTCCCCATCAAATTTCCCCCTCCCAGGATGGGAGGGGATGAGGGGAGGGGGGAAACCGGGTTTCATTTCACCGATAAATTCCCGACAAATTGCAGTATCCCGCACAAAAGGGTGGCGATAGGGAGATAGAAAGGGTTTTCCTTTTCCATGGAGGTAAGCCCTTGCCGGAATTTCCTCACCCAGGGAAGCATGACTTCCGTGCTGAAAGAACTGGCTTCCTGCAATAGAAGTTCATTGTCTTCCTCCCATCCTTTCTCCAGGATATAATAGAGATATTCCAGTTCAATAGACAGATGGTCCGGTGGTTCTCCGAGGTCCTCCGCCAACCCCAATCCTCGGGAATAAAACCGCTCCATCATGGCCCGGGCCGCTTGGCCCATCAGAGGAGTCTTTTCTTTTGGGTCATCCCCTTCATAACAGGAGGCATAAAGAGGGGTCTTGATTCCTTGGCGGTCGCTGATAAAAAGGCGGACATAGTTTTCTTCCAGAGACGAACAAAGGTCCTCCGGTCCGGTAAAGGTCCTGAGCCAGGTCCATATCCCTGCCAGAGCATTTCCGGAATCGGTATCTGACCGGGGAATATTTTTTTCAAAAGATGCCCAATACTCCTCCTTCCATATTTCAGCGCATTTTTGGGAATCAGGCCCCCAAAAAATATCGGAGAGTTTTCTGATCGCCTCCAAAACGGACTGTTTCTCTTCCTGACTACGTCTCAATTTTGTTCTCTTTGCCCTTGTTATGGAATCGTGGAGAAAAACCGGTAAGGTGGTATCTGCTAACCAGAATCCCTTTCAATCCAACCCTGTATCTGTTTCTTGTTGGGCACCTGACCGACGGAAACTACCTTTCCGTTGACCAGCAGGGCCGGGCTGCCCATGACCCCGTAAGTGGCGATCTTTTTCATGTCGGTGACATGTTCCAGATCGGCAGTCAGGTGTAATTCGTTCAGAACTTCCATGACCCGGTTGTAAACGGTCTGACAGTTGACACAACCCATACCCAGGATCCGAATGGTCAACCCAGGGGAAGCCGGTTCGGCTACTTCCTGGCCCTGATGGCGTTTGAATTCCCTTACCAGGGCCTGACCGTATTGTTCCCGGGCCTTTTCGGGGATGTAATTTTTCTGCGCCAGTCTGGTCAATAAGGTCTCGGCTATTTTTTTATCATCCGCCCCGGAAAGAGAAGGGGCCAGTTCGCTGATAGTTTCCTTGAGACCGATAATCCCTACCGTGGCCTGCCCGATTTGTATTTGGGTGATTTCTTCGCTGTTCATCTTTTTCTTGCATTGATCCCAAGTTATTCTATTGTTTTTCTGGATATCTCCATAAATCAAAGCATCCCGCCAGAGATATAACAAAGGGACGGTTACTGTTTTTGAACAGCCGTTAAAGACTAAATTCTGTAAATTTTAGATAACCTATTATAAATGGTAAATATTATCTTGACAAATTTTTTTTATTGTTAATATCAAGATATTCTTCAAATCGACATGATATACAGAGGTAAGGGGATTCTTCATCGGACCATCCCCTCTGAGTTTCTGGTCCGCAATGAAGTCTATTTTTGAAATAAGGTTTTCCTCGTGCGGATTACTGAGACATACTTCCCTTCCGTGACGAGCGTCACCATCAAAGAGGCCAAATGCATGTTGGATTTCGGAGAAGGGGAGGTTGAGAAAAAATAGACCGGGAATTTTGAAAAATTTGCTGATTCTTGACAACGTTTTTTGCTCAGGTATACTAATTAAAAAACATCAAAGAAATCGCTTAGGGAAGATGAAGATTCAACTCAACCTTTTTGCCTCTTTGACCAAATATTTACCGGACTCGGAGACCGCCGGTTTTTCCAACCTCATGGAGATCGCCGAGGGAACGACCATTGAAGTTCTGATGGACCAGTTGAATATTCCAAGGGAACAGCCTAAAATCATTTTTCTGAATGGTATCCACGCCGAAGTAACAAGGATTCTTAACGACGGCGATCGCCTTGGCATTTTTCCTCCTTTAGCCGGTGGGTAAAACAACCGGAAGTTTTTGTTAGCTGTATCCCGATCCAAAATCTGCCATTCCCCTTCCTCATGTCAAATATGACATATTGACAATTAATATAATCGTCCTATCATTTATTCATAGGTTGAAAACAGGTTTGAGAGCCTGTTGAGGCCCTTTCCCCAGCTCAACCCCTAACCGATAAGGAGGTTTTTCATGGATAAAATCTTACGAATCAATTTGGGTGCGGAGGGTGGTCCAAAATTCAGTACCGGTCCGGTAGGTGAATATGCCGGTTTAGGAGGACGGGCTTTGACTTCGGCCGTGGTAGCCAAAGAGGTACCGCCGACCTGCCATCCCCTGGGGGCTGATAATAAATTAATTATCGCCCCGGGTTTGTTGAGCGGAACCACGGCAGCCATGTCCGGACGCCTGTCAGTGGGATGTAAAAGTCCCTTGACCGGCGGCATCAAAGAGGCTAATGCCGGGGGTCAGGCTTCTCAGGTTCTGGCCCGCCTGGGTTATGCAGCCATCATACTGGAGGGAAAGCCCAGGGAGGGAACCCTTTATAAAATTTTTATCAATAAAGACGGAATAAAAATCGAAGCCGACAACAGCTTGAAAGGTCTTCCCAATTACGACTTGATTGAAAAAATGAAGGCCCAATACGGGGACAAAATTGCCTGCCTCTCAATCGGTCCGGCCGGAGAGATGAAGCTGGGGGCGGCCTCCATCGCCTGTACGGACATGGAACTCAGACCCACGCGTCATGCCGGGAGGGGCGGTGTGGGGGCGGTTATGGGTTCCAAAGGGGTGAAAGTGATTATCCTGGACGATACCGGCAAGACCATGCGTTCACCCAAGGAGGTGGAAAGATTTAAAGAAGCCCAGAAGGCCTGGGTCAAAGGATTGCAATCCCATCCGGTGACCGGCCAGGGGCTGCCGGCCTATGGGACTAATGTTCTGACCAATATCCTGAATGAAGCCGGTGGCTACCCGACCTATAATTTCAAACAAGGCCGATTTGACGGCGCGGCCAAGATCAGCGGTGAGACCCAGGCCGAATTAGAGACTTCGCGGGGAGGATTGGCCACCCACGGCTGCCACCGGGGCTGCATCATCCGCTGTTCCGGCACTTATAACGACAAGGATGGTCATTTTCTGACCAAGCAGCCCGAATATGAAACGGTCTGGGCCCATGGCGGGAACTGCGGCATCGATGATCTGGACGCCATCGCCCAAATTGATTTCCTGGATGATAATTACGGATTGGACACTATCGAAATGGGGGCCACCATCGGCGTGGCCATGGAGGCCGGCCTGCTGAAGTTCGGCGATGCTCAGGGGGCCATTGGATTGATCAAAGAGGTTGGGCAGGGCACGCCCCTGGGCCGTATCCTGGGCAGCGGCGCGGCGGTGACCGGCAGGGTTTTCGGCGTGGAACGGGTCCCGGTGGTCAAGGGGCAGGCTATGCCGGCCTATGATCCTCGGGCCGTTCAGGGTATCGGTGTGACTTACGCCACCACCACTCAGGGGGCCGATCACACCGCGGGTTATGCGGTAACCGCCAATATCATGAATGTGGGCGGCCAGGTGGATCCCCTTAAACCGGAAGGGCAGATTGACCTTTCCCGTAATCTGCAAATCGTCACGGCCGCTGTCGATTCTACCGGCATGTGCCTGTTCGTCGCCTTCGCTACCCTTGATCAGCCGGAGACCTTTCAGGCCCTGATTGATATGATCAACGCCTTTTACGGCTTGAATCTGACGGCCGATGATGTGGTCGCTCTGGGGAAATCGGTTCTTAAAAACGAGCGGGATTTTAACACCAGGGCCGGCTTTACCTCCAAAGACGATCGGTTACCGGAGTTTTTCCAAAAGGAAAAACTGGAACCGCATAAGGTAACCTTCCAGGTCAAGGATGAGGAGTTGGATCAGGTTTTTAACTGGTAAAAACATTTACCGGATTCGACAAGGGAGGTCATGAATAGGCCTCCCTTTTTTATTGGTGAGACGATGGAACATGCCCTGGAGATGATTGTTGATAAAAGGAGCCTTCATTATTTTTTTTCATTATTTCAAAAGGGGGTCGGCATCAAAATCTCTACCGGAGGAAATCTAAGAGATCTACTCACCTTGACTCTGAAAATTCCTTCGGATTATGTGGAAAACAGGATCCAGACCATATTTCTGGACGGCAAGGCCGTGGATAATCCGGAGGAGGCCTTTGTGCGGGAAGGATCAACCCTGGCCCTTTCCGCGGCTATGCCCGGTCTGGTGGGGGCTACCCTGCGGCGGAGTGGGGCTTTTTCCTCTTTGCGCCGGGCGATTACCCTGTCCGAGGAAGAAGAACCCGGACCGAAAAAAGAAGGGAGGATAATTTTGAAACTGTTCAACCTGCTGGTGCCCGAACTGGCGCCCTCCTTATTGATCCGGGGCGTTCTGCTGAAAGGAAACGAACTGAATAAATTCTTAGAGGGATTGCCGGACCTATTCTGGGGAGACTGCCGGGAAGCGTTTTATATGGGCCGTAGGGTTGAAAGTCCTTTCCAGGCCACGGATTTAGTGGTAGAAAGGGATACCTTGACCTTATTGAAAGTGGTTTCCGGGAGATAAAAGGTTCTTCCGGATTTTTAACTAATGCGATCAGGACAACCTTAACCTAAAGAATAATCCGAACTTTCTATGCAGCCGAAAAAAGATTTTGCCATGGTGAATTACGACCTATGCGATCCCCGAAAGTGCAACCCCGAAGAGGGTCGCTGCGCTTCTGCCCAAGCGTGCAGCCATAAGGTAATGAAACAAATCGATGGGCCTTTCGAACCCCCGATGGTCTTCCAGGATATGTGCCTGGGCTGCTGGGACTGTCTCGAACCCTGTCCGCTTCAGGCGGTGGAAAGGAAGCACGTCTCCTGAACCCCCAGGGGATCCCTATTTTTCCACTTTCCAACAAAACGGTTCTCCGGTTACGTCCTTTTTGCGGAAGGGAATTATCTTAGGTTTTTATCCTTCTTCTCTCTCATCATCTTCGCGGGCCATCAATCTAACTTTTTGTTCCGGTTCGGGCAAGAGGTGCTTGGGTATGAAAAACATTCCGGCGATCAGGGTGGGGATTACGGCGCTGGCGATAACCACGGCCACCAGGAAGGAATATTGTCCCTGGGTGACGATGCCGTGGGAATAGCCATAGAGGGCGGATATGGTACCGAAAGTCAATCCGGTGGACATGAGCAGGGTGTAATACCAGCGTTCGTTCTTTTGGCGGCGGAAGCGGCTGATGACCGGAAAGAGGCCGAAAATTTTGGAACCCACTTTCCCGGCCAATAGGAGTAAAAACACGAGTGGGGCGGTAAGCAGGGCCGGCAGGGAAACGAAGGTCCCGGCCCGCAGAAAATAGAAGGGGGTGAGAAATCCAACCGTCAGGGTCCGCAACCGGCGGATCCAGAAGGTGTCGGCACTGGAAAACTCGGCCAGGACCATGCCGACGATATAAGCCGGAAGAACGGCCTCGCTTCCTGACCAGAGGGCCAGGGCTCCCAGACCGAACAAAACGAGGATGATCCATTTGGTCCGTATGGCCGCCGTACGATTCCCATAAATACGGGTCAGCCAGCGGCTGATAAAGGGCAGAACGGCCAGGATCAGCGCGGTGACAAGAATAAAAATCATGGTCTTATAAGTAAAGGGGGCGAACAATAATCCCAGGGCGATCACCGTGCCCAGATCATTGATAAAACAGGCCCCGAGGATTCCTTTGCCGAAATCGGTTTTATTAAAACCGGTTTCCAGCATGACGGCGTAGACCACGGCCATGGAGGTGGTGGAAAGGGCCACGCCGCAGAGGAGACTGGCCTGCAGGTTCCACCCCAGTAAATAATAGGCAACGGCCGCACAACCCACAAAGGGGGCGAAAAAGCCGATCAGCCCCACCACGGTTACTTCCTTCAATTTATTTCGCAATACCTCCGGTTCCAGCTCGGCCCCGGCTAAAAAGGTGAGCAGGACTGCACCCGAGGAGGCCAAAAAGCGAAGCCATTCCTGATTGGAGCCTAAAGCTTCGGTCAAACCTAAATACCCGGCAATGGCGGCGGCGATGACCCCGACACAGATTTCGATCAAAGCGATAGAGATGCGTAAGTGGTAGGCGATGACCGCGGAAATGACCGCCAGCCCCAGCCAGAGGGCGGCGATGGTGAAAATTGGTTCCATTATCGAAGTCCTTTCTGAAAATGATTGTCCGGGCTCAGGGCAAAAAAAAACCGCTTGAAAGCGGTTTATGAGCCGGAGGGTAATGACTCCGATGCCGCTTCGGTTTTGCGCCGTAGGAGTCATCAGCCCTTGAGGGGCGGTTAGGGGTGAACTCCATCACCGAGGGAATAAATATCTCAAAAGAACCGATCTGTCAATACCGGGTTGAATATTTTATTGACGCCTTACCCCGTAAATAGATATGTTGCAACAATACCAACCGGCATTGTTATGTTTGGGGGAAAGCGATTCATTAGGGGGGTTTTTCATTCTGCCCGTTTGAAAAAACCTTAATCAGAAACTTTTTAAAGAGGACAATCCCTTTTTCCTTCTTATGAAAAAAAATCCAAAAGAAAATATTTGTGGCTTGAACCGCAATATCTTTTTTACCGGTGTGGTCAGCTTCTTCATGGATTTCAGCTCGGAGATGGTCTACCCCCTGGTCCCTTTATTTCTCTCCTCGGTGCTGGGAGTGCAGAAATCGGTCATCGGCCTGATCGAAGGGATTGCCGAGAGCACGGCCAGTCTGCTCAAGGTCTTTTCCGGCTGGCTGTCGGACCGGCTGGGGCATCGCAAATGGCTTATGGCCGTGGGTTACGGCATTTCCACCCTAAGCCGTCCGCTGGTGGCCACAGCCCCCAACTGGGGTCAGGTTTTGGCTTCCCGTTTCATCGACCGCTTCGGCAAAGGGATCCGCAATGCCCCCCGGGATGCACTTATCGCCGAATCCTGTGAGCAAGAAAAACTGGGACGATCCTTCGGCTTCCATAGGGGTATGGATACCCTGGGGGCCGTAGTCGGTCCTGCGGTGGCCTTCGGTCTTCTGGCCTATTACCATGGCCAGTACCGGCTGGTTTTCTGGCTGTCCATGATTCCCGGGGCCTTGGCGGTATTGACTATCCTGTTCTTCATTCGGGAAACTCGGTCCTGTAAAGCGGATCAAATCGCCCGACCCCGACTGGGCTGGTCCAGTTTCAGCGGATCCTATAAATTTTTTATAATGTTGGTGACGCTTTTCTCCCTTGGAAACTCCAGCGATGTTTTTTTGATTTTGCGGGCCCAGAATGTGGGGGTCTCCCCGGCCATCATTCCTTTGGTTTATCTGGTTTTCAATATCGTTTATAGTCTGGGGGCCTTACCAGCCGGAGTTCTTTCCGACCGCATCGGACCGATGCCGATTATCCTTCTGGCCTTTGTTTTCTTCGGACTGATTTATTTGGGTTTTGCCCTGGCCGGGAAGCCAACCCATATCTGGCTGCTTTTTATGGCCTACGGCCTTTTTATGGCCATGACCGAAGGGGTGCAGAAGGCCTTTCTGGCAACCCTGATCCTGCCCCAATTCAAAGCCACCGGATTCGGGTTGTATAATACGCTTGTAGGCCTGGCCGTGCTTCCGGCCAGTCTGGTGGGGGGGATTCTCTGGGACCGTTTCGGTCCCCAGGCCACTTTTTATTATGGAACGGTTACCGCCTGGCTGGCGGCCCTACTCTTCGGGTTTTTTCTCTTTAAAAGGCGGAGACGTAAGCAGGATATTAGACCGAAGGCTGAGGGCTGAAGGTAAAGCGAATAAAGACAACTGAGAAAAAGGAGGGTTTATGTTTGAATTGGATATCCCCGGATTCGGGCTGGTACAACTTGAATATCTGGTTTCCGATTTTACCGGGACCCTGTCGGTCGATGGCAGGCTGTTGCCAGGGGTGCAGGATCGATTGAACCGGATCGCCGATTTTCTGGAGATCCATATCCTGACCGCCGACACCTTCGGTCAGGCCCGGGAGGAACTCAAAAACGTCCGCTGCCAAATCCAGATCCTGACCGGGGCTGGTCATGATGTGCAGAAAGAAGCCTTTGTAAAAAAACTGGGACCGGAAAAGGTGGTTTCATTCGGCAACGGTAACAACGACCGGAAGATGTTGAAGACCGCCCGGATCGGTGTGGCCGTTTCCGAGGACGAGGGCTGTGCCGTGGAGGCCATTGTCTCCGCTGACATTCATGTTCGCAGATCCATCGACGGTCTGGACTTGCTGCTCAATCCCAAACGATGCAAGGCCACCTTAAGGTTTTAAAAGAATCCCTTCTTTTAGACAATCCATTTTCCCCGGACATTACGCATACTGAAGGCGAACAGAACCAGGGTGAATCCCAAGAGTATCAGAAAATTCAAGGCCGGACTCAAGTGGCCCTCACCAATGATGAAGCTTTTCAGGATCTCCACCCCGTAAGTCAAAGGCAGGATGTAGGAGAGGGGCTGCAGGAACCAGGGGAGATCCTGAACCGGGATAAAAAGGCCGCATAAGAAAATCATGGGAAAACGAAAAAAGTTGGAAAAGGTCTGGGCCTCAAAGACCTCGCTGACGGAAACGGCAATGAACAATCCCATGAAGGTGGAGGCGGCCGAGATCAAAAAGACATCAGCCAGGACCGGTAACCAGGCGATACCCGCAAGGGGAGTCAGAAAGAGGGCGATGACCACCGGGAAAAAGGCGTTGATGATACCGAAGAGGATGGCCCCGGAGGTCTTAGCCAGAATCAGGAGATTCAAATTGATAGGGGCGATCATCAGCCGGTCGAAGGAGCGGTTCCGGCGTTCAAAAGTGATGGTCACCGAAAGCATGGAGGTGGTCCCGAAGAGGATGGACAGGGCCATAACCCCGGGCAGCAGGGACAGCAGATTCACCGACCAGCCGCTGCGGACAAAGACCATCAGGGTCCAGGCCACGGGAAAGATGATTCCCCAACTGATGTTTGGCGGTTTAAGATAATAGGTCCGCAGGTCCTTTTTAAGAATGTTCCAGAAGGCGATCCAGGATTTCATCCCTTACCCCCTCCTTTTCCCCCGCCGGCCTTTTCCTGTTTGAGTTGATCCAGACCGATGCCGGTGACTTTGACAAAGACATCCTCCAGGGTGGGTTGAATAATTTTAGCCTCAAAAACAGACAAACCGAGTTGATCCAGGAAAACAATCAGGGGGGTGACATTCACCGCTTTGGACGAAAGACAGCGCAGGCTGTTTCCTCCCAGGGCTTTAATCTGAAGTTCGGGAAAGGCCTGGGACATTTTTTCCAGGAAATTCCCCGGGGTTTCAGAGAGGGTCATTTGAACGATGTGCTCCTGCTGAACTTCCTGCATCAACTCGCCCAAGTTCCCGCAGCGAACGATCTTTCCTTTGACCAGGAAGGCGATGCGTTGGCATAACCTTTCCGCCTCTTCGATATAATGGGTGGTTAAAAGGATGGTCGTTCCCTGGCCATGCCGTTCTTTGATTAGTGCCCGAATCTGCCTGGCGCTGGCCACATCGATGCCGGTGGTCGGTTCATCCAGAAAGAGTATTTGGGGATCATGAATGATCCCGGCGGCGATGGTCAGCTTTCTTTTCATGCCTTTGGAATAGGCTTTGAAAGGTCTGTCCCCGGCTTCGGTCAAATTGAATTGTTCCAGGAGGTCCCCGGCTTTCTGCTCCCTTTTCTTTTTCGCCATGCCGTAAAGGGCGGCGCAAAAACAAAGATTGTCGAATCCATTCAGTTCTTCGTAAAGATTGCTCTCATCCGGGACCACCCCGATCAGCCTTTGGGCCGGTTTTAACCCCTTAGGATAGGGCAGGCCGGCTACCATTGCCGAACCGGAAGTGACCTGGGCCAATCCGGTCAGCATATTGATGGTGGTGGTTTTTCCGGCGCCGTTGGGGCCCAGAAGGCCGAATAATTCCCCTTGTTCAAGATAAAAAGAGACGCCGTCCACAGCGGTGAAGGCCTCGTATTTTTTAATTAGATTTTCCACCTCAATCATGTTCATATTATTTTTTTTCCTCCGGGCAGGGGACCGGTTTCAGGTCCCAGATCGGTGTCCCATCCAGCATGTCTAATCCTTTGACCCAAATTCTATGTCCTTTGATCTCCAGGACTTCAAGAATGGACAGGCCGATGGGATTGGGGCGGATCGGGGAATGGGTGCTGAAGACCCCTTTTTTCCGGTTGAGATGGGGTGGCTTAATACGTAGGAACTTGGGGTCGAATTCCGGGCTTTTATGAAAATGAAAGAGGACATAGAGGTGGTCTCCGGCTTGGATATCACCGAGTCCTTCCAGATATTTTTCATCAATCACTAGAATTCCTTCCACATCGGAGACCAGCCAACTCCGGGGGATCTCTTTGGCCTCTGTGGATACATAGCCGATCGGTTTCAGTTCAAGACTCATTGACCCTCTTTTTTAAAAGCTTGGCAATATCTATTTTTAAAATCATTTCGAGCGCATAGAAAAGCCCCGATACTGCCTCACAACAAAACCAAAGATTTCCCGCTCCGCTCGAAATGACGGTGTTAACTAAGCATAGCTTTTTTTGTTGGTGAACTATTTTTTTGTCTTTGGGTTGTCTTCACTTTTTTCCGACAGACAGGGCTGGCTTTCCGAATCTGTTCCGGGGTGCATTCCTATAGTTTCGCCTTTAATTGGTCCGGTTGTTGACGGCAATCCTGACACCACATTGGCAACAGTTCCTTTTTCCCCTCGGTTGTTTCTTCCGGGAGAGTCTTAATACAGATCAGTCCTTCCGGGGGCGGACTATCGGCCAGGTCCAGGAGTTGAGCGGCCAGGGCCCTGATCGCCTCCTTATTTACCGAATAGTGGGTCCAGTAACCCCTTTTTTCCCCACTAACAAACCCGGCCTTTCTAAGGACCTGGAGATGCTGGGAGACGGCGGGTTTGGATATATGGAGCCGAGAGGACAAGGCCGTAACGCATAAGTCATTATTAATTATTATTTTCAATATATTAATCCTTGTTTTATCGGCCAGGACTTTTAAGTTTTCCATAAAATTATTCATTAAAAACTTAATTGATTAAGTAAAAACTAAAATAAATTTAAATGGATTTGGGGATCTTGTCAAGAAGAAAGGAACTTTTTTAAACCAGGATGAAAAGAAAGGGAATAAAATGACTTAGGGCCGTGTCTCAGAAATAAATGGTCATATCGACCAAAGGGAGATATCTTGCACCTTATTATTATACTTCAGATTTCTCGCTTTGGTTCAGCTTTCTACAGGTAGCCCCTTTTTTAGGTCGGCGAAGCCGACCGCATCGAAATGACCTAAGGTTAAATGTTTTCTGGGACATCATTCTCGGAAGGAGATTGTCTCTTAGATCACCCCCTGGGCCTCAAGCTCATCTATTTCCGCCGGGGAGAGACCCAGAAAAGTTTCGTAAATTTCCTGATTGTATTCCCCCAGGCGAGGTCCAAGAAATTCCACCCGCCCCGGAGCCTTAGTCAGTTTGGGGAAAACCCCGGGTATCAAGATCTTTCCCTTCTCCGGGTCTTCAAAGGGTATAACCGCCTCCCTCTCCAGCATATGGGGATCCTGGGCCAGTTCGGCGATGTTACGAACCAAATCGGCCGGGACGCCAACCCCATCCAGAAGTTTGAGCCCTTCGTCGGCGGTAATCCCTTTTACCCATTGGGCGATGATTTCATAGAGTTTTTCCTGGTTCATGATCCGGGCAAAACGGGTTGAAAAAAGGGGATCCTGGAGAAGTTCAGGTTTACCCATGACCTGGACCAGCTTTTCAAACAGGGGATCCGTTCCGGCATTGATAACCAGGATTTTCCCGTCCCGGGTTTCGAAATCATCCGCCGGTACGAACCCGATATTGCGATTTCCAGAACGTTCCCTGATTTTCCCGCTCAGACTGTATTCCATCAGGGCCGATTCCGAAGAGCGGAAAGCCGATTCAACCAGGGAAACATCAATGACCTCTCCCCCGCTGTTATTCACTGCCCGGTTATAAAGGGCCATGACGATGCCAAGGGCATTGAGATAAGCGGTCATATAATCAACCATGGCGTATCCCGACCGGACCGGAGGCTGTTCTGAATACCCGGTAACATAAGTCATGCCGGAAAAGGCGCTGGCCGTGCGGTCGAACCCCCCTTTGGGGCTATAAGGGCCTGTCTGGCCGTAGGCCGAGACCAAAGAGATAATCAGGTTCGGATTGGTCCGGTGCAGGTCTTCAGGACCGATTCCCAGTGACTCGGCTTTCCCCGGTCGCATATTTAGCAGAACCACATCGGCTTTTTCCGCCAGTTTGTGGGCCACTTCAATTCCCTTGGGGCTTTTTAAATTTAGGGTCACGGTTTTTTTATTACGTCCCTCGCATAGCCATCCCGGAGATCTTCCGTCTTCGATAAAAGGCAGCCCCCGGGTAGGGTCACCGACCTTGGGTTGCTCTACCTTTATGACTGTGGCGCCGAAATCCCCCAGGAAGGTGGCGGCCACCGGGGCGGCCAGAATGGTGGCGAAATCAATGACGATAATGCCTTCAAGCGGCAGTTTTGGCATAACTTCTCCTATAGATAAAAGGTTTAAGGTCCAAGGTGTAAGGTTTAAGGAAAACCAAAGAACCTGAACTCATGGAGGTACTCTGGCGCTTTAAACCGGTTTCTCCGAACTCTGAACCCTGGACGCTGAACTAATGTTTTTTCTCGCTTTCGCCATCGGATTTTTATCCATACAGGGGACATCGAACTGACAGAAGGCGCAGCCTACCGGATAGGAGGTGATAACCGTTCCTTGCACATTGCGTTCATGCGGTTTCAGCAAAGGATGAAAACGTTTATTCATCTCTTTGGAGACGAGCACCCCATACTCCCGGCATTTGACTTTATCATGGCCTTCGACAGTAATGGCTTCGCCAGGGCAGCGCTTTTCACATTTTCGACATTCCCCGGTGGCATAAAACAGGCAATTGGCGTAAGGATCATCGCTCTTCCGGGGGGTGGCGGTCAAGGGGGCATCGGTTATAACGGAAGTCACCCGAATGTTGCACCCGGCCTCGGTAATCAGTCCCTCATGGAGGCTGAAGGTACCCAACCCGGCGGCAAAAGCGATGTGGCGCTCGGACCAGAGGGAGTAAAATTGAGGGGGCTTATCCTGGAGGCGAAGCTGAAAAGAGGGGCTGAGCATGCCGGCGGTGGCCCGGAAGCCCTGGTCCTCAAAGAAGGCCATGGTTCTTTTTATGACCTCCTTCATAAAGGCATTGGCATAATTCCGCCCGACACAGTAAATATCCGCCGGCATGATCGGCATCTTTCCCCATTCTTTTCTGTTGTGTTTTTTACTCTCCTCCCGGATCTGTTGGGTATAGGGAAAGATGATGGAAAGAATATGAAGACGATCGGCCGAGTCCCCCTCTTTCCATTTCCCGTCCGAGGTCCAGATTTCTAAAGGGGTATGATGCTCCGGGGCCACCACCTCTTTAAACTTGTTGAAGATATCGTCGTCGCCGCGGGAAACCCCCATCAAGGGGGGATCGAATATCCGATCCCCACCGAAGGAGTCCGGGAGACGGTTTAATTCGCTGGTTAAAAAAAGGTCCTTTAAGAAAAGATAGACGTTATCGTTCATGATATCGTTTCCTTAAACCGCTTGATTTTTTACCGGAGAAGGGGGAATCAAAAAATTATCCGGCCGTCGGTTTTTTCGAACATATGGGCCAGATTCATCCGGACCGTGAAATCGGCCACTTCTCCCAGTTTGATATGGACATGGGGATCGAGCCGGGCGATGAGGGTCTCCTGATTTTCCGGGCGCAGATAGACCAGCTTTTCCGACCCTAAAGGTTCGATGACCCAAACCGATCCCTTGAACAAGATCTCCGGGTCAGACGAATCGACGAGACTGCTATGTATAACATGTTCCGGCCTCAGACCCAGGCAGAGCTCCTGGCCCACCCGGTCTTTAATTCTGGCGATTTTGTCCTCGGGAATTTTCAGGCGCATCCCCGGGGAGACGGCGAAGAATTGCCCTTTATCCCCATGGATTTTACAATCAATAAAGTTCATGGCCGGAGAACCGATGAACCCGGCCACGAATCGATTCGCGGGGTGATCGTAGACATTCTGGGGGGAATCCACCTGCTGAATGACCCCGTTATTCATGACCACGATCCGGTCGCCCATGGTCATAGCCTCCAACTGATCGTGGGTGACATAGATGGTGGTGGTTTTGAGTCTTTGATGGAGGCTCAATAGTTCAGCCCTCATACTGATGCGCAGTTTGGCGTCCAGATTGGAGAGGGGTTCGTCAAAGAGGAAAACCTTGGGATCGCGGACGATGGCCCGGCCCAGGGCCACCCGCTGCCGCTGGCCGCCGGAAAGTTCATTGGGTTTGCGGTCCAGCAAAGAACGCATGCCCAGCAGATCGGCGGTCCGTTCCACGATTTCATTGATCTGTTTCTTGGGGAGCCGTCTCAGCTTTAAGGAAAAGGCCATGTTGTTCCGGACATTCATGTGCGGGTAGAGGGCGTAATTCTGGAAGACCATGGCAATATCCCGTTTTTTGGGGGCTACCTTACTCACCGGCCTTTCATCGATATATATTTCCCCGGAGGTGATGGTCTCCAGACCGGCGATGCTTCTCAGAATGGTTGTTTTTCCGCAGCCGGAGGGACCGACCAGGATGATAAATTCGCCGTCCTGGATATCCAGAGAGAAGCCTTCCACGGCTACGACCTCTCCGAACATTTTGCGGACGTTTTCAATTTTTACTTCAGCCATTATTCAACTCTACTTTCTGCCTCCCAGGGCAATACCCCGGGAAAAATATTTCTGGTTAATCAGAATAAAAACAATGACCGGCAAGGTGATGAGTACGGCGGCGGCGGATAAGGGACCGAAATCCAGACTGTTATCGTTCTGGAAGTTATAGACGATTACCGGCAGGGTTTTGGAGCGATATCCGGAGAGGACCAGGGGAAAAAGAAAGATGTTCCAGGCAAACATAAAACCCAGGGTGCAGACGGTGATGATCCCGCCCTTGACCAGAGGAATGACCATGCGGATAAAGGTTCCGGTATGGGAACATCCGTCCAGCCAGGCGGCTTCTTCGATTTCTTTGGGCACATCTTCAAAAAAACCCAATAAGAGCCAGACGGTAAAGGGGATCAGGTAGGTCAGATTGGAGAGGACCAATCCAATATAAGTATCGTACAATCCCAGACGTTTGAATATGATATACCAGGGCAGCAGAAAAATAATCCAGGGAGCCATCTGGGTGAAGAGGATGGCAAAAGAGAGCCATTTCTGCCGCCAGCGGGCGATGATATAGGCGGCCGGCAGAGCGACAATCAGGTTGGCCGCCAGGGTCAGCAGAACAACGATAAAGCTGTTTTTAAAGGCATTAAGAAAATCCCCGGCATTGAATACCTGTTTGTAGTTTTCAAAGGTGGGCGTAAAAATAAGTTTGGGGGGGACGGCTTGGGCGGCCTCTGGGTTTTTCAGAGACATCATAACCACCCATAAAAAAGGAAAGATAAAAAAGAAAATGGCCAGGAGGCAAGCCAGCCAAAAAAAAGTTTTGCCGGTGATTTTTTTCAGTACATAGTTTCTCATCAATAGCTCCAACTCCTTTCCCGATACCTGAAAACGGCCAGACTGATGGCCAGGATGACCAGAAGCAGGAACAGACCCAGGGCGCAGGCATAGCCGTAGTTCATGGCGGTGAAGGCCTGGTGGTAAATCATCAGGTTCAGGGTTTCTGAAGCCCGCATCGGTCCTCCGCGGGAGATGACGAATATTTCATCAAATACTTTGAGATTATGGATCAAGCGCAGGATGACCACCAAAACGATATAGGGTTGCATCAGCGGCAGGGTGATTTTAAAAAAGACCTGCAACCGGGAGGCCCCGTCGATCATGGCTGCCTCATAAGGGTCTTTGGGCAGATTTTTCAAACCGGCCAGAAGGACCAGCATCATAAAGGGCGTCCAATGCCAGACATCGACCATGATCAAGGTGGGCATGACCGCTTTGGAGCCGGCGGCCCATTCGCTGGGCGGCAATCCGAGCACCGACAAGAGGTAATTCATTACACCCATCATGGGATTGAGCATTATGACCCAGACCATGGACATGGCCACCGGGGTGGCGATGATGGGGAAAAGCATCAACATCCTTACCACGGATTCGCCCCGGAATTCCCGATTGAGCAGCAAGGCCAGGGCAAAGCCCAGAATAAATTGGCCGGCCAGGGCCCCCAGGGCGAAATAGAGCATCAGCCAGACTGATTTCCAGAAATGTTCATCCCGGGTAAAGGCCTGGATGAAATTGCCCAGGCCGATAAAGGTCCGGGGTTCCTGGGTGACCAGACTCCAGCGGGTCAGGCTGAGATAAAACAGCTCAATCAACGGATAAAGGAAAAGGGCCAGGGCGATGATCAGGGCCGGCAGGGGGAAAAGGAATCGTATATTGCGATCGAAGGCTTCAGAGACACGGTTGATAAGGGTCGAATCTTCTTTATAGGCCCCTTTGTTTCCCGCTCTATGGATATGGACATCACTCATTTTATTTTCCTCCGGGGGCCAGGACGACCAGTCCGGCCCCCGGTAAATGGTTAAATCTCTACGGGGTCTTTTTCATAATCTCTTCCACCCGCTTTACCGTTTCATCGGCCGCTTTTTTCACATCGCCTCCTTCATAGGCGGTGTAAATCATCCTGGAAAGGTAAGGACGGGCTTCATCAAAGGCCGGGATAGTCAATTCGAAGTCAACAATCCCTTTCTGGACGCCTTCGTATTGAATCTTGCTCAGCTCCGGATATTTATCCATTTCTTTGAATTTGGGGTCCAGCCAGGCCGATTTTCTGGAGGTAGGAAACATCTTTAATTGAAAGGCTAAGGTCCGCTCCTTATCGGTCATAAATTGCACAAACAGCCAGGCCGCTTCTTTTTTCTCGGAAAAGGCGCTGATATGCGTACAGTTGGTGGGCAGGAGCATGGTTTTAAACTGGGGTTTGGCCGGGGGAAAATAGGTATACCCCATCTTGCCGGTCACCTTGGACTGTTTGGGGTCCTCGAGTATCATGTCGGCAAAAATGGATATTTCCACGGTCATGGCCGCTTTGCCCTGGGCCATAGCTGAGGCCACTTCCTGCCAGCCCAAGGTGCTGGCCCCCGGAGGTCCATAGGCTTTGAGCAGGTGCCCATAGAATTTCAGGGCTTCAATCGCTTGGGGTGAATTGAAGACCGGCTTGTTTTTTTTGTCCAGCCAGGCCGCCCCGTTGGACCACAGAAAATTGGAAAAGGGGGCGGAATTCTCTTCGTTCATGCGAGCCACCCAGCCGTAGACATCGATCTTCCCGTCTCCATCCGTATCCAGGGTCAGCTTTTTGGCTGCCTCCTCCAGTTCCTTCCAGTTGGTGGGGACTTTGACCTTGTATTTCTCAAAGAGGTCTTTGCGGTACATCAAAACCTGCGGATTCATGCCGGTGGTGATGCCGATGGTTTTGCCGTCAACTATCGACCGTACCTTGGGAAAAATATCATTGTAATCATAATTCGGGTTGGTCAAGGCCGGGTTTTTCAGAAATCCGTCCAGGGGAAACAACCAGCCGGCCCGATAGTACTCCAGATTGGTTTTCATCATACCCCCGAAGACATCCAGATCCTTGTTTTTGGCCGCCAGTTCCATGGTAATCTTACGCCGCAACGGTGCGGAGCCGTAATGCTCGTCGATCACTTTGATGCCGGTCTTTTGCTCAAATTCCCTATAAAAGGCCTGGCTCATAGGGGTAAAGGCGCTTTTGGAGGCTAACACCCTGATAGTCGTCCCTTCATATTTCCGCCAGTTGAATTCAGCGGCCTGGGAAAAAAAGGTGAAAACAAACAATACCAGTACCAACGCCGGAAAACCTACTCTCAAAAGAACTCTTTTTTTCATGACATCCTCCTTCAATGAAACACTCGGATTCATTAATATCCGGGTAAAAGTTAATGATTCATATAATTGAGTTGCCGGTTGATCGGCTTACTGGTCAACCTTTCGAGAGGTTATGGTACGCTTGCGGGATAACTCCATTTTCTGGATATCGGTCCGCATATAAACACTTGCCCCCAGTACCAACCTTCCTTGCTCGTCAATTGCCAGCCGGTTTTGCAGCATCAATGGACTTCCGGAAGCGATCTCGAGGCGGTCGGCGATTTCCCCTACGGCCAGGATGGCTTCATAGCTCTCTTTCACATAAGAAACGGTTCTACCGGTGGCTCTTTCCAGAATGCGGTATAAATAAATATCGGTTTGGGGGTTGAAGTGGGAAAGTACTATTTCGGCGTCAGCAGGTTTCATATAACTATGGACTAATGTCAGAGGGGTTTGTTCGAGCCATCGGGTCAGTTTAACCCGGCTGACAACCTTTTCCGATTCAAAGGCGGCGAGAATAGGGTTGGATCGGTCATTGACCATGGTTTCGTGAGAAAAAATTTCGGCACGAATAAGATCCGGATAAGGGTAAGGCGGGCTGATTCCATTTACAACCCAGGTCTCCTCAGTCAGGTAATAATCCACCACCCAGGTCCCCTTGCCGGCCCTGCGCTCGAGATATCCTTTCCGGGTAAGGTATTCTAAGGTTTTTTTTACGGTGGAACGGCTGGCCGAAAATTGCTCGCAGATATGATTCTCAGAGGGGATGATATGGCCCACCTGCCAATAGCCGTTTCTAATATAATCCTGGAGCTGATCGGCCAGGACCTTATAAAGGGCTTTGGAGGATTCTGGGGATTTGATCAATTCCTCATCGGACATACACTGATCCAGAATATTTGTAATTTTTACCTAAAATAAGAATAATTATTAAATTAATAGGTATTAATATATTAAAAACTGTAATAGTCAACAAAATAAATACCTATATTTAGCTTTTTTTGAATAAAATAAACCCGCAACTCTTGCCTATCCTAATTCTGAATTCAGAATTTCTTTGGTTTCCTCGGAGGGGGGAGCCAAGCCAGAGGACATGGTCAATGGTCTGGAATCCGGTCATTTTTTTCAATTCCCTTACGGAAGTTTCTTCTCAGGATGAGATTTATTTACAAATCAGTCCCTTCGTGATAAGTTCCGCCAGCTAAAGTCAAAATTGTTCTAAAAAACGACTTTCATGTTTCTCGAAGCCACCATCTTTCATTCCTATTCCCAATTACTCCTTGCCGGATTGATTCTCTTTCTGGCCCAGACCATCTACGTATTGTTCGGATTCGGTCTGGGATTGATCGCTGTGGGTTTGCTGGCCCTTTTTATTCACCCCATCACCCATGTTATTGTTCTTCTGTTATTCGTCGCTCTGCCGGCTGAGTTTTACGTGATCTATAAGTCCTGGCGGAATATTTCCTGGCGGGGTTTATTGATTCTTTGCAGCGGCGTCGTGGTCGGGACCATTGCCGGCACCTTCATTTTAAAAAATGGAAATCCAGAATTTATTCTAACCATTTTAGCCTGGTTTCTAATAGGCGCCGGTCTGATTTTTTTTATCTCTCAAACGCAGAAGACGGTCCGCTGGCCGTCCTGGTCCCCACCGTTTATCGGATTGGTGGCCGGCCTGTTAGCCGGCATGTTCGGTACCGGTGGCCCCCCTCTTATATTTTATTATCAGCTTTCAGGGTTAAAGAAAGAGGCCTTCAGGGGAAGTTTGATGACTATCTTCGCTCTGATGGCCTTTATCCGTCTGCCCTCCTATCTCCTGGCCGGATTGGTAACCCCCCCACGGGTGATATCAGCGCTTTATGTTTTCCCTGCAATAATTTTAGGCATATGGCTGGGAAACCGCATTCATGTCCGGATCTCGGAAGAAGGGTTCCGCCGGATGGTCAGTATCGGGCTCATTCTGATCGGGATCAATCTCCTTATAAAACATTTACTGTGATGGAGAAAAAGGGAGCTAAGACCGCGGTTGAGAGCGGAAGGAATTTTTTCTTGACATTATTCTTTAATAATCAGTAAGATATGATAAACAGTTCCCCGGAGGCTGCTATCCCAAGGGAATCGGCGAAAAAAAATTCTCCGGAATTTTTCATTTGCTTCTTTTCTCCTGCCTGATTGGAACACCCGAGCGATAGAATTTGTAATTGGCCCCTGGGGGAAAAATTTCTTTATTTTTTGTGAAACGAAAGGAAGACGAAATGCACAACCCCAACTTCAGCTCCGGCCCTTGCAACAAGAGGCCCGGATGGACCCTCGAGTCCTTGAAAGACGCCTTGACCGGACGGTCCCATCGCTCCGCTCCGGGAAAAGAAAAACTGGCTAAGGCCATCAATGAAACCAAAAAAATTCTGGGGATACCCGAAGATTTTCTGCTGGGCATTATGCCCGCTTCCGATACCGGGGCCTTCGAGGCGGCTATGTGGAGTCTCCTCGGTCCCAAACCGGTGACGGTCCTGGTTTGGGAAAGCTTCAGCCAGGGCTGGGCCACAGACATTTCCAATCAATTAAAGCTCAACCCCACAATCATGAAGGCCGATTACGGTAAAATTCCGGACCTGAAGGCCGTTGACTGGTCCAATGACGTTGTTTTTGTGGCTAACGGCACCACCAGCGGGGTCAAGGTCCCCAACTGGGATTGGATCCCAGCCGACCGCCAGGGGCTGTCCCTTTGCGACGCCACCAGTGCGGCTTTTGCCATGGAAATCGACTGGAAAAAAATCGATGTGCTGACCTTTTCCTGGCAGAAATGTCTGGGAGGAGAAGCGGCCCATGGCATGCTGGCCTTGAGTCCCCGGGCTGTTCAGCGTCTGGAAAGTTATGATCCACCCTGGCCTATGCCCAAAATATTCCGGATGAAAAAAGGCGGGAAGGTCAATCAGGCCATTTTTGTCGGTGAGGTAATCAACACCGTTTCCATGATCTGTGTCGAGGATTACCTGGACGCCCTCAAATGGGCCGGAGGGTTCGGGCTGGCTGGGTTGATCGCCCGCAGCCGGGCCAACTTGAAGGTCATTGAAGACTGGGTGGCCAAAACCGATTGGATTGAATTCCTGGCCGAATCCGCGGAAATTCGCTCCAACACCTCGGTCTGCCTCAATGTCAAGGCGGACAAGTTCAAGGCCTTGTCCAAAGACGACCAGACCAAGTTCATCAAGAATGTGGTCAGTGAACTGAGCAAAAGAAACGCTGCTCATGATATCAGTTTTTACCGGGATGCTCCTCCGGGTTTCCGTTTCTGGTGCGGCCCCACGATCGAAGCGGCCGATGTGAAAACCGCCCTGGCCGAACTGGAAAAAGTGTATCTGGAAAAGGCGGCGGCTTTGTAAAACAGGCCAAAACTATTTCCAAAACCGGAATTAATGGGGCGGTTCTTTGGGCCGAATTTGTAACAGTTTAGCCCATATTTTATCCGATGGCTTTAGAGGGGTCAGCTCGAATTGCAGTACAGGGCAGCCTGAGCGGTAGCGGTGCCGGCGGTGAAGAGGGTTTGCAGGAAGGCCAGGGGAAGGAGGCCCTGCCTTCTGGCGGTTTGGAGCAAACTGGGGAGGATGCTGTGGGTTTTTAATCCGCTGTCAGAGCGGGTTCCGAAACATATCTTTCGAAAGATCACCAGATGCCGCAGAGATTGTTCAGCGTGATTATTGGTGGGCGGCACGCCGGGTCGCCGGAGGAAGGTAAATAAGAATTTCTGTTGGGGGCCGGCGAGATAGGCCCGGAGGGTCTCGGCGGGTTTGAAGGGCAGCGGATGTTTGGAGAGGAGGGCGAGTTCTCTGGAGAATCTTTTTTCCAAAGAGGCAGCTTTCTTCCAGGGAATAGCGCCGGATTTCAGTTGCTGCCCGACCAGGCAGAGTCGTGAGGCCAGGTCCATAAGGCGATCGCAGAAGGGTCCGGTGACAGCGTCCATCGCGGACTCCGGCAGGAGTGCATGCTCCCGGCGAATTTCCTTGGCCTTAGTGATGATATGGGCCAGGCAGGCCTGCCAGTCCCTGCCGATACCGTTATAGGCGGCATAGCGGTCGCGCACCAGTGTGCCGTCATAATCTTCTCCGAAGATAGCTTGGGCCACCTCAGCCGACCGATGTCGGTCGATATGGAAGAAGGCGAGGTTTTCATTGCCGGCGAACCAGACGAAATGCCCCAGGCCATCGTTGCGCCAGGAGGTTTCGTCGGCATGGACCACCTCGGAAGCCCTGATCTTCTGGCGCAGATCCTCATAGATCGGCGCACCCCGGGCCGCTGCTTTTCGATCAAACCCCAAGGCGGAAGCCGGAACAAACTTCAACCCGAACACCTCCCGAAACAACTCGGCTGTTTTTCTGTAGGGGAGCCCCATCCGATAGCGTAAATAGATGGCCACCGACTTGGCGACCGGCCCGATGGGGGCGTTTACCAGTTCGCCCTCGCCTGCCTGAATTACCGGCTGATGGCACCGCCTGCAGAAGGCTTGGTCATGTCGATAGCAGGTAACCAGCGTTTGGGGGCGGATGACGATATCTTCCTGGAGATGGTCCAGGGTTTCGGCCATCGGCATCAAATGGTTGGATTGGCAATGGGGGCAGACCGTCGGAGCCGGCACCTTCACCGTCCGGTCAATATGGTCTGGCCGGGACCGGCCCCAGCCCGGATGTCCCACTGGGGCCCCCCGCTTTTTCTTTTCCCCCGGGGAGGATGGGGTTACCTCGCTCTCCTCAACGTTTTTCTTCTTGTTCGACTTAAATTGCCGTTGGTGTAGTGCCCGCAGTTTCGCCTTGAGCTCCGCATTTTCTCGCTCCAAGACGCGTACCCGATCGTCCCGGGCCTTTAAAGCCGGATCAAAGGCCTCAATGATCCGCAGATGTTCCTGGTAGGCCTCATTGGCCCGCCGGTACTCCTCCAGGACCCAGGTGGTGGACAACCAGTCCAGATAGGGGCAGGAGTGCCGGTAGGCACATTCAAAATCATGGGGCGGATAGGGAGGGAGTCGCATGGTTATTGGGACTGCAAGTTCAGGATCTCCCGGTTTACATTGGAAACCTTTTGTAAAAGGATCCAGAGTTGTTGGTATCGTTTGCTCATCTCCAAAGCCAGGGGAACAATGTCCTTGCGGACATAGAAGGTGACCGTTTTCCCATCCTTCTTGGTCGTAAGGCTGTAGCCGCTCATGGAAGGGGACCTGGCCACCGTCCCGATCAGGAAGCTATCGAGCAAGGAGGCGATATCTTCTCTGAGTCTGGCTTGGCGTTGCTTCAGGATTTCGTTTCGGCCCATTATAAACCTTTCGCTAATATGAGTATTAATACTCATATTATTAGAACAAAAAAAAGCCCATAAATCAAGAGAATTGTGGACGCGTGATAAAAAAAGTTTCCAAAGGGCTAAACTGTTAC